>NZ_JAJMLX010000479.1 GCF_020991325.1 Bordetella petrii | reverse complement strand
CAAGGCCTCGATGGGGCCGTCACCGGCCAGCAGGGCATACAGGCCCCGCGGGCCCGTGGCAAATGCGCGCGCGCCAGCCATGCCGGGCCCGCGCGTCCAGTTCGCGGCCCAGTATTTCTTCCTGATGGCGCGGCATGGCCAGGGCCAGGGCGGCGAAGGCCGGAAACGCCAGGGCAAGGCTGATCCACATCGACATCTTGTTCACTTTCCTTGGATACCCGCAGGCGCTGCGGGGCGGCGCGCCGGTACCGCGTGGGGGGCTGTCCTGCCGGCAGGCGCATGCCGATGCAGCTTGTACACGCAGAAGGCCAGCAATGCACCCAGGGCGGTGGCCGAGAGGTCGAAACCCGCCACGCTCCATAAGCCGCGCGCCAGGCTGTGGGGCAGGGCCAGGCCGCCGGTCAGGCCGTTCAGTACCGGCAGCAGCAGCAAGGCCACGGCACTGGCCGCCAGGATCTCGATCCAGGCGCGGCGGTGCGGGCGTAGCGCGGCATACGGCAGGGTGGTCAGCCACACAATGAAAAACCCGCGTACTTCCCAATTTGCCCGGCCATCCAGCGCAGCGGGCACCAGGCGGTTCAGCCAGAAGTACGCCGCCACGGCCAGGAACAGGCCCGCCAACCCGGCTACGTTAAACACTTCGACCAGGCGGTGCCCACGCGGGGTAGCGCCCAGTTTCCTGCGTTCAGGCAGGCGCTTCACTACCCACAGCACCATGCCGGAGGCCACCATGAAACTGCCCACCAGCCCGGACAGGAACAGCAGCCACCGTACCGGCGGGTCGGCGAAGCGGCCCAGGTGCAGGCTGGTGAATACGTTGTACACCCCCGCCGCCGCGCCCGGCTGCGGGACGGGAGACGCCTGCAGGCGGTCGCCCGTGACGGCATCGTATGTGGCGCGGCGGGACTGCCCGCGGTCGACCAGGCTGTGTCCATGGGCTTCGCGCAGGTCTACGGTGCGGGCCATGCCCTGCTGCCGGTTCACCGCCAGGCTGCCCACGGTATTGCCGGCCCATAGCGCCGACGCATCGGCCAGCATGCGCTGCAGGGCATCGGCCGATGGCGCCTGGACCGGCACCGGGTGCGCGGGCGCGGACACCTGCGCGGGGTGTGCGCGCCGCTCGCTGAAGAAGGCGCGTGCATCGCCCTGGTAGGCGGCGTCTACGGCCCAGGGCATCAGCTGGTACATCAGCAGCAGCAGGCCGCTGAACGTGATCAGGAAATTGAAGGGCAGGGCCAGCACCGCGGTGGCATTGTGGCCATCCAGCCAGGAACGCTGGCCCTTGCGCGGGCGGAAGGTGAAGAAGTCGGTGAAGATCTTCTTGTGGGTAATCACCCCGCTGATGATGGCCACCAGCATGAACATGGTGGCCGCGCCCACCAGCCAGCGCGCCCACAAGCGCGGCATGCCGTACAGCTCGAAGTGAAAGCGGTACAGGAAATCGCCTGGTGGCGCGACAAATTGCAGGGCACGCAATGCTGCGTGACGCCCGTCATGCATCTGCACGAAGTGCTGGAT
>NZ_JAJMLX010000478.1 GCF_020991325.1 Bordetella petrii | reverse complement strand
GACGCCATCGGACGCCTGGCCTCCGACGCCGCCCTGCGGCGGCGCATGGGCGCGGCCGGCCGCGAACTGGCCGAACAAGAGTTCGATATCGAAGACGTGTGCCGCAAGCACCTGGATATTTACGCGGCGCTGCTGCGGCAGCCTGGCGCCTGACACCCGGCCATATCTCTGCAAAGAGGGCGTCAGAAACCTGGTTGACTGGATCCGTGCCCGATGCGGCCGTCGACCGGTGCCGGTTCCGCGCGGGTTTCAGCTGCGCCGCGCTAGGGCGTTGATCCAGTAGCGGGTGGAAGGGTCCTGGTCGCCGGGCTGTTCGGACGGCGGGGCATCCAGTTCGTGGATGATGCGCCTGGCGAGCAGCTTGCCGAATTCCACGCCCCATTGGTCGAATGGGTTGATGCCCCATAGCGTGCCCTGGGCAAACACTTTGTGTTCGTACAGCGCCAGCAGCGCGCCCAGTGAATAGGCATCCAGGCGTGGCAGCACGATAAGGTTGGATGGCCGCCCGCCGGGGTGTACGCGATGGCGCGCCAGCAATTCCGCGCGTTGCGGATCCGTTTCTTGTGCCCGGCTTTCCTGCAGGGCTTCTTCGTACGACTTGCCGCGCAGCAGCGCAGAGCGCTGCGCCAGGCAGTTGGCGATCAACATGTTGTGATGCCGCGCGTACGCATGGTCGGGCTGTGCGCACACGATGAAGTCCACGGGGGCGCCCGTGGTGTCCTGGTGCAGCCACTGGAAAAACGTGTGCTGGCAGTCGGTGCCCGGCATGCCCCATACCACGGGGCCGGTGGGCACGCCCGTGGGCGTGCCGTCGCGCGTGGCCACCTTGCCCAGCGATTCCATTTCCAGCTGCTGGGCCCAGGGCACCAGGTGCAGCAACCGAGAATCGTAGGGAGTGATGGCCAGCGTGGCATAGCCCAGCACACTGCGGTTGGCCAGGCCCGACAGGGCCATTTGCAGCGGCGCGTTCTCGCGCGGGGGGGCTTGCAGGAAGTGCTGGTCCATGGCGGCGGCGCCGGCCAGGAGCTGGTCCAGGGCCTCGCTGCCCAGCGCCAGGGCGATGGGCAGGCCGATGGCCGACCATAGTGAATAACGGCCGCCCACCCAGTCCCAGAAGCGGAAAATCCGGTCCGGCTCGATGCCGAAGTCCAGCGCCGCGTCGACATTGGCTGTGACCGCCACCACGTGCTTGATGGGATCCGCCACGCCGGCTTCGCGCAGCCAGTTCATGGCGACTTCGGCATTGGCCAGCGGCTCGGTGGTGGTGAACGACTTGGACGCCACGATGACCAGGGTGTCGCGCGGATCCAGCTGGCCGATGGCATCGGCTACCGCGTGCGAATCCACATTCGACGCGAACTGGATATTGCGGCTGAGGCCGCAGTGGCGCAGCGCGCGGGTGACCATGCGCGGCCCCCAGTCGCTGCCGCCGATGCCCAGGTGCAGCACATTGCCGTACGACCCCTCCTGATCCAGCTGGCGCACGAATTGCCGCACGCGCTCGCGTTCGGCCAGGATGGCCGTGGCGACCGCGGGCGGCGGCGTGG
>NZ_JAJMLX010000477.1 GCF_020991325.1 Bordetella petrii | reverse complement strand
GCGCGCGTCGTAAAGCGGCCCCACCAGCAGCGCAAGGTCGGCATGCCCGTTATGTACGTCTTCCAGCTGGCGCCGCGATACCGTGGCGCGCAACGAGCCCGTGCGCCTGCGCCAGGAACCGTCGATGGCCTTCGCGCCCTCGACGCTGGCCGCCGCACGGCCGGCGCGCAATGGACGGCCGCCCGAACTGTCGATATACAGCTTCGGACTGTTCGGGCCCAACGGCCCCTTGCCCCTGCACCTGACCGAATACGCGCGCGAACGCATGCACCATTACGGCGACAACACGCTGTCGGCGTTCGCGGACGTATTCCATCACCGCCTGATCCTGCTGTTCTACCGGGCCTGGGCCGATGCGCAAAGCACCGTCAGCCTGGACCGCAAGGAAGAACGTTTCACCCGCTATGTGGCCAGCCTGCTGCACATGGGGGTGCCGTCGATGCTGCGGCGCGATACGGTCATGGACCATGCGAAGTTCTACATGGCGGGCCATCTGCTGCGGCAGACGCGCAATCCCGAGGGCCTGAAGCAGATCCTGCAGAATTTTTTCTCGGTGCCCGTGCGCATTGCCGAGTTCGTGCCGCAATGGATACGCCTGGAACCGTCGCAGCGCCTGGGACTGGGCGGTGCGCTGGGACTGGGCCGCGACACGATCCTGGGCAACGCCGTGCGCGACGCCCAGCACAAGTTCCGCATCGAGCTGGGCCCGCTGGGCCGGGCCGACTATGCCAGCTTCCTGCCCGGCGGCGCGCGCGCGCGGCAATTGACGCACTGGGTGCGCGACTACATCGGTGTGGAACTGGCCTGGGACGTGCGGCCCGTGCTGAAGCGGCAGGAGGTGCGCGGCATCAAGCTGGGCATGCGGCAGCCGCTGGGCCTGTCGTCGTGGCTGGGCAAGCGCCGGCCCGAGCAGGGCGATGCCCGCGACCTGCTGCTGGATTACGAAGGACGTGAACGAAGTGCGCGCCGCGCGGCCGCGACCCGCAAGCCATTACAGGAGACGACTCGTGACGCATGACATGATTTACGACGGGCAACAGCTGCGCTGGCCCGGCCATGGCAACTTTCGCGCCACCAGCGGGCTGCCCGGGTTCCAGGTGCCCAGCGAGTTCTGCACGCCGGAAAGCGGGCCCGTGCCGCCGGGTTTCTACAAGGTCTACCTGGCCGACCAGGGAGCGGCCCAGGACGACGGCCGCGGCGTCTGCAATCTGAAGCCGGCGTGGGGCATACAGTCGATTCCGCGTGGCCCCGTGGCGGGCGAGTGCGAGGAATTCTGGGTCAATTGGGGTTCCAACCGGGCGCGGCTCGAACCCGCCGATGCCGCTACGCGCAACCGCTGCGCGCCGATCCGCGGCGGGTTCTACCTGCATGATTCCACCAAGGGCTACAGCCATGGCTGCATCGAAGTCGAAGGCCGCATCTTCCCCCTGCTGCGCACCTACGCCCGCGGCACCCGGAAGGCCACTATGATCATCAAGGTCGAGTATCTGGGCGACCGCGCGACCAACGGAGGCACGCTTGTCGAATAGATTCCTGCGGCTGGCGGCCGCGCTGGCCATGGCGGGCGGCGCCGCGGC
>NZ_JAJMLX010000476.1 GCF_020991325.1 Bordetella petrii | reverse complement strand
CCCCGGCGTACCTGCGCCACCGTGCGCGCCAGGTTCTCCTGCATCCGCTTCAGCGCCGAGAACAGCTGGCCGATTTCATTGTTGTTGCGCACCTCCACGCGCGCCGTCAGGTCGCCCGCCGCAATCTTGTCGAAATGCTGCCCGGCTTCGATCAGCGGACGCACCACCAGACGGCCGAACACCAGGCGCGCCAGCAGCATCAGCAGCAGCGCCATCGCCACCGCCACCCCCACCGCGATCACCGCACGCTGGAAGTTGGTCTGGGCAGCGGCCACATTGGCGGCTTGCTGCTCTTGAATGTAATTGCTGAATTCGGAAATGGCCTCGATGAAGGTGACACTGCGCGGCGTGCCATATTCGTTGTTCACCATGTAGAAGGTGGAATAGTCTTCGCTGCGCAACGCCTCTACCATGGTGTCCACGCCATCATCGATATAGGCGCGATAACGTCGCACCAGATTCATGGACAGCCGGCGGCCGGCATCGTCTTCCAGCATGTTCTGCTGGAAGTCCGAGAAACGCTGGCGCACGCCGTCCAGGCGCTTGGTGGCGCCGTCCAGGGCTTCTTTGGCGTTCTTGGCCGAGCTTTCGCCGCTGCCCCAACCCGATTCCTGCAGGTAGCGTGCGGCCACCATCAGATCCACGCGGGAGCGCAACATGTCGCTGTTGATGATTTCCACCTGCTTGGCGCGATCCGTCAGATCGTTGATCTTGCTGATCGCCTCGTAATTACTTTGCAGGAAGTACGCGGCCATGGCGCCCACCACCGCGATCAGCAGCGCAAAGAACGCCATCACCACCAACAGCAGCGTACCCACCCGCGCGTCGCGGATTTTCCATGAACGCTTCTGCCTGGGCGCGCGTGCCCGTTTCTTGCTTTTCGCCGGCTTGGTTCCGGTTTCGTAACTCGCTTCCATCGCTCCCCCCGTCAATCAGGAATATTCTGAAAAACACTCATGCCGGCGAATGCCGGCGTCGGATAGGCCATGGCTGACAGCACCATGGCGGTTAATGCACAGGCACGGCCTGTGCCGGTGACGTCCACGCGGCGCCCGGCGGACCATCCAGCCCCGCGGGCGACGGGCCCAACAACTTCCGGCGTTCCCACGGCTCGAGCAGCACATTGGTGGTATCCACCAGGCGCACCAGCCGGCCGTCGGGGCCGAACTGCAGCAAAGCCTGCTTGCGGCTGTACAAGCCGTCATTCACGAACGAAGCCTTGAACGACCACAACGCCAAGGTGCCGCCGTCGCTCTGACCGTACAGCACCGCCGGCGCCGCGCCCAACGCGTACGCGGACTCTTCCAGCGTGGAGACACCCGGCGTCAGCATGGACAGCTGGCTGGAATCGAAATTGCGTCCCGATGTGGAACAGCCCGCCAGCAGCCAGGCCAACCCCATAATTGCCAGAATCGATTTCACACCCATGTTCGCCATCCCATTGCCGTTGCCGGGCGGTGATCAGAAAGATTCCCAATCGTCGTCGGCGGGCGCATTCCTGCGGCCAGCCGGCGCGGCGGGCGGAATCGGCACCGCCGCCTGGCGCCGTGCCGGACGGGCCGTACTGGCGCCCTCGGAAACCGCCTGGGTGGCCACCCGG
>NZ_JAJMLX010000475.1 GCF_020991325.1 Bordetella petrii | reverse complement strand
GGCAGAAGGGGGTGGTGAAATGGTAGCGGCGGCACAGGAAGCGGCGGCGCGCGGCGCGGCGGGGATGCGCGGCGTGGTGCTGCCGGCAGGCAGTTCAAATGCCACTTGCACCGGACGCTGGAACCATTCGGCCGCCAGGGCCTCTATTTGATGAGAAAAGTTCTTGCGCACCCAATCCAGCTTGAACCGATTGGGCGCGGCTACGCGTAGGACGGCCTGCGTCTCGTCGTACGCAAGCGGTACCAGCGGCCGTATCCAGGCGCTGATTTGCTGTGGGGGGAGTTCCTGCTCTAGACGACTGACGCAGGTCTGCCAGAATTCTTTCATGTCGCTCTTGTTCAAACCTCGATTCTACCTTGCCTGAGGGTGGGTTATCCACAGGCAGTGACTGTTACGTTCCCCAGGCCGGGGCGTAACTGTTTGACAAGGCAGAGAAAACTTGCTGAAATGATGGGCTTTTCCGAATTCTGTCTGTCAGAAGGTTCTTTTTATGTACGCCGGGGCCCGCCCCCGCCGTTATTTGCGCCAGGGCATGCCCTGGCCGGGAACCCGTCGGGCAGGCCCCTTCTGACGTTGTTCTTTTTGTGGATCGTCCATGAAACGCACCTACCAACCTTCCGTTACCCGCCGCAAGCGTACCCACGGCTTTCGCGTGCGCATGAAAACCCGCGGCGGCCGTGCCGTGCTGAACGCTCGCCGCGCCAAGGGCCGCAAGCGCCTGGCCGTCTAAGGCCGGCACCGGGTCTTTCCGCTTTTCGCGTATCGCCACACCGGTCGTTCATGCCGCGCGCCACGCTTCCTCCCGAGGCGCGGCTGCATCGCCCCTCTGAGTTCGCCGCTGCCCTGAAAGGGCGCCGGCTTGCCCGAGGGGCTTTCTTCATTCTCAGCGCCGCGCCCAACAGCCTGCCCCAGGGCCAGGCTGCCCAGGCGCGCCTGGGCATGATCATCGCCAAGCGTTTCGCCGCGCATGCCACCACGCGCAACGCCCTGAAACGGGTCATCCGCGAAGCCTTCCGGCACGGCCGCCAGCATTTGCCGCCGCAAGACTACGTGGTGCGGTTGCACAGCAAGCCGGCCGCCGCGTCCCTGACCGCCCTGAAGCGGTCGGCGCGCGCCGAAGTGGACGCTCACTTTGCTCGGGTGAAAGCATGATCAAGGCTTTGCTCATCGCGCCCATCCGGTTTTACCGGTTTTTCCTGAGTCCCTGGCTGGGCCGGCAGTGCCGCTACACCCCGACCTGTTCGGCCTACGCCATCCAGGCCATCGAGCAGCACGGCGCCTGGCGCGGCAGCTGGCTGGCGGTGCGCCGCATCGGGCGCTGCCACCCGTGGGCGCCGGGCGGCCACGACCCGGTTCCTCCCCTGCATCATTCCGAGGGGGCCGCCTGCTGCACGCATCAGCGCCGCAGCGGTTCCAATTGACGCTAAACTTGCGGGTTTGCCGTTCCGTTCCAGGCCGGCCCGTATACCTACCGTAGGCACCATGGATATCCGACGAACCATCCTCTGGATGATCTTCTCCTTCTCGCTGTTGCTCCTGTGGAACAACTGGCAAATCCATACCGGCAAGCCCTCGTTGTTCGGCACCCCGCCCGCCAGCAGCAGCGAATCGTCGGCCCCGCAGCAAGCCGACAACAAACCGGCCGCCACGCCGTCGGTGCCCTCGGCCCCCGCCGCGGCCGCGCCG
>NZ_JAJMLX010000474.1 GCF_020991325.1 Bordetella petrii | reverse complement strand
CGGGTCGCGCCTGCGCGTGGCGGCGCCCGCGCATGCCGCCCCGCCCATGGGCATCGTGCCGGCGGATTGATAGCGTGGCGACAGTATTACTGTCATATTTCTGACGCATCATGCCTGCTTTGCATCATTACGCGGAGAAAGTTCGTGCGTCAGCTTCAACGGCCACGTGCCCGGCAACAGGGCTTCACACTGATCGAGATCATGGTGGTGATCGTGATCATGGGAATTCTGGCTGCCCTGGTCGTACCGCGCGTACTGGACCGGCCAGACCAGGCACGCCGCGTCGCCGCGCAGCAAGACATCAGCGGCGTGATGCAGGCGCTGAAGCTGTATCGCCTGGACAACGGCCGCTACCCGTCCACGGCGCAGGGCTTGCAAGCCCTGGTGCAACGTCCAGAGGGCGCGCGCAATTGGCGGCCCTACCTGGACCGCCTGCCCAACGACCCCTGGGGCCATCCGTATCAGTACCTGAATCCTGGGGTGAAGGGCGAGATCGATGTGTTCAGTTTCGGCCCCGACAACAAGGCAGGCGGGGAGCAAGACGATGCCGACATCGGTTCGTGGGACATCTGAACGCGGTTTCACCCTGATCGAAATGCTGGTGGTGGTGGCGATCATCGCCATCGCCGCGTCCATGGTAAGCCTGTCGGTGGCGTCTTCTTCGGCGCGTGCATTGCAGTCAGACGCGCAGCGCCTAGTGGACGCGTTCGCGGTCGCGCAAAGTGAAGCGCGCAGCGACGGCCGCGTCATCCGCTGGCGCGCCGACGAACGGGGCTGGTCATTCGAACGCCGCGGCAGATCGCCGCGCCTGTCCGCACAAGACGACGGCCCGCAGGCGCCCGACCGCTTCGAACAGGATGCCGCGCTGCGCCCCCAGGCCTGGCGGGCCCCGCCGGTGGCCATGCGCCTGGACCCGGCCCGCCCCGTCATTTTCGGCACCGAATGGATCAGCGATCCGCTGGTGCTGGAACTGGCGTCCGGCGGCGACACGGTACGCATCGAACGCGACGCGGCGGGCGGCTATGCAATCCAGTAAACGCCGCCGCCCGGCGAGCGGGCAGGAAGGCTTCACGCTGATCGAAGTGCTGGTGGCGCTGGCCATCATTGCCGTGGCGATGGGCGCGGCCATGCGCGCCACCCAGGTCATGCTGGACAACAATCGCGCCATCCGCAACAAGATGCTGGCCCTGGTTGCCGCCGAGAACGCCCTGGCGCAGATGCGCCTGGAACAGGCGTTTCCGCGCGCCGGCACGCAAAGCACCCCCTGTCCGCAAGGCAGGCTGGACCTGCGTTGCGAACTCGAGGTGCGCAATTCCCTGAACCGCAATTTCCGCCAGGTGACGGTGCGCGTGCATGATGCCGGCCAGAAAGACGCCACGCTGGCAGAACTGACCGGCCTGGTGTCGCAGATCCGATGATGCGCCGCCGCCCTGCCCGCCCCGCGCGCCAGCGGGGCTTTACGCTGATCGAGGTGATGGTGGCCATCGCGCTGATGGCGCTGGTCAGCCTGTTGTCGTGGCGGGGCCTGGAAAACGTGTCATCGGCGCGCGACTGGCTGAACGACCAGTCGCAGGACCAGGCCGAGATCCTGCGCACGCTGGGTCAGGTCGAGCGCGACCTGAACCGTGCCTATTCCGGCGCCCCGGCGCAAGGCGGCGCCGCCACGCTGCTGCCGCCCGGCATACAGGTGGCGCGGTCCGCCG
>NZ_JAJMLX010000473.1 GCF_020991325.1 Bordetella petrii | reverse complement strand
GCCGGCCCTGCTGGCCGCGCGGCAGGCGCGCCTGCCCACGTGCGTGAACGTGGCGCTGGCGGGGTTGCCCGCCCCGGTGATCAGGCAAGGCTGACCGTCCGCGCAGCTTATGGAACTCTGGTTGTTGCTGGCCGCCGGCGCTTGCGCCGCGGCCTTTGTGCAGGGCCTGGCCGGATTCGGTTTCGGGCTGGTGGCCATGGCATTCTGGTCATGGGCCCTGCCGCCCGCGATGGCGGCGCCTGCCGTCGTGTTCGGCTCGCTGATCGGGCAACTGCTGGCCGTGCGTTCGTTGCGCCATGGTTTCGACTGGCGCAGGCTGGCGCCATTCCTGCTGGGCGGATTGCTAGGGGTGCCGCTGGGCGTGGCACTGCTGCGCTGGGTGGACCCCGCCATGTTCCGCTTCGGCGTGGGCCTGGTGTTGATGGTGTATTGCCCGGCCATGCTGCTGGCGTCGGAATTGCCGCGTATCACGCGGGGCGGCCGCGCCGCCGATGCCTTGGCGGGTTGGCTGTCGGGCATCATGGGGGGCTTTGGCGGCCTGCCGGGCCCGGTGGTGACGCTGTGGTGCATGCTGCGCGGCTGGCCGCGCGACCAGCAGCGAGCCGTGTTCCAGAGCTTCAACCTGGCCATGCACGGCATTACGCTGGGCAGCTATGCGGTCGCGGGCTTGTTGACCCCGCGCATGGCGCCGGTTTTCGGCATCGTCGGCATCGCCGTGCTGGTGCCGGCCTTGGTGGGGGTGCATTTATACCGGCGCTTCAGCGACGTCACGTTCCGCCGCCTGGTGCTGGTGCTGCTGACTCTGTCGGGGCTGGCCCTGGTGGTTGCCGGGGTGCGCAGCTTCTGACTGAATGTTCGCTACTCATGGTATCTGGGGGGCTGGCTCCCGCAAGGGTGCCTGACCCCGTCGTGCGCTACGACGGCCTCAGTTGTACGGTGTCCGGCACCCTGACGGGAGCCGGACACCTGGCAGTACTGGCGCAAACTCGCCGCGGGGCTAAGGCAGCGCCATGGGCCCCCAGGCCGCAGGGTCAGCCGCCTGCCGCCAACTGCCGCAGCTGTTCCAGCAAGGCATCGGGTATGTCCACGCCTTGTTGCTGCGCGCGTTGCTGCAGGCTGGCGCGGCGCGCGCCGGGCAGGCGCACGTCGCCATCGGCCAGCATGGCGCCTATCAGTGTTTCCACGCGTTCCAGGTAGGCGTCGCGTCCGGCCAGTGCGCCCGGGTCGATGGCCAGGAAGGCCTGGCCGATGCGGGCCTGGTTGCCTTCTTCGGTGAAGAACGAATCGGCTTCGAAACCGAAATGCGCGCCGGTCAGCGCGCAGGCCAGCAGTTCCACAATAAGCGCCAGCATGGCGCCCTTGACGCCGCCCATGGGCAGCATGCTGCCGGCCAGGCCGGCCTTGGGGTCGGTGGTGGGGTTGCCGTCCGCATCCAGCGCCCAGCCCAGGGGAATGTCGCGTCCTTCGCGGGCGGCCACCATCAGTTTGCCGCGCGCCACTTCCGACAACGACAGGTCGATGATTAGCGGATCGCCGTCGCGGCGCGGAAACGCGGCCGCGATGGGGTTGGTGCCGAATAGTGCACGCCTGCCGCCCCAGGCCGGCATGGCGGCCGGCGAGTTGCCCATGGCCAGGCCCACCAGCCCCTGGCGCGCCAGCGCGTCCAGGTGGTAGGCCGCCACGCCGAAGTGGTGGCTGTTGGTGACGCCCGTGAAGGCCACTCCGTGGGTCT
>NZ_JAJMLX010000472.1 GCF_020991325.1 Bordetella petrii | reverse complement strand
CGACGGCGGCGGCCTGCTGGTGCGCATCACCTTGCCGCTGGCGGCGCCGGCCTGAGGCCGGCCGTTCAGGCCCCCGCGTGAGGCGCCTTGCCGAACACCGACCGGTAGGCCAGCAGATTGAAAATCAGCACCACGGGCACGCCGACCACCGCGCCGGCCAGCACCAGCCGCATCGAACCGATCGAGGCGGTGGCATCCCACAGTGTCATGTCGTCCAGGATCAGGTACGGAAACAGGCTGTAGGCCAGGCCGGCCAGCATCAGCACGTACAGGATCACGCACAGCACGAAGGGCAGCCAGCTGTAGGCGCCCGACCGTCCGGGAATGCGCGACAACAGCAGTTCCGCGGTGGCGAAGCACGCCAGCATCAGCAGCCATACCCCCACCGCCACGGCCAGCCCGCCGGCGTTGCTCCATTTATAGAAAATGCCGGCATTGGCCAGGCCCAGCATGACCGACGTGGCCGCCATGCCCACCGCCGTCCAGCGGATGGCGTGGCGGCCCCAGCGCGCCGCGCGGCGCTGCAGTTCGCCGTCCACGCGCATCACCAGCCAGGCCGAGCCCAGCAGCACATAGGCCGCCACCGCGCACAGGCCGATAATGACCGAGAACCACCCATAGCCGGCGGCGGTCTGGTAACCCGTGACGATACGGCCCAGTATCATGCCCTGCGCGAACGCGGTGGCCAGCGACCCCAGCCAGAATCCCAAGACCCAGCGCGGCTTGAGCTCGGCGCGGGCGCGGATGCGGAACTCGAACGACACGCTGCGCAGCACCAGGCCCAGCGCCATCAGGGCCAGGGGCCCGTACAGCTTGCCGAAGATCACGCCCCAGGCCAGGGGAAACGCCGAGGCAAACAAGCCTATGCCCAGCAGGGGCCAGAATTCGTTGGCGTCGCGCCAGGGGCTGAGCAGGCTCATCATGCGGCCGCGCTCTTCGGCCGGCGCGAACGGCAGCAGCATGCCCACGCCCAGGTCGAAGCCGTCCAGCACGATGCCGCCGGCGATCAGCAGGAACAGCAGCAACATGAATACCAGCGGCATCCAGAAGGTGGGGTCGTTGGCGTTCACGCCCAACGAAGCGGCCAGCATGTCGATCATTGCTGCAATCCTACGGAGGGGGCCGGCTTGCCGGGCTTGCGCACGGGCACCACGCCGTAGCGGGCGGCGTGGAACAGCATGCCGTTGAAGGCCACCAGCAGCAGGCCGTAAAGCAGCACATAGCCGGCCAGGCTGGCGGACAAGGTGTAGGTATCCGCCGTGCCCAGGACTTCGGTCTGGGTGATAGTGGCGTTGACGGCGTAGGGCTGCATGCCGGACACCGCGAACACCCCGCCCGCAAGCACGGCCAGGCCGCCCGCGTACAGCATGCCCACCATCAGGCGCAGCCACCAGCGCGGCAACTGCATGGGATCCATGCCGCGCCGGGCCGTCAGGGCCAGGGTGGTGCAGGACACCAGCAGCATCAGCAGGCCCAGCAGCAGCATCAGGCGCAGCGACCAGAACGTCAGCGGCACCGGCGGCTGCATGCCCGAGTATTTGTCCAGGCCCAGGTAGCGGCCCTGCGCGTCGCGGCCCAGCCAGGCTCCGCCCACCCCGTCCAGGGCCACTTCGGCCCTGTTGCTCTGGGTGCGGCTGTCGGGCCAGCCGAACAGCACCCAGGCAGGCTGGCTGCCGCCATGCCAGTTGCCCGCGGCCGCGGCGGCCTTGGCCGGCTGGTGCTCGGCCATGACGCGC
>NZ_JAJMLX010000471.1 GCF_020991325.1 Bordetella petrii | reverse complement strand
GGCTACACCGCCACGCCGAACAAGGCCCCCACGCCTGCCGTAAGCAGCATGGCCAGGCCGCCCAGCGTGGTCACGCGCAAGGCGGCGCGCCAGACCGGGGCCCCGCCCGCTTGCGCGGCAATAGCGCCCAGCACGGCCAGCCACACCATGGACGAGGCCGTGACGCCAGCCACGATGCTTTCCACCGGGATCAGAGCCGCCGTCAGCAGGGGCAAGGCCGCCCCGGTGGCAAACGACACCGCCGATGCCACGGCCGCCTGCACGGGCCGCGCCCGGTTATGGATGGAAATGCCCAGCTCGTCGCGGGCATGCGCGTCCAGCGCGTTGTAGCCGGTAAGCTGTTCGGCCACTTGCCGCGCCAGCTGCGGCGTAACCCCGCGGCCCACGTAGATGTCGGTGAGTTCCTGCAGTTCCTGCGCCGAGTTGCCCACCAGCGAACGCTGTTCCAGCCGCAGGTCGGCCGCCTCGGTGTCGGCTTGCGAGCGCACCGAGACGTATTCGCCGGCCGCCATCGACAGCGACCCGGCCACCAGGCCTGCCAGCCCGGAGGTAAGCACGGCCTCGTGCGAGGCGCTGGCCGCCGCCACGCCGGCTATCAGGCTGGCCGTGGACACGATGCCGTCGTTGGCGCCCAGCACGGCTGCGCGCAGCCATCCGGCGCGGAAAATGCGGTGGTGTTCTTTGGACGGCATGCTGCGCGGTGTGAAAAGACAATAAAGGCTAGCGCGATGTTACCCGCACTGCTGTCATCAGGCCCACCAGGCACAGGGTGGGCTTGCCCCCGCGGTAGGCCTGCACCTGCACCTGGCAAACCGACAGGCGCCGCCCGGGCTTGAGCACGCGGCCCGTGGCAAGAAAGTATTCGCCATCGGCCGGTGCCAGGAAGTTCATCTTGAATTCTGACGTCAGTACATCTTCGCCCGCGTCGAACAGCGAATAGGCCGCATAGCCGCCGGCGCTGTCGGCGATGGTGGTGGATATGCCGGCGTGCAGGTAGCCGTTCTGCTGGCACAGGTCGCGGCGGAACGGCAGTTCGATATCGACCGTGCCGGGTTCCACCCGCCCCAGGCGCGCACCGAACGCCGCCATGACCGTTTGCCGGGCAAAGCTGTCATGCACCCGTTGCCGGGCGGCGTCCGGCTCGGTGGCGGGGTTCATGCTGGCTTCTGGGCAAGCAGGTTGACGATGCTGGAGAAATCGAGCTTGCCGCTGCCGCCCGCGCTGTGCAGCGAATACAGGTTGCGCGCCAGTTCGCCCAGCGGAATAGAGGAACGCGAGCCCAGGGCGGCCTCGGCGGCCAGGCCCAGGTCTTTCAGCATGAGGTCCACGCCGAATCCGCCCGCATAGCCCTTGGAGGCCGGCGCGTGATCCATGACCCCCGGCCAGGGGTTGTAGAGTTCAGTAGCCCAGTTGCGGCCGGAGCTTTTGGCGATGATGTCGGACAGCACCTTGGGATCCAGCCCATTGGCCACGCCCAGCGCCAGGGCTTCGGACGTACCGGCCATCAGGATGCCCAACAGCATGTTGTTGCAGATCTTGGCTACCTGGCCGGCGCCCGCGGCGCCGGCATGGAAGATGTTCTTGCCCATGTTCTGCAGCACGGGCATGGCGCGCTGCAACGCGGTTTCTTCGCCGCCCACGATGAAAGTCAGCGTGCCGGCGGCGGCGCCGCCCGTGCCCCCGGATACCGGCGCGTCGATCATGGCCAGCCCGCGCGCCTGGGCCGCGGCAGCCACCTTGCGG
>NZ_JAJMLX010000470.1 GCF_020991325.1 Bordetella petrii | reverse complement strand
CGCCATGGCCGGGCCTGGCGAAACGCCGTACACCTTTTACGATCGCGAGATCTGTTCGCGGGCGCAGGTGTGGCTGCAGGGTATCCAGCAACTGCATGTCAGGGGGCCTCCAGGGCATCGTCCAGCGTGGCCAGGGTTTCGTGCGCCAGCCAGGCGGCCGTGCCGTCATCCAGGATGTAAGGCGGCATCAGGTACACCGTATTGCCGATGGGGCGCAGCAGCAGGCCGCGCGTTAGCGCGGCGCTGGCGTAGCGTTGGCCGAAGCCGGCGTCGGCCTGCACGTCGAAGGCCCAGATCATGCCGGCGCGCCGCATGTGGCGCACGGCGCGGTGGCTGTGCAAGGGGGCCAGGGCGGCATCCAGCACGGCCGCGCGCCCGGCATTGCGCGCCAGCACGTCGTCGGCGTCGAAGATGTCCAGGGTGGCCAGCGCGGCGCGGCAGGCCAGAGGGTTGCCGGTGTACGAATGCGAATGCAGGAAGCCGCGCGCCACGCTGTCGTCGTAGAAGGCGTCGTGGATGGCGTCGCTGCTCAGCACCAGAGACAGCGGCAGCGTGCCGCCCGAAATACCTTTGGACAGCGTCATCAGGTCGGGCCAGATGCCGGCCTGCTCGCAGGCAAAGAACGATCCCGTGCGCCCGCAGCCCACGGCGATTTCATCGGCGATCAAGTGCACCTGGTATTGGTCGCACAGCTCGCGCACCTGTCGCAGGTAGGCGGGGTGGTGCATGGCCATGCCGGCGGCGCATTGCACCAGGGGTTCGACGATGACGGCGGCAATGTGCGCGTGGCGGTCTTCCAGCAGCGCCTGCAACCCGGCGGCCGCGCGCCGCGCCACGGCTTCGGCGTCTTCGCCCGCCTGCGCGTTGCGCGCGTCGGGCGAATCCACCACGTGGGCATGGCGCAGCAGCGGCCCGTAGGCATCACGGAACAGCGCAACGTCCGTGACACCCAGCGCGCCCAGGGTTTCGCCGTGATAGCCGTGGCGCACGCTGACGAACTCGCGCTTGTGTTTGTGGCCCAGGTTGCGCCAGGCGTGGAAGCTCATTTTCAAGGCGATTTCCACGGCCGAGGCGCCGTCCGAGGCGTAGAAGCAGTGGCCCAGGGCCGCGCCGGTCAGCGCCGACAGGCGCTCGGCCAGTTGCACGGCCGGGGCATGGGTGCAGCCCGCCAGCATGGCGTGGGGCAGCCGGGTCAACTGGTCGGCCACGGCGGCGTTGATGCGCGCATCGGCATGGCCGAACAGATTCACCCACCACGAACTGATGGCGTCCAGGTAGCGCCGCCCGTCCATGTCCACCAGCCAGGGCCCCGTGCCGTGGGACAGCGCCAGCAGCGGCAGCGTGGCCTGGCGCTTCATCTGTGTGCAGGGGTGCCATACGTGGCGCAGGCTGCGGGCCCGCCAGTCGGCGGCCTGGGTAAGGTGGGTTGGATCGCGCATCGGCCGTTCCCGGTAAGGGCCGGCGGCCTGCGGGCAGTGGGCGCGCCGCGGTCAGGAAGCCGGCCAGGCAGTGGAGCGGCGGATAGTAGGAAGGCGCGAAAGCGTTTGCAATCCCGCCAGATTGGGTCAAATTGGCGTAGAAATGCCGAAATTTGCAGGAAATAGCAGGCGTGTTGTGGAAATCGCGCCTGCATCTGGCCGGCATCTGCCGGGCGCGCAGCGGAGCAACAATTTGTAAATCCGGGCCGGCGCGGCCCGGCGGATTGTCAGGCCGCGGCCGGCCGCGCCAGGGTCAGGCGCCGCACGTGGCGTTCGGGCA
>NZ_JAJMLX010000047.1 GCF_020991325.1 Bordetella petrii | reverse complement strand
GCCCTCGGCGCGCTACGCGCGCTGCCCCGCCGTCCGACACGCCGCCACCGCCTGTCCGGGCGCCGCGGGACTGCGGTGGTGCATAATGCGGCAACCCCTGTTGATGCGGAATTGGCACGTCTTGGTGTGGAAATTTCGTGACATAAATTAGTGCTTTTTGTATAAATCACGGTTTATCAATCGGGATGATCCGTGTTTTCTCTGCGATTTTCGCGCCTGTGGCGCGCGGGGATGGCCGCCGCGGCTGTGGTGGTCCTGGCGGGGTGCAGTACGCCCTTGCTGCCGTATACCTACACGCCGGCCTCGGCCATGTCGGCCAGCGGCACCGTCGCCATCGGCGAATTCACCTACGATCCGAACAAATACCTGCAAAGCCTGGCAGACGGCCAGAACACGGACGGCAACGAAAAGTTCCGGAACACGGGGTTGTCGACGTCGCAGCAGCACAGTGGCGGGCCCCCCGGTGCCTATGCCCCGGCCAAGTCGGCCATTCTTCCCAACCAGGCGCGCAATACCGCCGCGGGCAGCATTCTGTTTGAGCACAATGTGGCCGACATCATGCGTCATGCCGCGTTCACCGAGTTGCGCGCCATCGGACTCCGGGTCTCGGGGCGCGGGATCGATCGTGTCTTGACGGGCGAAGTACAGAACCTGATGGCGGACGACCTGGGCATGAATATCGATTGGACGCTGCGCGTCGTCTATACCGTGTCCGACAGGCAAACCGAGAACGTGCTCTACAGCTCCGTGGCGGAGATCAAGCGTTCCACGCCCAAGTTCATGAATGTGATGGGCGCCTTGAATGACCTCATCCGCCTGAATATCGAGGCCTTGGTATCAGATCCGAAATTCCTGGAAGCGGTTCGCGGACAGGACGACTCGATGCTTCTTGTGCGGATGTAGAACCATGAAACTGCGACATCTACTTGCCGCGATGCTGCTGCAGGCAAGCGTGGTCCCCGGGTTGGCCGGCGCGGAAGTCGGGGTGCCTGAGCTGGGCATCGCCTTGACACCCGCCTCTGGCTGGAGCAGCGCGCTGAAGCCCTATGGCCGGTTGACGGTCATTGCGCTGGATGCTTCAGAGCCGCGTATCGGGAAGTACCTGGCCTGCAAGGCAACGCCGCGGCTGGACCCGCGATTGCGCGGCCTGACGCAACACGAAATCAATGCGCAATTGCGCACTGCGGTCACAAGCCGGGATCAACTGACCGAAATCCTCGCCAGCGTCGTAGAACGGGATATGCAAGTCTCCGTCAGCCGCAACGGCGATACCATGCTAGGCGATCGTTTCGCGAATTGGTTCGTCGCGACAATGGAAGTGCACGGCAACGGCAAAGCGGGCTTTATTCACGCGAAAACCTATACCTTCGCGGTGCCCGGCTATATGTGGAGCTTTGTGTGCATGGCCGGTATGCCCGGTCATTCGTCCAGGGCCTGGGCATTGTTCAACCAGGTGGAGCCAGTGTTCGACCAAATGGCGCACTCGATCCGATTCTCCGCGCTTGCGCCGGCGCAACCCGCCCGGCGCGTCCGTGAGCCGGGCGATATGCCGAAGGCGCCGGGCGCGCGGCCCGATCTTTCGGCACGCCTGGATCCGGTTCCCGCGTTTGTGCCGGCCGCGCCGCCAGAGTCCTGGGCCGCAGCCAGGGCCAGCCAGGACATACAGCTTTTTTCAGGCTACGGGTTTGGCGTGCGCGCCCCTGCCGCGGCAGATCGGCCGATCCTGGACAGCACCATCGTGCAGGCAGCCATGGCGCGCGGCTGCGTGGTGCGCAAGCGGGCCAGGCAGGTCATCGCCAGCCGCAACGCAGGGCCGCTCAGCGTGGACGAGGTGGAATTTCCCAACGGCTGCTTCGGCACCCGCGACGTGCCGCCCCTTTACGGCGTCGGCACCGTCCTGGCGCCTGCCCGCAGCCTGACAAAATACCTGGTATTCGATTACGACGACCAGGCGCGCCAGCGGTTGATGGAGTATCTGGCGCGGCAGTAAAAGGGGGCGCTGGATGCGGTCGATGTTATTGCCCTGTCCCGCGGCGTCCGGGCAAGCGGGGGCGGCAACGTGCGTCGGGCTCGGGCGCATGCAGGCGCCCTCGGCACGCTGCGCGTGCTGCCCCGCCGCCCGAACTGCCGCCCCCGCTTGCCCGGGCGCCACGGGACTGCATTGGCGCAGGACCGGGGCATCCTTATCGTTGAAGTGCGGGGAAAAGCAGGGCGCGACCGATGCATAAAGCCAGAGCCTCGATGCGTTGAAAACCCATGTCTTCATGGGCCCAGGCAAGAATGGCCCGCGCCGTACGGACATTGCCGCCGCTCAGAACTCTTCCAGAAAGCGCATGCGGAACCGGCGGCCTTTGATGCTGCTGTTGGACAGGCGTGCAAACGCCTGCTTGGCGATCTGGCGGTCCAGCGCCACGTAAGCGCTGAATTCGGTGATGTTGATCTTGCCCACCTGCTCGAAGGCCAGGCCGCCGTCGCCGGTCAGGGCGCCCAGCAGGTCGCCGGGGCGCAGCTTGTCTTTCTTGCCGCCTTGTATGCACAGGGTGATCATGGGCGCGCGCAGCGGGCGGTCGGACTTGGGCCGCAGCGCTTTCAGGTCGGCCCATTTCAGGGGGGCGCCCTGGTATTGCTCGATCAGGTTGGCCCAGCGCATTTCATCGGGCGCGCACAGGCTCAGCGCCAGCCCTTTCTGGTCGCCCCGGCCGCTGCGGCCGATGCGGTGCACGTGGACCTCGGTGTCCTTGGTCACGTCCACATTGATGACGGCCCCCAGGTTCTGGATGTCCAGGCCGCGGGCCGCCACGTCGGTGGCCACCAGCACGGCGCAACTCTGGTTGGCGAACTGGATCAGGATCTCGTCGCGTTCGCGTTGTTCCAGGTCGCCGTTCAAGGCCTGGGCACTGATGCCATGGGATTGCAGGTGTTCGACCAGGTCGTGGCTGCGAACCTTGGTGTTGCAGAATGCCAGTGTCGATGCCGGGCGGAAATGGGCCAGCAGGGCGGCCACCGCGTCCAGCCTGGCGCCGGGCTCGATTTCGTAGAAAACCTGTTCGATGCGGCTGGCGTCATGCAGGGCTTCCACCTTGACCTCGGCAGGGTTGCGCAGGAAGCGGGCGCTGAGCTTGCGGATGTTGTCAGGGTAAGTGGCCGAGAACAACAGCGTCTGGCGCTTTGCCGGGCAGTGCGAGGCAATGGCGACGATGTCATCGTAAAAGCCCATGTCCACCATGCGGTCAGCCTCGTCCAGCACCAGGGTGGTCAGGCCGGACAGGTCCAGGCTGCCGCGCTCAAGGTGGTCCTGGATGCGGCCCGGCGTGCCCACCACCAGGTGCGCGCCGCGCGCCAGGGATTCGGCCTGCGGCCGCGCCGCGGCGCCGCCGCACAGCGTCAATACCTTCACATTGGGAATCAGGCGCGCCAGCCGGCGCAGTTCCTGGGCCACCTGGTCGGCCAGTTCGCGGGTGGGGCACACCAGCAGCGCCTGCGGCACCAGCCGGTTGATGTCCAGCTTCTGCAGCACCCCCAGGCCGAACGCCGCGGTCTTGCCGCTGCCGGTCTTGGCCTGCGCGATCAGATCGCGGCCCTCGAGGATGAGCGGCAGGCTTTGCGCCTGGATGGGCGTCATTTGTTCGAAGCCCAGGCCTTGCAGGTTCTGCTGCAGGGCGGGCACTAGGGGCAGGTCGGAGAAGGGCGTATGGGTCACGATGGGGGCGGGTCGCGGGAAGCGCGAAGAAACTGGGTTGGCTGACAGTGTATGCGGTTGGGGCCTGGCCTATCTGACCGGAATATCTTGTGCCGCGCGTGACTTGCGGTCGTAGATGCGCAGCGTCACATGTTCATCGTCCAGTGTGAAAACCGCCGTGGCCAGGGTGTTTTCCTCGTCCGGATCGTCGGCCGCGCACCGCAGTATGGGTAGTTCGCCCTCGGTGTCGTGCAAGGCCGCCACCAGCTCTGCTTCGCCAGTGGTTTCATTCCAGGTATCCACCAGCGCATCGATGCGGCTTTGGCGCGCCCGCGATGAGTCGGTAATGATCTGCGGCACCCGCTGCGTACCCTGGTGTATCAGGTGGTTGGCATGTCCGTAGCGCCGCGCCACGGTTTCCACCGAGCAGGCTCCCGGCGTGGCCTCGACGCTGAGCAGCCGCGGGTCGCCGCAGGCGCCCAGCGTGTGGTGAAAAGCGCCCGCGCGCGGCATGTGGGCCAGCAGTTCGGCAGCCTGGTCCAGGCTGCGGCAGTCCAGCGCGGCGCGGGCCAGGAACATGCGCGGCACGCCGGCGCGCCGGGCGCGGGTGCGCAGGTTGTTGATGGTTTGCACCAGGCCGGCGCGGTTGGCGGCAAAGGTGTGGCCGGGCAAAGACCCGGGGTAATAGAAACTGACATAACCCGGCGCGTCGTCCGGCTGTACGTCGACCACATGGCAGCGGCCGTACAAATAAGGGTCGCCGTCTTCGTTATGGGCGATCCAGCGCTTGCCATCCGGGGCCTGCAGCGCCACCGACGTGCAGCCGTCGGTGGTCTTGTGCAGCAGGTCGCCCCGGCAGTTCCACAGCAGCAGGTCGGCCGCGGGCATGTGCAGGCCTTCGGCCAGGCCTTCGAATTCTTCCCAGATCTCGGGCAAGGCTTCCTGGGCATAGCCCGCCAGCTCTTGCAGATAGGCATGGCCGCGCCATGGGCGCAGCGCCCGCCACGTGGGGCTTTGGTCCAGGTATACCGACATCAGCGGGCGTGCCAGTTTGCCCAGCGCCTGGCCGATCTGGCGGCGGTCGCCGGCGATGCGTACGGGTTTGAACGGCATGGAACGTCTCCTGGGGATGTTCCGATTGTAATTTGCCAACCGGCATTGCTCACGGGGACGGATGCGTTAAGATGAGCCGGCAAGCGTGCCCGGCCATGCGCCAGGGCGTGCAGTCTGCCGCCCTGGATACGAACCGGGGCTCGTTGCCTCTACAGGAGAATCTCGATGATTAAGCGCAAAATTGCTGCTGCATTGGTGGGCCTGAGCCTGATCGGCGCCGCTTCCACCTCCATGGCCCAGGACAAGGAACTGGTCGTGGCCACCGACACCGCGTTCGTGCCGTTTGAGTTCAAGCAGGGCAGCACCTACACCGGTTTCGACATCGACCTGTGGGCGGCCATCGCCAAAGAACTGAACCTGAAGTACAAGCTGCAGCCCATGGATTTCAACGGCATCATTCCGGGCCTGCAAACCCGCAATATCGACGTGGCCCTGGCCGGCATCACCATTCGCGACGACCGCAAGAAGGTCATCGATTTCTCCGACCCCTATTATGAAAGCGGCCTGGCCATCCTGGTGGCCGAGGACAATACCGACATCAAGTCGGCCAAAGACCTGGCCGGCAAGAGCGTGGCCGTGAAAACCGGCACGGCCACGGTCGACTACATGAAAAAAGAAGTGCCGGACGCCAAGCTGCGCCTGTTCCCGAATATCGACAACGCGTATCTGGAACTGGCCACCGGCCGGGTGGACGCCGCCGTGCACGACACGCCCAACGTGCAGTACTACGCCAACTCCGCCGGCAAGGGCCGCGTGAAGGTCGTGGGCACGGTGAAAAGCGGCGACTTCTACGGCATCGCCTTCCCCAAGGGTAGCGACCTGGTTGCCAAGGTGAACCAGGCCCTGGCCACGCTGAAGTCCAACGGCCAATACGACGCCATCTATACCAAGTGGTTCGGTAAACAGCCCTGAGCCCGGACGCCGGGCCGGGCGCCGTCCCGCCCCGGCCCCACGGCGCCTGCATAACCGGCGCCGCGCGCACCACCACATCACTCATCTAGGGGAAGGCCGTGGAATTTGACTGGTCTGTCATCTTGGAAGCCCTGCCCAACCTGCTTGACGGTACGCTCATGACCGTCAAGATCACCTTCTGGGGCTTGGTGGGCGGCTTCGTGCTGGGGGCGCTGGCCGGGGTGGCCCGCGCCTATGGGCCGAAAGTCTTGTCGGCCATTGCACAGGTGTACATCGCGGTGATCCGGGGTACGCCCATCGTGGTGCAGGTCATGTTCATCTACTTTGCGCTGCCGTTGCTGATCCCGGGCCTGCGCGTCGACGGCGTGTGGGCGGCCATTGCCACCCTGATCATCAATTCGGGCGCCTATATTGCCGAGATCGTGCGCGGTTCGCTGCTGTCGGTGCACAAAGGCCTGAAAGAAGCCGGGCAGGCCATGGGGCTGCCGTTTCACAAGATACTGATCCACATCATCGGCCCGGTGGCCTTCCGCCGCATGATTCCGCCGCTGGGCAATCAGTGCATCATCAGCCTGAAAGATTCTTCGCTGTTCATCGTGATCGGCGTGGCCGAACTGACCCGCCAGGGCCAGGAAATCATGGCCAGCAATTTCCGGGCGGTGGAAATCTGGTCGGCGGTGGCCATCATTTACCTGATCCTGACGGGCGCGCTGGCATTGATGCTGCGCCTGGTTGAAAGAAGGATGCGCATACTATGAGCATGGTCGAATTCCACAATGTCACCAAGCGCTTCGGCGACTCGGTCGTGCTCGATGGCATCACCCTGAATATCGACGCCGGCGAGGTCGTGGTGGTGGTGGGGCCGTCGGGCTCGGGCAAGTCCACCTTCCTGCGTTGCATCAATGTGCTGGAAACCATCGAGGGCGGCGACCTGCTGGTCGATGGCCACAGCGTCAAGGGGCCGCCCTCCCAGGTGCGGGAAATCCGCCGCGAAGCGGGCATGGTGTTCCAGCAGTTCAACCTGTTCCCGCAAATGACGGCGCTGGACAACGTGATGTTCGGGCCCATCCATACGCGCGGCACGTCGCGCCAGGAAGCGCGCCGCCAGGCCGAAGAACTGATGAGCAAGGTGGGCCTGGCGGAACGCATGGGACATTACCCGGCCGAGCTCTCGGGCGGGCAGCAGCAGCGCGTGGCTATCGCGCGGGCCCTGGCCATCAAGCCCAAGCTGATGTTGTTCGATGAACCCACCTCGGCGCTGGATCCGGAATTGCGCCACGAAGTGCTCAAGGTCATGCGCGACCTGGCCGAAGAGGGCATGACCATGGTAGTGGTGACGCACGAGATGGAGTTCGCGCGCAAGGTGGGCAGCCGGCTCATCTTCATCGACGGCGGCAAGATCGCGCACGATGGCCCGCCCGCCGAACTGCTGTCGAACCCGCCCAGCCAGCGGCTGCGCGATTTCCTGCAGCACGTGGCCTGAAGCAGGTGTCTGACTCCCGCAGGGTGTCAGACACCGTAGTGCCGAGACAGGGGTTGCACACGCAGGTGTCTGACACCCTGCGGGAGTCAGACACCTGGGAAGACCCGGGAAGGGCTCAGCCGAACAGGTTTTGCTGGATCTGCTCCAGGTGAGCGTGCAGCAGCGTGCGCGCCTGCGCGGCATCGCGGTCTTTCAACGCCGCCACGATGGCGCGGTGCTGCGCTTCGTATTGGGCGCGGCGCTCGGCAGTCAGGGAATTGCGCTTCAACCTGCCCCATTCGCCCTGTTCGCGCACCCGGTTGGCCAGTTCCAATATTTGCAGGAAGAAAGAATTGTGCGTGGCGATGGCAAATGCCTGGTGCAGCTCGCCATCCCAGTGTTCGAAATCTTCAATGCTGGTGGCGGCCTCCGATCTTTCCAGGCATACGCTCATGCGCGCGAAGTCGGCCGCGGTGGCGTTGCGCGCGATCAGGGCGGGCATCAGCGGCTCGATCAGCAGGCGGGCCTGCATCAGTTCCGCGGGGCTGGTATGCAGGGCTGGCCGGGACGGGCCGGCTGGCGCCAGCACATGGGCTCCTGGCGCCACGAAGGTGCCGCTGCCCACGGCCTGCACGATCAGGCCGCGCTCGCGCAAATCGGCCAGCACGCGCCGCACCGAACCGCGCGACGCGCCGAAGCGCGCGCTGAGCGCCCGTTC
This sequence comes from Bordetella petrii, assembly GCF_020991325.1. Lineage (GTDB taxonomy): Bacteria > Pseudomonadota > Gammaproteobacteria > Burkholderiales > Burkholderiaceae_B > Bordetella_A > Bordetella_A petrii_E. The sequence continues at coordinate 14,585 of NZ_JAJMLX010000047.1, read as the reverse complement.
GGGCGGCAAGCGCATCCCGGGGCGCAAATCGCCGCTGCTCATTGAATCTATCAAGAATCGCGCCAGCGCCTTTGCCCCGGCCGCGCGCAGGCCCTTGGCCGCTGTCGCCTCGTCCACTCGGTTTCTCCTGTTCAGCCCGCAGGGTAGGCGAGTTGTACCAATTGGTCAATCAACAGTTTGGAAAAATTCTTGATCAAGAGCCAATATGGTTCTAGAGTAAGGCACTTCCCTACGCAACCGGACCGCTGCAATCCCTATGAAATTTGCCAATCTTACGTTCGACGGAATCCAGATGCTGGCCTTGGTGGACGCTGTGGGCGAGCGTTTCTGGCCGCTGCCCGAACTGGTGCCGGAATTCAGCGGCGATATGATCCAATTGGTTCAAGATTTTGACGGCCTGCAGGCGCGGCTGGCGCCGCGCGGCGAAGGACGGCCCCTGGCCGAGGCCACCATCCTGGCGCCCCTGGAGCAGCCGCGCCGCAATATTTTCTGCGTGGGCAAGAACTATCACGAACACGCAGCTGAATTCAGCAAGTCCGGGTTCGACAGCAGCGCCCAGGCCGGCGAACAGGCGCCCCAGGCGCCCGTGGTGTTCACCAAGCCGGCCAGCGCCATCATCGGCCCCCAGGCCGGCATTCCGGCGCATCGCGGCGTGGCCGAGCAACTGGACTACGAGGCGGAACTGGCGGTGGTCATCGGCAAGGCCGGGCGCGGCATCAGCCGCGAGCAGGCTTTTGACCACGTGTTCGGCTACACCATCGTCAATGACTTCACCGCGCGCGACCTGCAGAAGAACCATCGCCAATGGTTCTTGGGCAAGTCGCTGGATGGCTTCTGCCCCATGGGGCCGTACCTGGTCACGGCCGACGAAGTGGACGGCCGCAATCTGGACGTGAAATGCTGGGTGAATGGCGAGCTGCGCCAGGACGCCAACACGCGCGACCTGATTTTCGATATTCCCGCGCTGATCGAAACCCTGTCGGCCGGCATCACCCTGCAACCGGGCGACATTATTGCCACCGGCACGCCGGCCGGCGTGGGCATAGGCTTCAAGCCGCCGCGCTTTGTGCAGCCGGGAGATGTGATCCGCATTGAAATCCAGGGGCTTGGGGTGCTGGAGAACCCGGTGGTGGCCTGACCGCCTGCGGCCGGGCGCCAGGCAGCGCCCGCCGCACATTGCCCGCACACTCACAACAGGAGGGCAGGAGACATGTTTACTTCCACAGGCAAGTGGTGCCGCGGGGCGCTATTGGCGCTGACCGCCTGCGCGGCGCACGCGCAGTACCCCGACCGGCCCATTACCATGATCGTGCCGTTTCCGCCCGGAGGCGTGGCGGACACGGTGGCCCGGCCGGTGGCCGAAGCCCTGTCGCGCGAACTGGGCCAGAGCGTGGTCATCGAGAACAAGGCGGGGGCAGGCGGTTCCGTGGGCATAGGCCAGGCGGCGCGCGCCGCGCCCGACGGCTACACCGTGCTGATGAGCCTGTCGTCGATTTCCATCCTGCCTGAGGCCGACAAGATCCTGGGCCGCAAGCCGGCCTTCCAGATCGATCAGTTCGCGCCCATAGCCCGCATCACGGCCGATCCCACGGTGTTGATCGTGCGCGCCGATGCCCCATGGAAAACGGTGCAGGAATTCGTGGCGGATGCCAAGCGCAAGCCCGGCGCGCTGGACTATGGCAGTTCGGGCATTTATGGGTCCATGCACGTGCCCATGGAAATGCTGAAAGGCGCCGCCGGTATCGACCTGACGCACGTGCCTTTCACGGGTGCGGGCCCGGCCGTGGCGGCTCTGCTGGGCGGGCAGGTGGATGCTATTTCCAGCGGGCCTTCCAGCGTGGTGCAGCATATCCAGGCGGGCAAGCTGCGCGCGCTGGCGCACTGGGGCGACACGCAATTGGCCGCCTTGCCCCAGGTGCCCACGCTGGCTTCGCAAGGGTACGACGTGAAGTTCGTGCAATGGTCGGCGCTGTTCGTGCCCGCCGGCACCCCGGCCGATGCCGTAGACAGCCTGCGCGATGCGGCCCGCAAGGCCGCCAACGACCCCAAGGTACAGCAGACCATCCTGGGGGCCGGCAGCCCGGTGCAGTACCTGGACGCGCCCGAGTTCGCGGTTTACTGGAAGGAAGACGCGCAGGCCATGACCCAGGCGCTGCAGCGCATCGGGAAGGTGGAGTAAGCCGGCGGGGCCTGGCCTGGCTAGCCTTTCACGCGCACGATTTTCTGCACCTGCGGCACGTGCCGGATGGCGCGGATGACTTGCGCCAGGTGCTTGCGGCTGTCGACTTGCAGGGTCAGGTGCAGGGACACGGTGGATACTGCGTCGTCGTGCATGGTGATCTGCATGATGTTGGCGTCGGCCGCCGTGACTTCCGCGGCCAGGCGGCCCAGCACGCCGCGTTCGTTGCGCGTGGTGACGTCCAGGCGCGTGGAAAAATGCTTGGCCGGCTGCGCGTCCCAGGCCACGTTGACCCAGCGTTCCGGTTCGCGGGCGCGCTGGCGCACCGCGATGGGGCAGTCGGTGGTATGCACTACCAGGCCCTGGCCCAGCCGCAGGCCCGCCACGATGGGGTCGCCCGGCAGGGGGCCGCAGCAGGGGGCCAGTTGCACGGCCTGACCTTCGTTGCCCTGGATCAGGATGGGGGCGCTGCGCGCCGAGGTAATTTCGTCGACCGCGGCGGCGGTGGTGGCAACCAGTTGGTGCTCGGGCGCGAAACGGCGCGCCACTACCGCGGCCAGCCGCTTGCCCAGGCCGATGTCGGCCAGGATCTCGTCGCGCGAGCTGGCGCCGGTGCTGCGCGCCAGCTTTTGCCAGGCGGGGTCTTCGGGCGCTGGCAGTTCCAGGTGCAGTTCTTCCAGCGCCTGCTCCAGCAGGCGTTCGCCGAAGGCCACCGATTCTTCGTACTTGACGGTGCGCAGATAGTGGCGGATTTCCGAGCGCGCCCTGCCGGTGCGCACGTAGTTCAGCCATTGCGCGTTGGGGCGCGAGGCCGGCGACGTAATGATCTCTACTGTATCGCCACTGTTCAGCTCGGTGCGCAGCGGCACGAATTCGTTGTTGACCTTGGCGGCCACCGCCTGGTTGCCGATATCGGTATGGATGGCGTAGGCGAAATCCACCGGTGTGGCGCCGCGGGGCAGCGAAATGATCTTGCCGCGCGGCGTGAAGACATACACGGCATCGGGAAACAGGTCGACCTTGACGTGTTCCAGGAATTCACCCGAATCACCGGTTTGGCTTTGAATGTCCAGCAGCGACTGCAGCCACTGGTGGGTGCGCTTCTGCAGGTCGTTCAGGGAAACATCGGCGCCCTTGTACAGCCAGTGCGAGGCCACGCCTTCTTCGGCGATGTGGTGCATGTCGCGCGTGCGGAACTGGAATTCCACCGGCGTGCCATAGGGCCCCACCAGCGTTGTATGCAGCGACTGGTAGCCGTTGACCTTGGGGATGGCGATGTAGTCTTTGAACTTGCCAGGCACCGGGCGGTACAACTGGTGCAGCGTGCCCAGCGCCAAGTAGCATTCGGGCAGCGTATGCACAATGATGCGGAAGCCGTAGATGTCCAGCACTTCCGAGAACGACTTCTTCTGCTCGACCATCTTGGTGTAGATGCCGAACAGGGTTTTCTCGCGGCCGGACACTTCCGCCTCGATGCCGGCCGCGGGCAGGGCGGCCCGCACCGCATCGCCGATCTTGCCGATGACTTCGCGCCGGTTGCCGCGGGCGGCCAGCACGGCCTTGTACAGCACCTGGTAACGGTTGGGGTGCATGGCCGCGAAGCACAGGTCTTGCAGTTCGCGGAACAGCACGTTCAGGCCCAGCCGGTGGGCAATGGGCGCGTAGATATCCAGGGTTTCGCGCGCGATGCGCCGGCGCTTTTCGGGGGTGACCGCGTCCAGCGTGCGCATGTTGTGCAGCCGGTCGGCCAGCTTGATCAGGATGACGCGCACATCGCGCGCCATGGCCAGCAGCATCTTGCGGAAGCTTTCGGCCTGCTGTTCGGCCTTGGTGGCGAAGTCCAGGCGGTCCAGTTTGGACAGGCCGTCGACCAGTTCGGCGACTTCGGTGCCGAATTTATCGGCCAGTTCGTGCTTGGCTATGCCCTGGTCTTCGATGACATCGTGCAGCAGCGCCGCCGACAAGGCGTTGGCGTCCAGCTTCCAGCCCGCGCAGATTTCCGTGACGGCAATGGGGTGCGAAATGTACGGCGACCCGCTGGCGCGGAACTGCCCCAGGTGTGCCTGGTCGGCGAAGCGGTAGGCTTCGCGCACGCGTTCGATGTCTTTTTTGTCGAGATAACTGCCGAGGATCTCGGTCAGGGGGGCCAGCGAGGCAACGGGCGAGGGGACAATGCCCGCCGGGTCGGCGTCGCGGTCGGGGGCGGACAGTTGTGCGCCGGAATGTTTCTTGCCAGGGCGGCGCCCCAGGCGCGAACCCGCCCGCAAAGCGGCGAGCAGGCCGGAGGAAGCGTACTTCAGCCGGGGAAAAGCCATGTTGCCGCCCCCAGGCCCGGATCAGGTCGGGACTTTGCGCAGCATTTCCAGGCCAGTGTGGCCGCCGGCGATTTCGCGCAGCGCGGTAACCGTGGGCTTGTCTTTGCTGTCGATGCGCGGGGCATGGCCCTGCGCCAGCTCGCGCGCGCGGTAGGTGGCGGCCAGCGTGAGCTTGAAGCGGTTGGGAATCTGGTTCAGACAGTCTTCGACGGTAATACGGGCCATGGATTACACCTGGAACGGGCTGTGAAAAGGGTTTTGGGTCGCTTCAGTGGGCTGCCGGGATGCCGAGTTGCGCGAACAGCGGCGCGTGGCGGACGGCCTGAGACGAAAAGCGTAACCGGGCGGCGCTGATGATTTGCGCAAGTTGCGCCAAGGCTACGCTAAATTCTTGATTAATAATAACATATTCGCATTCCGGCGCATGGGCGATCTCGCCGCCCGCGGCCAGCAGCCGGCGCGCTATGACCTGCGGCGCATCCTGGCCGCGCGCCTTCAGGCGATGCTCGAGTTCCTCGATGGACGGCGGCAGGACGAAAATGCCGATGGCCTCGGGGTAGCGCTGGCGCACCTGGCGGGCGCCTTGCCAGTCGATTTCCAGCAGCACGTCGCGCCCTTCGCGGGTGGCCCGGTCGATGAGGTCGCGCGGGGTGCCATAGAAATTGCCGTGCACTTCGGCCCATTCGAGCAGGGCCTGGCTTTCGCGCAGGGCGTCGAACTGCTCGGTGCTGATAAAGCGGTATTCGCGTCCGTCCTGTTCGCCCTTGCGGGGTGCCCGGGTAGTGCAGGAGATCGACAGCGCAAGCGATTTGTCGTGGTCGAGCAGCGCCTTGACCAGGCTGGATTTGCCGGCGCCGCTGGGCGCGACGATCATGAAAACATTGCCGGGGCGTTCTGACATTGGGCGGAAAGACAGACAGGTAAGAGGCGAAGAATAGCAAATTGCCTGTGGCTTCGGGGCGGGCGGGCCCTGAGAGCTACGCGTAAGCAACTATTGATTATATTTACCCGGGTGAACCCTGGCCCCTGGCGTCACGGCCGCTTGCATTTGGCGGGACGTTATTGCGTTAGGATTTCGCCGTTCAATCAAGGGAGACCCCGATGCAATCGAATAATCAACCCGAAGCCCAAGTCGCTTTGGTGACGGGCGCCGGCACTGGCATAGGCCGCGCCGTGGCGCTGGAATTCCTGGCCCAGGGCTACCGCGTCGTACTGGCGGGCCGCCGCCGCGACATGCTGGAGCAAACCCGCACTGCTGCGGGCGATGACGGGGTGCGCGCCCTGGTGGTGCCTACCGACGTTAGCGACGAACAAGAGGTGCGCCGCTTGTTCGATGAAACGCAGCGCGCTTATGGCCGCCTGGACGTGCTGTTCAACAATGCCGGCCGCAACGCGCCGGCCGTGCCGATCGAAGACCTGCCAGTGCAAACCTGGCGCGAGGTGGTCGATGTGAACCTGACCGGCATGTTCCTGTGCGCCCAGGCTGCCATCCGCCTGATGAAAGTGCAGCAGCCGGGCGGTGGGCGCATCATCAACAACGGCTCGATTTCGGCGCACGCGCCGCGCCCGCTGTCGATCGCGTACACGGCCACCAAGCATGCGGTCTCGGGCCTGACCAAGTCGATTTCACTGGATTGCCGCAGCTATGGCATCGCCTGCGGGCAGATCGACATCGGCAACGCGGCCACCGACATGACCGAACGCATGGCCGCGGGCATTTTGCAGGCCGACGGCAGCAAGCGCGCCGAGCCGCGCATGGACGTTGCGCACGTGGCGCATGCCGTGGTGTCCATGGCCAAGCTGCCGCTGGACGCCAATGTGCAGTTCATGACCATCATGGCCACCAATATGCCCTTTGTTGGACGGGGCTGAACCCTTGGAAAGGCCAGCCCCCATGGGAGCAGGCCAGTAAAAAAGCGCCGCAGTTCACAGGGCTGCGGCGCTTTTTTTGCGGGGAAGGCAAGGCTGTCAGTTTGCGGTATCGGCCTTTGCGATCAGATGGCCCTGCGGGGTGGCGGGAGCCGTTTCAAGGTAACGGCGCGCCGTGACGTAATGGCGTGACCAATAGCGGTTGTCGAGGCTGTCGACCCGCACCTTGGAGCCGCGCGTGGGGGCATGTACGAACTGGTTCTGGCCGATGTAAATGCCTACGTGCGAGACGCCGCCGCGGCGGCGGGTGGCGAAAAACACCAGGTCGCCGGGTTCAAGCTGCTTTTTCTTGACCGACTTGCCTTCCAGGCGCTGCGCGCGCGCCGTGCGGGGCAGTTCCAGGCCGGCAATTTCGCGGTACACGAATTGCGTCAGCCCGCTGCAGTCGAAGCCATCGATGTCGTCGCCGCCCCATACATACGGCGTGCCCAGGGCGTCCAGGCCGGCTCGCACGACCATGTCGGGCAGGGTGGGAACGGTAAGGGGGTCGATGAGCCGCAAGCCGTTCAGCGTGGCCACGGCTTCGCTCAGGACAGAGGAATGGGCGGGGGGGGACCAGGCAAGGCTGATCGCCAGAAAGGGCGCAGCCACGAATGCGGGTAGGGCAAGACGGACTTTTCGCGTCGGTGGAGTCATTGCGACACTTCAAAATACGGAGTGGGCTGGGAATGGCTGACTGCGTCAGGCCGGCGAAAATGTGGCTTCAGTACAACAGGCCACGCGGCATTGTAACGGATTTATGTTTCTTTGCATTTACGGGTTATTACTAGGATGATGCAGGCAATTGACAGGCAATTGCGCGGCCGCAAGCCCGCCCGGCCGTTGCGGCATAATCGGGAAAACCCTGCGGCTAGCGTCCTGTTTTTCCGGAAATCGCAATATGACAGTTGACTTTTCGATTGCTTCTATTAATCGACCCGAGCCGCTGGGCTTCGAGCGCTTCGACCAGGCCCAGGCCGCCGTCGACCGCCTGACCGAGATCTACGGGCGCAACACGGCTTATATCCGGGCCGCTTTCCAGGACGTGATCAACGGGCGCGACCTGCCCGGGCCGGTGCGGGCCTGCTACCCCGCCATACGCATCGCCGTCGACACTTACGACCCCATCGATTCCCGCCTGTCTTTCGGCCACGTGGCCGAGCCCGGCGTCTACCAGACCACGGTGACGCAGCCCACGCTGTTTCGCGACTATTACCTGGAGCAGATAGGCTTGCTGTTGCAGAACCACCGCGTGGCGGTCGAGGTGGGCGAGTCGGATTCGCCGATTCCGCTGCACTTCGCGTTTCCGGACGGCGCCTATGTCGAGGGTGAGCGCCTGGAGGGCATGCGCCGGCCGCTGCGGGACTTGTTCGATGTGCCCGACCTGTCGGTGACCGACGACGCCATCGTCAATGGTTCCTGGCGGGGGCGGGAAGGCGAACCGCGCCCGCTGGCGCCGTTCAGCGCGCCTCGCGTCGACTATTCGTTGCACCGGCTGCAGCACTACACGGCCACGGCACCGGCCTACTTCCAGAACTTCGTGCTGTTCACCAACTACCAGTTCTATGTGGATGAATTCTGCGCCCGCGCCCGTGCCTTGATGGCCAGCGGCAGCGGCGCCTACGATGCGCTGGTCGAACCCGGCAACCGCATCACCCGCCGCGGCGACAGCACACCGCCCGCGCCGCCGGCCGGCAGCGTGCGCCTGCCGCAGATGCCGGCCTACCATCTGGTGCGGCCCAATCATTCCGGCATCACCCTGGTCAACATCGGCGTGGGCCCGTCCAACGCCAAGACCATTACCGATCACATTGCCGTGCTGCGCCCCCACGCATGGCTGATGCTGGGGCATTGCGCGGGGCTGCGCGATTCGCAGCGCCTGGGCGATTACGTGCTGGCCCACGGCTATGTGCGGGAAGACCACGTGCTGGATCACGACCTGCCCACCTGGGTGCCCGTTCCGCCGCTGGCGGAGGTGCAGGTGGCGTTGGAACAAGCGGTAGAAGAAGTCGCGGGCCTGTCCGGCTGGGAGTTGAAGCGCATCATGCGCACCGGCACCGTGGCCAGTATCGACAACCGCAACTGGGAACTGCGCGACCATACCGAGCTGGTGGAACGTTTTACGCAATCGCGCGCCATTGCCCTGGACATGGAATCGGCGACGATCGCGGCCAATGGCTTCCGTTTCCGGGTGCCCTACGGCACGTTGTTGTGCGTGTCCGACAAGCCGCTGCACGGGGAACTGAAACTGCCTGGCATGGCCAGCGCTTTTTATCGCGACCAGGTCAACCAGCACCTGGAGATCGGCATACGCGCGCTGGAACGGTTGCGCGATATGCCGCCCGAACGTCTGCATTCGCGCAAATTGCGCACGTTCATGGAAACTGCCTTCCAATAATTGTGGCAATAAAGTAGTGCATTTATGTTTTTGACTACTTTACTGCCTAGTCATTTGCCGTTTTTAGTGGCAAAATAGTAGTGTAAAAATAAAAAACACTACTTTAATGCCATGAAATCCCTGCCTTCCATTGCTGAAGCCCTGCGTGCCCGCCTGAAGCAGCAGGGCGGTACCCAGGCCGATTTGCGCCAGGCCGCGGGCGTGGCGCAACGTACCCTAACCAATGTGCTCAGCGGCGAGCAAGACTACAAGGTCAGCACCTTGCTGGCCCTGTCCGACCGCCTGGGGCTGGAAATGATGCTGGTGCCCAAGGGCGCGGCCGTTGCAGTGGATGCCGGGGGCGCCGTCAGGCCCAAGGTGCCCACGCGCATCGACGTGGCGCGCCGGCAGGCGGCCGGGGAGGCTGAATGAACGTCCAGGCATTGGCCGTCTATATCGGCGCCCAACGCGTCGGCGTGCTGTTCCAGTACCGCATGCCGGGGGCGGAAGTCGTCACGCGCTTCGTGGCCGACAATGCTTTCGCGCGCCAGGGAAATGCCCCGGTGGTGTCGGCCTCGTACCTGGCCGATTCCGCCGAAGACCAGGCTGCCTTCTGGGCCGATGTGCGCAGCGAACCTCTCAACGGGCGCCATTCACCGCAGAACGGCTGGCTGCTGCCCGCGTTTTTCCAGAACCTGCTGCCTGAAGGGGTATTCCGGGATCACGTCGCACGCATCCGCGGTTGCGACCCCAAAGACCACTTCGAAATGCTGGCCGCCTGCGGCGCCGATTTGCCGGGCAATGTCCATGCCCGGCCGGTGGAACTGTCGCGCAATGAACTGGCGCACTACGTCACGCAAGACCAGGACGCGCTCGAAATGACGGTAACCGCCGACCCAATGGAGCAGGGTGTCTCGCTGTCGGGCGTGCAGCCCAAGCTGGGCGTCATCAAACAGGGCGAGCGTTATGTAGGGCGCACGCGCGACCACGACACTCACATCATCGCCAAGCTGCCGGTAGTGGGGCAGCCGCTGTTGCCCGAACTGGAAGCCCTGTCGTTGCAACTGGCCCGCGCGGCGGGCGTGGATATCTGCCAGGCCTACCTGGAACCGCTGGAAAAGCTATCGGCCGAACACGGCTACGACCTGGGCGACGCCGATGCGCGCACACAGTTCCTGGCCGTGGTGCGTTACGACCGAGGGCCGGGGCGGCGCATTCATTGCGAGGATTTCGCGCAGATCCTGGGCGCCATGCCCGAAGAAAAGTACGGCGCGGCCACCTACCTGGATGTGGCCGCGGTGCTGCTGGCCTTCGATACGTTGGGCGAGCCCGCCGTGCATGAACTGCTGCGGCGCATGGTGGTGAACGAAATGCTGGGCAACCCCGACATGCACTTGAAGAACCTGGGCCTGGTCTATCCCGACGGCAAGGCCCCCCGCCTGGCGCCAGCCTATGACATCGTGGCGTATGCGGCGTACCACGCCTGCCAGGGGCATGCGCTGCGCATTCTGCCGGCTGCGCTCGAGCCGCGCCGCGGCGCCAGGCAGCCCGCGGGAGCCAAGCCGGCCTTGTCGCCGGCCATGTTACGCGCCTTCTGCGCGCAATTGCGCATACCCGAAAAGCCGGCCGCCAAAGCCCTTGCCGACTGCGTGAAAGCCGCGCACGCCCAGTGGCCCGGCCTGATTGCCGCATCCTCCCTGACAGACCGCCAGAAGCAGCATCTGCTGAAGCATTTCGGTGCGCACGCCATGGTGAAATCGGTGCGATAAACGGGAACTTCCAAAGGGGCATGGGGGTCTTACTTTCATGTGCGCATTTCGCGCCACAGGAGACCACTATGACCTACACGTCAAGCGGGGAACGCGAAGACTACATGAGGTGGCCAAGCGATTTCCCAGGCAAGCACTAAGCTGTTTTCAAGCTTGTATGGCCCGCCGATTCTTGGCGGGCTTTTTGTTGCCTGGCATCTTTTCATTGAAGCATTGCGCCGCGCCATGGCGCTGATTCCAGCGCCGCGGGCACCGCGCATCAGTCCGGCAACGATAGCTGTGTCAGCGCATCGGCCTCGCGCAACAAATCCAGTGCCAATGCCTGGCAGCGGGCCTCGTCCATGTGGCCCGACATGCCGGCCACCGTCAGCGAATGGCTGAGCCGGCCCTTGGCGTCGAACACCGGCGCGGCCACCAGCGTGACACCGGCGATGTAATTGCCGGCATCGATGGCATAGCGCTGTACGCGCGCCAGTTCCACTTCGGCGCGCCAGTCGGCAAAGCCGGGGGGCGATTCCCAGCGCAGCAGGGCAAAGCGCTGCTCGATGCGCGCCCACGGAGTGCGCCAGAATGCCGCCATCAGGCGGCCGGTGGCGCTGATCAGGCCGGGAAAGCGGCTGCCCACGTCCACGTGCAGGCGGAATGGCGCATGTGCCTTGGACAAGGCCACCACCACCATGTGGTCCAGGTCGATGACCTCGGCCGCAATGGCCGTTACGTTCCATTGCGCGGCCAGGCGATCCAGCACGGGCTGGGCCAGCGATGGGAAAGAATTGGTTTGCAGGGCATTGCGAGCCAGCGACAGCAGCCCCGTGCCCAGTGAATAGCGCTTGGTGCCTTCGTCTACCTTCAGCAGCCCTTCGTCGACCAGCACGCGCACGATATGCAGGCAGGTGCTGGTGACCAGGCCCAATGATTCGGCTATGGCCTTCACGCCCAGCGGCTGTGGCGAGCGGCCCAGCAGGCGCAGGATGGCAACCGCGCGCGACACGGCGGGGACGGCTCGTACGCGCGGCGGCTTGGGTACCGGCTGGGAAGACATGGCGGGCATTTTTCGATTTTTCGGGTTGTTAATTAGTTGTACCAATACAAATAAATAGGTTATTTGACAACCATACCACGTGCTTCCAACATGCGTCCAACCCGTTGCATAAAGCAGTGATGCGGCGTGCGGCGCCAGGACCAATTCAACTTATGGTTGTATTAGTACAAATAAACATTCCATTTAGCAATTGCGTGAGCACATGGGCAAACTTACCGATACCACTTCCTATGCCGAGGCGCAGCAGCAGTTTTCGCCGCAGGCGCTGTGGGACTTGTTCGACGGCACGCGCGAGGCGTTCAACATCGCGCACGAGTGCGTCGACCGCCATGCGCATGAAGACCGCGCGGCGATCATCGTGGCGCGGGCCGATGGCGGCGAAACCGCCATCGGTTTCCGCGAACTGGCGCGGCAGTCCAGCCAGTTCGCGCACTGGCTGGGCACTCGCGGCGTGCGCGCGGGCGACCGCGTGGCGATCATGCTGGAACCATCGCCGGCGTTCTACACGGCCATGTTCGGGACACTGAAGGCGGGGGCGATTGCCGTGCCCTTGTTCACACTGTTCGGGCCGGACGGCGTGCGGCTGCGCGTGCAGGATTGCACGCCGCGCCTGCTGGTGACCAACACCGAGAAAGCCGCCATGTGCCAAGAATTGGGCGATACCGAGGTGCTGGTGGCCGACGCGGCGTTCCAGGCCGGGCTGCAGGATTATCCCGACACCTACGCATGCGGCACCGCGGCCGGCGACGAAGCCATCTATCAGTACACATCGGGTACCACGCGCGAATTGCCTGCCGCGGTCAAGCATAGCCATCGCGCATTGGTGACCTTGATGCTGGCAGGGCTGTACGGCACAGGCCTGCGGCCTGGCGACCGGTTTTTCTGCCCCTCGTCGCCGGCCTGGGGCCACGGGCTATGGCATGGCACGCTGGCCCCCCTGGCGCTGGGCATCACCATTGGCGCGTACAGCGGAAAGTTCAACGCCGAGCGCCTGCTGCAGGCCTTGCAGGATGGGCGCTTCACCAGCATTTCCGCCGCGGCCACGCATTTCCGCATGATGCGTAATTCCGGTGCGTTGCCACGCTATCGCTACACGCTGCAGAAAGTGTCTTTCACGGGCGAGCCGATGGACAGCGAAACCGAACTGTTTGTGCGCCAAGCGTTCGGCCGCCCGGTGTGCAGCATGTACGGTACGACAGAAATCGGCGTGATACTGGTCAATTACCCGGGTGCGCCGGATTTCCAGGTCAAGCCCGGATCGCTGGGCAAGCCCGTGCCGGGCGGCCGCGTGCAGGTGCAGGATGCCGCGGGGCAGCCATGCCCGCCGGGCGTCACCGGCGAACTGAAGGTGTGGCGCGGCGGCACATGGGTGGCCACCAAGGACCTGGGCCGCATCGACGACGAAGGCTATTTCTTCCATGCGGGCCGGGCCGATGACGTGATCATCTCGGCGGGCTGGACGATGAGCGCGGTCGAGATCGAGGACGCCATCCTCAAGCATCCGGATGTGCGCGAGGCGGCGGCCATAGGCGTGGCCGACGCATTGCGCGGGCAGGTCGTCAAGGCCTTCGTGGTGGCCGCCCGGCCCGGCGCGGAAACCTTCATCAAGGAAATCCAGGACCTGGTGCGCAGCCGGCTGAGCCAGCATGAATACCCGCGCCAGGTCGTTTTTGTCGACGAGTTGCCGAAAACCCCCGCCGGCAAAGTGCATCGCAAGGCACTGCGCGACCAGGAACAGCGCGCCGCCGCCATCTGATCAACCCCCAAGGAGACACCGACATGTCCGCCACCGGCGCAAGAACCTTTCCCAAGATCACGCAGCAGGGCCTGGACGCCCTGCGCGAACGCATAGGCCACAAGATCGAGAATACTGCCGAGCCCTGGTGCTACGAGGCCACGCGCGACAACATCCGCCACTATGCCCATGGCATCGGCGACGACAATCCGCTGTGGTGCGATCCGGATTACGCGGCGCGCACCCGCCACGGCGGCATCCTGGCGCTGCCCAGTTTCCTGTTCGCCACCAATCGCATTGTTTCCGGTTATGTGGGCGGCCTGCCGGGCGTGCATGCTATGTGGTCCGGGTCCGACTGGACTTGGCACAAGCCGGTGCGCCGCAATGACGAGATCCGCACCGAGGCCCACCTGAAAGACCTGGTAGAACACGAGACCCGTTTTGCGGGCCGCGCGGTGCAGCAGATCTACCACGTGGATTTCTACAACCAGGAAGGCGACAAAGTCGCCGAGGCCGACAGCTGGTGCTTTCGCACCGAGCGCGATCACGCGCGCGAACAGGGCACCAAGTACAGCGACGTGCGCGCGCGCACGCCGCGGCGCTATTCCCCGGAAGAAATCCAGGAAGCCTGCAAGCTGTACCGCGACGAAGCGGTACGGGGCGCCGAGCCGCGCTACTGGGAAGACGTGAACGAGGGCGATGCCTTGCCCGTGATGTTCAAGGGGCCGATGACGGTGACTGGTTTCATCGCCTATGCCCAGGGCTGGGGTGGGCTGTATATCCGCGCCAACAAGCTGGCCTGGAAGCTGATAGACGCCCATCCCGGCGTGGGAATCACGAACCGTTTCGGCATTCCCGACGTGCCCGAGCGCGTGCACTGGGAAGAGGACTTCGCCCATGAGGTAGGCGCGCCGGGAGCCTACGATTACGGCCCCGAGCGCGCGTCCTGGCTGACGCACCACCTGACCAACTGGATGGGCGATGACGGCTTCCTGCGCCAGGCGCAATGCAAGATCCGCCGCCACAACCCCGAGGGCGACATGCTGTTCATCAAGGGCAGGGTAACGGGCAAGTATGTGGAGAACGGCCGCCATCTGGTGCGCATTGAACAGGAGGCGCGCAACCAGCACGACGAACTGTCGGTGGTGGGCTCCGGCGTGGTCGAGCTGCCATCCCGGAAATAACCCGCGAAGAGGAGACATCATGACTCATGCCCGGAACCCGGGGCCCGCGGCCGGCGAGCCGGCGCGGCGCCCGGGC
>NZ_JAJMLX010000469.1 GCF_020991325.1 Bordetella petrii | reverse complement strand
ACGCCGGGCGTGGCGCTGCGCGCGCCCACCACGGCCAGGGCCGGCGTATTCAGGCGCGCGGTGTCGCCGTTTACGTAAAGCAGCAGCGGCGGGTCGGCCGTGGTCAGCAGGCTTTGCGGATAGGCGGCGTCGGCCAGGGTAAGTACGTGGTGCCCGGGCTGTTCCACCCAGTCCAGCGTGCGGTCGATCTGGTCCTGGGTCTCGCTGGAAACGGGCGCAGCCAATTGGCGCGCCAGTTCCTGCGGCACGTGGCGGGCCAGGGCGGCCGCGCCCAGCGCATAAATCTGCTCGGGCAGGCCCAGGGCGGAAAGCAGCGGGTAGGCCGCGGCCGGGCCCAGGCCGAGCTCTAGCGACAGGCGCAGCCAGGCGGACAATTCGGCGCGGGAGTGCGTAAGCGGCATGGTGCGGGCAAAGGGCGGTAAGACGATGAGGCCATGGGGCAGTGGGCTAGTGTCGCACGGCCCTTGCGCGGGGGCGGGTGCCTGGTGGGATCAAAACCGCCCGCCGCGCCGTCCGGCAATGGGCGAATTAGCCGAAAACTATTAGAAATCAAGCTTCTAATGAATTATTATTAAGTCATTGCTGACTAATCAGCCCCTATACGTTTGTTTGCCATGGCTCTGCTTCCCATTCTTCATTATCCCGACCCGCGCCTGCACAAAAAGGCCCAGCCGGTCGCGGTGGTGGACGACCGCATCCGGAAACTGGTGCGCGACATGGCCGACACCATGTATGAAGCCCCGGGCGTAGGCCTGGCCGCCACGCAAGTCGACGTGCACGAACGCGTGGTCGTCATCGATGTCTCTGAAGCCGGCAACGAACTGCGCGTGCTGATCAACCCCGAGATCACCTGGAAAAGCGACGAACGCCAGACCTACGAAGAAGGCTGTTTGTCGGTGCCGGGCATCTACGATCAGGTCGAGCGCGCGGCAAACATCCGCTACCGCGCCCTGGACATCGACGGCAAACCCTACGAAGCCGAGGCCGACGGCCTGCTGGCGGTGTGCGTGCAGCACGAGCTCGACCACCTCGATGGCAAGGTGTTCGTGGAATACCTGTCCAACCTGAAGCAGACCCGCATCAAGACCAAGCTGAAAAAAGCCGAGCGCGAAGCGCTGCGCGCCTGATCCCATGCGCCTGGTTTTCGCCGGTACGCCGGAATTCGCCCGCGTCGCCCTGGACGCCCTGCTGGCCGCCGGCCATGACATCCCCCTGGTACTGACCCAGCCCGACAGGCCTGCCGGGCGTGGCCTGAAGCTGACGCCCAGCCCGGTCAAGCAGGCCGCCCTGGCCGCCGGTATCACGGTGGCGCAGCCGCGCAGCCTGCGGCTGGACGGCCGCTATCCCGAAGACGCCGCCCAGGCGCGCGACACCCTGCTGCAGGCCGCGCCCGAAGTCATGGTGGTGGCCGCGTATGGCCTGATCCTGCCGGCCTGGACACTGGAACTGCCGCCGCGCGGTTGTCTGAATATCCATGCCAGCCTGCTGCCTCGCTGGCGCGGCGCCGCGCCCATCCAGCGCGCCATCGAAGCCGGCGACGCGCAAACCGGCGTCACCATCATGCAAATGGACGAAGGCCTGGATACCGGCGGCATGCTGCTGGAACAGCGCGTGTCCATTGGTCCCGACGATTCCGCCGCGCACCTGCACGACGCGTTGGCCCAGGCCGGCGGGCAGGCCATTGTGCAGGCCTTGCAGGCGCTGCAGGCCGGCCAATTGCAGGCCCGGCCCCAGCCCGCCGACGGCGTCACCTACGCCGCCAAGCTGGACAAGGCCGAAGCCCCGCTCGACTGTTCCCAGCCCGCCGCCGTGCTGGCGCGGCG
>NZ_JAJMLX010000468.1 GCF_020991325.1 Bordetella petrii | reverse complement strand
GGCCTGGGCCCCCTGGCCGGCGCCGAACTGGCGCCGCTCTCGGCCCTGCCCGTCAACCCGCTGTCGCGCGCGCCCATCGACACGGTGCTGGACGTGGGCGTGCGCGCCATCAACGGCCTGCTGACGGTGGGCCGGGGCCAGCGCATGGGCCTGTTCGCCGGTTCGGGGGTGGGCAAGAGCGTGCTGCTGGGCATGATGGCCCGCTACACGCGCGCCGACGTCATCGTGGTGGGCCTGATTGGCGAGCGCGGCCGCGAAGTCAAGGAATTCATCGAACACAACCTGGGTGCGGACGGCCTGGCCCGCTCGGTGGTGGTGGCGGCGCCGGCCGACGTGTCGCCGCTGCTGCGCCTGCAGGGCGCGGCCTATGCCACCCGCCTGGCCGAGCATTTCCGCGACCAGGGGCTGGACGTGCTGCTGATCATGGATTCGCTTACCCGCTATGCCATGGCGCAACGCGAAATTGCGCTTGCCATAGGCGAACCGCCCGCCACCAAGGGCTATCCGCCTTCGGTATTCGCGCGCCTGCCCGCGCTGGTGGAACGCGCCGGCATGGGCGCGCCCGGACCTGGGGGCAAGGCGGGTTCGATCACCGCGTTCTATACCGTACTGGCCGAAGGCGACGACCAGCAAGACCCCATTGCGGATGCGGCGCGCGCCATCCTGGATGGCCACGTCGTGCTGTCGCGCCACCTGGCCGAAGCGGGCCACTATCCCGCCATCGACATCGAAGCGTCGATCTCGCGCGCCATGACCTCGCTGATTTCCGATGCCCAGTACGCCGTGGTGCGCCGCTTCAAGCAGACCCTGTCGCGCTACCAGCGCAACCGCGACCTGATCGCCGTGGGCGCCTATACCGCGGGCAACGATCCGCAGCTGGATGACGCCATTGCGCGCTATCCGCGCCTGGAGGCGTTCCTGCAGCAGAACATAGGCGACAACGTGGCCTACGAATCGGCGGTGGACCAACTGCGCGCGGCCTTCGAAACCAAGGAAGCCTATGCCTAGCCAACTGCCCCTGGACACGCTGATCGGCCTGGCCAAGGAAAGCACCGACGACGCGGCGCGCGCCCTGGGACGCCTGAACGCCGAGCGCAATCACGCCGAAAAGCAGTTGTCCATGCTGCAGGATTACCGGCAGGACTACCTGCAGCGCCTGCAGAATGCCATGCAATCGGGCATGTCGGCGGCCGATTGCCATAACTACCAACGTTTCATCGGCACGCTGGACGACGCCATCAACCAGCAAACCGCGGTGCTGCGCCAGGCCGATACCCACCTGGCCCATGGCCGCGTGCATTGGCAGCAGCAGCAGCGCCGGCTGAACTCGTTCGACGCACTGGCCGAGCGCGAGCGGCGCGCACTGGCTCTGGCGGAAAACCGCCGCGAACAGCGCGCCAACGACGAATTCGCGGCACGCATGCAATACCGCCACCACCCCGCCTAGAACGCCCCCGAACGCCGACCAGGATTCCCCCATGACCGCGACCTCCCCAACCGCCTTGCTGGCCCCGGCCGCTCCGCCCGTTGCCGCCGACCGCGCACAATCGTCCGCCCGTGCCGGAAAGACTGAAAGCTTCGCGCAACAACTGGCGCGCCAGCGCGGCGCAAGCACGGGCGACACTCAAGCGGTTGCGCCGCCTGCCACCCGGCCCGCCAGCGGCAAGCCCGCCGCCTCCGAGGCCGAACCGGATTCGGCGGCCCCGGACAGCGTTCCGGAGAGCGATGCCGCGGCCCAGGCGGCCGCCGGCGCCGCCGCAGCAAGCGCACAGGCGCAGCCCGCGCAAGCGGTGCCCACGCCCTCGGGCCTGCCGGCACAGGCACTGGGGATCGCCACCCAGG
>NZ_JAJMLX010000467.1 GCF_020991325.1 Bordetella petrii | reverse complement strand
GGGTCGAGCCGGTGACCACCGGCCAGATCTACTGGGGCTCGGTGCCGTTCATCGTGATCCAGCTGATCATGGTGGCCGCGGTGATGCTCTTCCCCGGCATCGTCATGCACTACAAGGCCGGTGTCACCACGGTCGACCCCAGTACCGTCACCATCGACGTGGGCACCAACTATGGCGGCGGCGTCTATGGCGGCGCGGGGGCGGATCCAGCGGCCGCCTTCAAGTAGGCACGGCGATTGCTAAGGCAGGCTTGACGTTCAGTTTCAAGCCTGTTTTTGCGTGCTGGATCCTGTCACGATTCGGTCAGGCCTGGGCGGCAAAATATAGGTGTTAACCCTGATTAGGGTTATCCCACCCTGCCGCGATTCCCGCATTTTCAGGGCGGTCCGGCGGGCCCATCGGGCTGGCAGCCGCATGATTATTGGGCTGTAAGCGTTTACTCACATTGTCGTCACAGACAAAAACGCATTGATTACCGAAGTTGCGCACAAATGTCACGATTTCGAATCTTCCCGTCATAAAGTTGCGGCTATCATGCAGACATAAGACACCGTCGAGAGCCCCCCGGGATACTGCCGGGCTTCAAGGCCGAACGGTGCGCCCCTACCAACATACATGAAGGAGTCGGAGATGGAACAGATCCCGTTCGTTTCGTCGGCCCCCAACACGCTCGGCATAGAGTTGGAATTGCAACTCATCAATCCACGCAGCTTCGACCTGGCTGCCGCAGCCGACGAACTGCTCGCCCAAATGGCGAACCATCCCATTGCCGACCGGGTCAAGCCAGAGATCACCCGGTCGATGATCGAATTGAATTCTTCGGTGCATGAGCACCCCATGGGCCTGTTGGCCGAAATGCGCGAAATGCGCGATGCGCTGTGCGAAGCGGCCGATGCCGTGGGCGTATCGGTGGCCGGCGGCGGGGCGCACCCGTTCATGCGCTGGCAGGAACGGGCCATTTCCGATTCGCCCCGTTTCCAATACCTGGCCGAAATGTATGGCTACCTGGCGCGCCAGTTCACTGTGTTCGGCCAGCACATCCATCTGGGCGTGCCGTCGGGCGACGCCGCGGTGCGCATGGTGCGCCGCCTGTCGCCTTACGTGCCGCATTTCATCGCACTGTCGGCCTCGTCGCCCTACTACGAAGGGGTGGATACGCTGTTTTCGTGCTGCCGCCTGAACGCGGTCAGCAGCTTCCCGCTGGCCGGCCACATGCCTGCCGACGTCACCGACTGGTACCGTTTCGAGGCCCATATGGCGCAACTGCGCGCCAGCGGCCTGGCCGAAAGCATCAAAGACCTGTACTGGGATATCCGGCCCAAGCCCGAGTTCGGCACGGTGGAAATCCGCGTCTGCGATACGCCGCTTACCGTGGAACGCGCCTGCCAGCTGGCCGCCTTCGCGCAGGCGCTGGCCGTGCTGGTATCGCGCGAGCCGGAACCCGCCCCGGCCGCCTGGCTGGCGTACCGCAGCAACCATTTCCAGGCCTGCCGCTTCGGCCTGCAGGGCAGCTACGTGGGCCCCGACGGCCAGCGCATGCGCCTGATCGACCACCTGCGCAATCTGTTCCAGCGCCTGATGCCCATTGCCGACGAACTGGGTACGGGCGACATGCTGGCCACGCTGCGCGACGAATCGGTGCGCAACGGCAACGACGCCCGCTGGCTGCGCGGCCAGTTCCATCGCCTGCGCGACCTGCCCATGGTGGTGGAATCCATGACGCGGGTGTGGCGCGGCGAGCGCGAAGCCACCGCCGCGGCCGATGCCGAAGTGCCGCGCCGCCGTATCCGCGCCACGTCTGAACCGGTACATGGCGGGGTGCAGGCCCTGGCCACGCCGGAAGCGGCGAACCTGCCCGGC
>NZ_JAJMLX010000466.1 GCF_020991325.1 Bordetella petrii | reverse complement strand
GCATAGGCACGCTGGAACTGGCCGACGGCCGGCAGGTGAAGGGTTTCATCTGCGAGCCCTGCGGCATCACGGGCGCGCGCGACATTACCGAGTTCGGCGGCTGGCGCGCCTATCTGCATCACCTGCAAGCCGCCGCAGCCCACCAAGGGGAAAAGCCATAATGTTCCATACCGTTCTTATCGCCAATCGCGGCGAGATCGCCGTGCGTGCCATACGCACCTTGAAGCGCCTGGGTATCAAGAGCGTGGCGGTGTACTCAGACCCTGACCGCAATGCCGCCCACGTGCGCCAGGCCGACGTGGCGGTGGCGCTGGGCGGCGACAAGGCCGCCGACAGCTACCTGCGCATCGACCGCATTCTGCAGGCTGCGCAATCCACGGGCGCACAGGCCGTTTTCCCCGGCTACGGCTTTCTTTCCGAAAGCGCGGAATTCGCCGAGGCGTGCGAAACCGCCGGCCTTGCGTTCATCGGCCCCACCGCCGTGCAACTGCGCGAGTTCGGCCTGAAACATCGCGCCCGCGAACTGGCCGCGGCCGCGGGGGTGCCCATGACACCCGGCACCGGGCTATTGAGCAGCGCCGCCGAAGCGCTGGCGCAGGCCGAACATATCGGCTACCCCGTCATGCTGAAAAGCACGGCGGGCGGCGGCGGCATCGGCCTGTCGCGCTGCGCCGGCGCGGAAGAGCTGCGCGCCGCCTTCGCGGCGGTACAGCACCAGGGCCAGACTTTCTTCCGCGACAGCGGCGCCTTCATCGAACGCTACGTCGACCACGCGCGCCACGTCGAAGTACAGATCTTCGGCGACGGGCAGGGCCAGGTCGTGGCGCTGGGCGAACGCGACTGCTCTATCCAGCGCCGCAACCAGAAAATCATTGAAGAAACCCCCGCCCCCGGGCTGCCCCAGGCCACGCGCACCGCGCTGCTGGACGCCGCGGTGATGCTGGGCGAATCGGTGGGTTACCGTTCAGCGGGCACGGTGGAGTTCATCTACGACAGCGCGCGCGATGCCTTCTATTTCCTGGAAGTGAACACGCGCCTGCAGGTGGAGCACCCCGTGACGGAAGCCGTCACAGGGCTGGACTTGATCGAATGCATGCTGCGCGTGGCGGCCGGCGAGCCGCTGGACTGGGACGACATGCGCCGCCCTCCGCAGGGCGCCGCCATCGAAGTGCGCCTGTACGCCGAAGACCCGGCGCGCCAGTTCCAGCCGTCGCCCGGCGTACTGACCAGCGTGGCGTTTCCCGACGATGTGCGCGTGGATGGCTGGGTGGATACCGGCACCGATGTGCCGGCGTACTACGACCCCATGCTGGCCAAGCTGATCGTGCACGGCGCAGACCGCGGCCAGGCGCTGGCCAGGCTGCGTGATGCATTGGCGCGCACGCAGCTGCACGGCATTGCCACCAACCTGGACTTCCTGCGGCAAGTGGCCGCGGACCCGCGTTTCGCCGCCGCGGATCTGTCCACGCGCTTCCTGGACGGTTTCGACTTCCAGCCCGCCGCGCTGGAAGTGCTGGAAGCCGGCACCTACACCAGCGTGCAGGACTACCCCGGCCGCGTGGGCTACTGGAATATCGGCGTGCCGCCCTCGGGCCCCATGGACGACTACGCCTTCCAGCTGGCGAACCGCATTGTCGGCAACGCCGCCCAGGCTGCCGCCCTGGAATGCACGCTAGCCGGCCCCAGCCTGAAGTTCCACAGCGACACTGTGGTGGCGCTGACGGGCGCCCACATGGAAGCCATGCTGGATGGCGAACCCGTGCCCATGTGGCAGCCGGTGGCCGTGCGTCGCGGCCAGGTGCTGGCCATGGGCCGCGCCGCGACCGGCTGCCGCGGCTACCTGGCGGTACGCAACGGCCTG
>NZ_JAJMLX010000465.1 GCF_020991325.1 Bordetella petrii | reverse complement strand
AGGGCTTCCACGTCGCCCAGCCCCAGGTTCAGCCCCTGGCCCGCCAGCGGGTGCACGCGGTGCGCGGCGTCGCCCGCCAGCGCAATACCGGGCGCCGTCATGCGGGCCTGATCTAGCGTCAGGGGAAAGCCGTGCAGCTTGCCGCGCATGCGCAGCCGCCCCAGTCGGCCCTGCGCCGCATGTTCCAACAAGTATTCAAGGCGCGCCGCCTGGGCCTCGGGTTCGAGCGCCTGCAGGGCCTGGGCCTGCGCGTTATGCATCGACCACACCATCGATACCTGCGGGCCGGCGGAGGTGTCGGGCAGCGGCAGCAGGGCCAGCACGCCGTCATCGCGGAACCACTGGAAGGCCACGCCCTGGTGGGGGCGTTCGGCATCCAGGTGCGCCACCAGGCCGGTGTCGTCGTAGGGCTTCGAAGTATGCGGAATGCCGGCCGCGGTGCGCAGCGGCGACGCAGCACCGTCGGCTCCCACGAACAGTTCGGCACGCAACCGCTCGCCCGCGCTGGTTTCCACGGCGCCGTCGCGGTAGGCCACGCAGCGCTCGTTCAGCCAGGGAATGCCGAACATGCGCACGGCCTGCATCAGCACCCGCTCGATTTCCCCGGATTCGACGATCCAGGCCAGTTGCGGCTGGGCCGCCTGCCAGGCGTTGAGGTCGACGCGGCCATCGGCATCGCCGTGGATTTCCATGCCCTGCACCGGCATGATGCGCGCGCCGGGCATGGCGTCCCACACCCCCAGTTCGGCCAGGAAGCGCTGGCTGGCCGGCGAAATGGCGTACACCCGCGGATGATAGGCATCCGGGTCGGCGGCGGGCACCGTGGTTTGCGGCGCCAGCAGGGCCACGCGCTGGTTGCGCCGCGCCAGGGCCAGCGCACTGGCCAGCCCCACGATACCCGCGCCGCAGACAATGATCTGGTGCTTCATCGCGCCGAGGGCTCCCCGGCCTGTTTGGGCCACAGCACCCACATCTGGCCGCGCTGCTTCATGCGCCCGGCCAGCGCGCCGGCGTCATCGCCGAAGCCCCAGTAGAAATCGGCCCGCGCCGCGCCGCGGATGGCAGTGCCCGTGTCCTGCGCGAACACCAACCGCTGCAGCGGGCGGTCGGAAGCCGGCCAGGTGGTGGACAGGAATACCGGCGCGCCCAGCGGCACGAAGCCGGTATCCACCGCGATGGAACGGCGCGGCGACAGCGGAATGCCGTAGGCCCCCTTGGGGCCCAGTTCCGGGTCGTCGACCGCTTCTTCGCGGAAGAACACCACGGCGGGGTTGGCATTCAGCATTTCCTGCACGCGCGCGGGGTTGCGCTGCGCCCAGGCACGGATGTTTTGCATGGACGCCTGGTCGGCCCGCAGCTCGCCCTGCGCGATCAGCCACTTGCCGATGGACGCATAGGGCTGGCCGTTATGGTCGGCATAGGCCAGGCGGATGGTAGTGCCGGCGTCGGGGCCGTCGGTCAGCAATACGCGGCCGGAACCCTGCACCTGCAGGAAGAAGTTGTCCACCGGGTCGTCGATCCAGACGATGGCCGGCGGGCGGTCTTGCGAGGCATCGATGGCGGCGCGGGTGTCGTAGGGCACCACGCGCTTGCCCACCAGCTTGCCGCGCACCCGCTTGCCCGCCAGATCGGGGTACACCGACCCCAGGTCGATGGTGAGCAGGTTGTCGGGCACCGCGTAAAGCGGCCATTGGTGGGGGCCGCCCTGCCGGCGCGAGCCGCGCACCAGCGGCTCGTAGTAGCCCGTGACCGTATTGGATGCCTGGCGGTTGTCGGCGCCATTCAGGCGCCAGGGCTGCAGCTGCGCCTGCAGGAAGCGGCGCACGCCGGCGGCATCGGTGGGGGCCTGGGCCGGGTCGGCC
>NZ_JAJMLX010000464.1 GCF_020991325.1 Bordetella petrii | reverse complement strand
TGGCCGCCGCGGCGCGTCCAGTATCGCCGGCGGCGCGCAGCCTGGCGCTGGGCATCGTATCGGCGGCGGGTTCGTTGGGCGCCATGCTGGCCGCCCCCGTGGGCCAGGCCATCATCCAGGCCTGGAACTGGCGGCTGGGCGCACTGACCTTCGTGGTGCTGGCGCTGTTCATGCTGCCAGCGGCCTGGTGGGCAGGCAAAGTCGACCGCCTGCCCAGCCCGCCCGCGCCTGCCGGGCAAGACCTGAATGCCCGGCAGGCGCTTGCCAAGGCGCTGGCGAACCTGCCCTTCATGGTCATGGCCACCGCCTACTTCGTGTGCGGCATGCAGCTGGTGTTCCTGACCACTCACCTGCCTTCTTACCTGGACCTGTGCGGCATGGATCCCATGCTGGCGGCCAAGGCACTGGCCACCATCGGCGCCTTCAATGCCCTGGGCTCGCTGTTTTTCGGCTGGGCCGGGGGGCGCTGGAACAAGCAGGCGCTGCTGGGCCTGATCTACGTGCTGCGGTCGCTGGCGTTCATCTGGTATTTCCGCACGCTGCCCACGCCCGAGACCACGCTGGTGTTCGTGGCCATCGTGGGCTTTCTGTGGCTGGGCGTGGTGCCGCTGGTGTCGGGCTGGATCGCCGAGACCTTCGGGCTGCGCTGGCAGGCCATGCTGGCGGGGGTGGCCTTCTGCAGCCACCAACTGGGCAGCTTCACGGGCGCCATCGGCGGCGGCCTGGCCTACGACCTGCTGCACAACTACACCCTGGCCTGGCAAGTCGGCGCCGGTATCGGCATCACGGCCGGCGTGGTGCAGATTCTGGTGGCCTTCGCGGCCAACCCGCGCCGGCCGCTGCCGGCCGCCTGAGCGCCGGGCCGTGGCCCGGATTGCTTGACATGACCGGGCCAGGCGATATGCTTACGCGGTAGTGTCCTGAATTCGTACAGCGTGTCCGTCCGCCCGAACAGGCGGAAATCCCACTGCAGTCTGCTTTCCTTGCAGGAGAAAAGCATGAGGCGGGTTTTACGGTATTGGCTTGTACTGCTGGCATTGCTGTTTGCCAGCCCTCCCGGCCTGGCACAGTCCAGTTTTGGCAAAGAACAGCTCGACCAGATGCTGGCGCCGGTGGCGCTGTACCCGGATTCGCTGCTGTCGCAATTGCTGATGGCAACCACTTACCCGGACGACGTGGCCGCAGCCGCTCAGTGGTCGAAACAGAACACCAGCTTAAGCGGCGACGCCGCCGTGACCGCGGTGCAGGACAAGCCCTGGGACCCCAGTGTCATGTCGCTGGCCGCGTTTCCGTCGGTGCTGGACATGATGGGGCGGCAGCCCGACTGGGTGCGCAACGTGGGCGATGCCTTCCTGGACCAGCCCGGCGACGTCATGGACTCGGTACAGCGCCTGCGCGCGCAGGCCCAGCAGGCGGGCAACCTGGCCAGCAACGAACAGCAGAAGGTGTCCACGCAGACGCAGAACGGCAGCACGGTGGTCACCATCGAGCCGGCGTCGCCCAGCGTGGTGTACGTGCCTTCGTATAACCCATCCAGCGTCTACGGCACCTGGCCCTATCCGTCGTACCCCCCCGCCTACTATCCGCCGCCGCCGGGTTCGGTATTCGCCACCGCGCTGGTCAGCGGGCTGGCGTGGGGCACGGGTGTTGCCATTACCAATTCACTGTGGGGCGATTTCGACTGGGGCCATGGTGATGTGGATATCGATGTGAACCGGTACAACAACATCAACGTGAACCGCAAGCTCGATGCCAGTCGCAACAATGTGAACTGGAACCACGACCCTGCGCGGCGCGGCAATACGCCGTACCGCAGCGACGCGACCCGGCAGCGTGTCGAGTCGCGGGGCGGCCTGCAGAACGCCGGCAATCGCCAGGTGGGCGGCGCGCAGCG
>NZ_JAJMLX010000463.1 GCF_020991325.1 Bordetella petrii | reverse complement strand
GTGAACAGCGACGGGTTGCCCGCGTGATACATGGAATACGAGGCCAGCAGCGTGTAGCCATCCGGCCTGGCGTCGGCGGGCAAGACCGTCACGCCATGGCGGCGGGCATCTTGCACCAGTTGGGCCGGCGCGTAGAACCCCATGGGCTGGGAATTGAGCAGCGCGGCCAGAAAGGCTTCGGGCTCATGGCGTTTGAGCCAGGCACTGTCGTAGGCCAGCAGCGCGAAACTGGCCGCATGGCTTTCCGGGAAACCGTATTCGCCGAAGCCCTCGATCTGGCGGATGATGGATTCGGCGAATGCGGCTGTGTAGCCGTTCTTGAGCAGGCCCTTGACCAGCTTGTCGTTGAACTTGCTGATGCCGCCCTTGCGTTTCCAGGCCGCCATCGAGCGTCGCAGCGCGTCGGCTTCGCCGGGCGTGAAGTCGGCGGCCACCATGGCGATCTGCATGACCTGTTCCTGGAAGATGGGCACACCTTTGGTGCGAGACAGCACGCCTTTCACGGCATCGCTGGGATAGGTTTCGGGTTCGCTGCCCTGGCGCCGCCGCAGGTAGGGATGCACCATGCCACCCTGGATGGGACCGGGCCGCACGATGGCTACCTGCACCACCAGGTCGTAATATTTTTGCGGCCGCAGGCGCGGCAGCATGCTCATTTGCGCGCGCGATTCGATCTGGAACACGCCGATGGTGTCGGCCTCGCAGATCATGTCGTAAGTGGGGTTGTCATCCTGGGGGATATCATGCAGGGCCATGGGGCGGCCATGGCGCTGGCCGACAAAATCCAGGGCGCGATGCAGCACCGTCAGCATGCCCAGGGCCAGCACATCCACCTTCAGCAGGCGCAGGGCGTCCAGATCGTCTTTGTCCCATTGCACGACGCTGCGATCCGGCATGGCGGCGTTTTCGATGGGCACCAGGCGCGCCAGGTTGCCGCGCGATATCACGAAGCCGCCGGGATGCTGGGACAAATGGCGCGGAAAGCCGATCAGGGTTTCGGCCAGCACGGCCCAGTTGCGCGCTACCTGCGAACCGGGGTCGAGCCCGCAGTTGCCCAGGGTTTGCAGCATGGCGCGCTTGCCGTCCCACCATTGATGAGCGCGCGCCACGGCATCGATGATGCCCGGGTCTATGCCCAGCGCGCGGCCGGTGTCGCGCAGTACGCTGCGGGGGCGATAGGAAATCACCACGCCGGTCAGCGCGGCGCGGTCGCGTCCGTACTTGCGATAGATGTATTGAATGACATCTTCGCGGCGCTGGTGCTCGAAATCGACGTCGATGTCGGGCGGTTCGTTGCGCTCTTTGCTGATGAAGCGTTCGAACAGAACCTGGCTTTGCTCGGGTTTCACGGCGGTGATGCCCAGGCAGTAGCACACCACCGAATTGGCCGCCGACCCGCGCCCCTGGCAAATAATGTTCTGCGAGCGCGCGTATTGCACGATGTCGTAGACCGTAAGGAAATAGGCTTCGTATTCCAGGTCGGCGATCAGGGCCAGTTCTTTTTCGATCAGGGCGCTGACGTGCTGCGGCACGCTGTCGCCGAAACGGCGCCGCGCGCCGGCATTGACTTCGCGGCGCAGATAGCTGGCGGGGGTTTCGCCCGCGGGCACGATTTCGTCCGGGTATTCGTAGCGCAATTCCCGCAGTGAGAACGTGCAGCGCCGCGCGATGGCAAGGGTTTGCGCCAGCGCTTCGGGTGGGTACAGGGCCGCCAAACGCAGGCGGGTGCGCAGGTGCTGTTCGGCATTGGCGTGCAGGTCGTAGCCGCAAGCGGCAACCGCGCGCTTGCTGCGGATGGCGGCCAGGGTGTCGTGCAGCGGCTTGCGCGAACGCAGGTGCATCTGCACCCCGCCCAGCGCCACCACGGGCAGGCCGGCGGTGTGCGCGGCGTGTTGCA
>NZ_JAJMLX010000462.1 GCF_020991325.1 Bordetella petrii | reverse complement strand
CGAACGCAGCCGCGCCGGGGCGCTGGCGCCGCGCCAGCGCGTGCAGATGTACGGGCAGGGCGCCTGGCGGGACACCCCGTTGTATGTGCGCGCCGACCTGGTGCCGGGCGACGTGCTGTCGGGCCCGGCCATTATCTCCGAGCCCAACCAGACCACCGTGGTCGAGCCGGGCTGGCAGGCCGAACTGACGCCGCTCGACCACATCGTGCTCAAGCGTGTCGAAGCCCGGCCAGAACGCCGCGCGGTGGGCACGCAGGCCGATCCTGTCATGCTGGAGGTCTTCAACAATCTGTTCATGTCGATCGCCGAGCAGATGGGTTACCGGCTGCAGAACACGGCCTACTCGGTCAACATCAAAGAACGCCTGGACTTTTCCTGCGCCATCTTCGATGCCGAAGGCAACCTGATCGCCAACGCGCCGCACATGCCGGTGCACCTGGGGTCCATGGGCGAGTCCATCAAGACCATCATGAACGCCAACGCCGGCCATATGCGGCCCGGCGACGCGTACGTGGTCAACGACCCCTACCACGGCGGCACGCACCTGCCCGACGTCACGGTCATTACGCCGGTGTTCGACCGCGCGGGGCGCGACATCCTGTTCTATGTCGGGTCGCGCGGGCACCACGCCGATATCGGCGGCACCACGCCGGGCTCGATGCCGCCCGACTCCAAAACCGTGGAAGACGAAGGCGTGCTGTTCACCAACTTCCAGTTGGTGCGCGATGGCGAATTCCGCGACGCGGCTGCCCGCGAGATCCTGGCGTCGGGGCGCTGGCCGGCGCGCAACCCCGACCAGAACATTGCCGACCTGCATGCGCAGATCGCCGCCAATGAAAAGGGCGTGCAGGAACTGCTGCGCATGTGCGACCACTTCGGCCTGGACGTGGTGCGCGCCTACATGGGCCATGTGCAGGACAACGCCGAGGAAGCGGTGCGCCGCGTCATTTCGGTGCTGAAGGACGGCCGCTACGAATATCCGCTGGACAACGGCGCGGTGATCCGCGTGGCGGTAAGGGTCAACCGCGAGGCCCGTACCGCCGTGGTGGACTTCACCGGCACGTCGGCGCAGCTGGACAACAACTTCAATGCGCCGGGCGCCATCGCCGTGGCCGCGGTGCTGTATGTGTTCCGCACCATGGTGGACGACGATATCCCGCTGAATGCGGGCTGCCTGAAGCCGCTGGACATCATCGTGCCCGAAGGCTCGATGCTGCGTCCGAACCCGCCGGCCTCGGTGGTGGCGGGCAATGTGGAAACGTCCATGTGCATCGTCAACGCGCTGTACGGCGCGCTGGGCGTGCTGGCCGCCAGCCAGGGCACCATGAACAACTTCACCTTCGGCAATGCGCGCTATCAGTACTACGAGACCATCTCCGGCGGTACGGGCGCGGGCCCGCTGCGCATCGACGCCGCGGGGCCGCGAGACGAAGGTTTCGCGGGAACATCCGTGGTGCAGGCCCACATGACCAATTCCCGGCTGACGGATCCCGAAGTGCTGGAACTGCGGTTCCCGGTGCGCCTGGAGTCGTACGAAATCCGCCATGGCTCGGGCGGCGCCGGCCGCTACCCCGGCGGCGATGGCGGTGTGCGGCGGGTGCGCTTCCTGGAGGACATGACGGCCGCCATCCTGTCGAACAATCGCAAGTACGCACCGTTCGGCCTGGCCGGCGGCGAACCGGGTGCCCTGGGCCGCAACTATATCGAACGCGCCGATGGCAGCATCCAGGAACTGGCGCCGCAAGACAGCGCCAGCTTGCGGGCAGGTGATGTGTTCGTGGTGGAAACGCCGGGGGGTGGGGGATACGGGCGGGCTTAGGGGGTTGGTCTTGTAGTGGTTCTTGCACCGTCCCGCGGCGCCCGGACAGGCGGCGGCGAACGTCCGTCGGGCTCGGGCGCATACAGGCGCCCTCGGCGCGCTACGCGCGCTGCCCC
>NZ_JAJMLX010000461.1 GCF_020991325.1 Bordetella petrii | reverse complement strand
GGTGGCGCGCGCGAATGCCGGCCTGTCGGCCGGGCGGCCCGAGCGCCCCGCGGCGCAAGCGCTGAATGCGGCGTTGCGCCAGATGCTGGCGCATGCGGCGCACGATTGCCTGGTGTGTATCGTCAGCGACTTCGCGGGCGCCGACGAGGACACTCTGCGCGCCATGCGCCTGTTATCCGCGCACAATGACGTGGTGGGGGTACTGGTGTATGACCCAATGGCCGAGCAATTGCCAGAGCGCGGGCGCCTGGTCGCCACCCAAGGTGAACTACAACTGGAAATCGCCGTGGGCCGGCGGCACGAGCGCCAGCCGCTGGCGGATTTTTTCAGCGGCCGCCTCACGGGCGTGGCCGATTTGCTGCGACGCAGCCAGGTTCCGCTGCTATCCATCGATACGGCCGAAGACGAATTGACGCAGTTGCGGCGCGAGCTCGGGCGGCAGCGGGCCGGGGCACGCGCATGAGCGACGCCAGCATGCCCGGCCTGGATCAATTGCGGGAACTTCCCTTGCCGCCGCCGGTGCCATATTGGCCCCTGACGTGGGGGTGGGCGCTGGTCGCCGCGTTGCTGTTGTTGGCCCTGTGCTGGAGCAGCATTGCTTATGTGCGACGGCGACGGCGCAACCTGTACCGTCGCCAGGCGTTGCGTGAACTGGATAACCTGGCGCGCCAGGCAACCGGTGACCCCCTGGCCGCGCGCGCCTTGCCCGCTTTGCTCAAGCGCACGGCACTGGCGGCGCATCCGCCAGGCCAGCGCGCCAGCCTGGCGTCATTGCGCGGGGATGCGTGGCTGCATAGCCTGGAAACAGGCGCGCGGGATGTCTTCCCGGCCGACAGCGCGAGCTTGCTGGCAACCCTGGCCTATGCGCCCGATGCGAAGGTGCGGGGCCTGGATGCCGCAGTCGTGCGCGGCCTGATCGAGGCCAGCCGCCGATGGATGGAGCGCCACCATGTGGAGGCTTGAATATCCCTGGCTGCTGCTTGCCGCGCCCGTGGCGTTGGCAGCCTACCGTTGGCTGCCGCCCTATGTGCAGGGCCGGCATGCATTGCGGCTGCCTTTTTTCCACACCATGGCCAGCTTGATAGGCAAGCCGCCGTCGCGCCCCGGCGTGCGCGCCAGCCGGGGGCAATTGGTATTGAACGTAGTAGTGTGGTTGTTGCTATTGCTGGCGCTGGCGCGTCCGCAATGGGTGGAGCCGCCGCTTGCGCACACCGAACCGATGCGCGACATTCTGTTGGCCGTGGATATTTCCCAGTCCATGGACAGCACCGATTTCCGCGATGCACAGGGCCGGCCGGTGTCGCGCTGGGACGCCGTTCAACGCGTCGTGGCGGATTTCATCGACAAGCGGCCCGATGACCGCCTGGGCTTGATCGTGTTCGGCACGGGCGCGTATCCCCAGGCGCCCTTGACACGCGACCATGCTTCGGTGCGATTACTGTTGGACCAGGCCGCGGTTGGCATGGCCGGCCCCAACACAGCGGTGGGCGATGCCATCGGCCTGGGCATCCGCATGCTGGATCAGGCCAAGGAACGGGACAAAGTCCTGATCCTGCTGACCGATGGCAATGACACGGGCAGCGCCGTGCCGCCAGTTCGTGCTGCGGCGCTGGCGGCCCAGCATCATGTCACGGTGCATACCATCGGCATCGGCGACCCCGGCGCCAGCGGCGATGACAAAGTAGACTTCGACGCCTTGCGCCAGATCGCCGATACGGCAGGCGGGCAGTTCTTTGTTGCGCGCGATGGCGAGGCGCTGCAAGACGTGTACGCCACGCTGGACCGTATAACCCCCCAAGAGGTCAAGACGTTGCGGCACCAGCCTCGGCGCGACTATTTCTGGCTGCCCCTGGGCCTGGCGATAGTGCTGCTGGCCGCATGGCATGCCGTGGCGGCGCTGCGGGGCGGGCGCGCCGGGCCGAATGGCACCGTCCGGGCCGGCGCCGTGCGGAAGGAGGGCGCATGGACATCG
>NZ_JAJMLX010000460.1 GCF_020991325.1 Bordetella petrii | reverse complement strand
GGGCGGTCGGGCGCAGGCCAGCAGCGTGGCGGGCATTTCGGCGGGCGCGCGGCCGGTGAGGGCGGCCAGACGGTACAGGGCGGTGTGCTGGCTGGCCTGTAAGGGGGGCAGTTCGGCCTGCAGTTGTTCCAGCTGGCTGCGCGCGCGGCTGACGTCCAGCGCCGTGCCACGGCCCGCCTGCTGCAGGCGCTGTACTGCATCGAACGAATCGCGCTGCACGTCCACGGAGCGGCGCGCCGACGCCAGTTGCATGCCGGCCGCGCAGATATCGGCGTAGGCCCGCGCGGTTTCGGCGGCCACCGTCACGCGCGTGGCATCGTAGGCGGCTTGGGCGGCCTGTTCATCGCCCACGGCGGCTTCGATGCCGCGGCGGATCTGGCCGAACAGATCCAGCTGGTACGCCACGCTGATGCCGCTGGAATACGACCAGCGATCCATGGGGCGGGTGTCGGGCGTCCCGGCCTGTACCCCCGATGCATGGCCGAACGCGGGCGACGCCTCTACGCCCAGCGTGGGCTGCTGCTGCCCGCGCGCCTCGCGCGTGACGGCCTGGGCGCGCTGCAGGTTGGCCGCGGCGATGCGCAGGTCGGTATTGGCCTGCAATGCCTGGCCGATCAGGCTGTCCAGGGTGGGGTCCTGGTACAGCCGCCACCAGGTGCCGGGCACGGCGTCCTGCCGGTAGGCGGCTTCGCGCGCCTGCAGGAATGCGGCCGAGGCCGCGGGCCGGTTGACGGCCGCGTTTTCAGGTACCTGATAATCGGGGCCGACGGCTGCGCACCCGGCCAGCGCCAGCACCAGCGACACGATGGCAAATGGGCGGGCGGTCATGATGCGTGGACCTCTACCGTGGC
Organism: Bordetella petrii; assembly: GCF_020991325.1. GTDB lineage: Bacteria > Pseudomonadota > Gammaproteobacteria > Burkholderiales > Burkholderiaceae_B > Bordetella_A > Bordetella_A petrii_E. The sequence goes on along the minus strand of NZ_JAJMLX010000460.1, from coordinate 1,187 downwards.
CGTCTGGCCCGCCACCAGGCGCACGCCTTCGGGCACTTGGTCGATCTGCACGCGCACCGGAATGCGCTGGGCCAGGCGCACCCAGTTGAACGTGGGGTTGACGTTGGGCAGCAGGTTGGCGCCGACGCTGCGGTCGCGGTCGGCGATGCCCATGGCGATGCTTTCCACGTGGCCGCGGATCCGGCGCGAATCGCCCATCAGCGTCACGGTTACGGCGTCTCCTTCGTGGATGTGCACCAGCTTGGTTTCTTCGAAATAGCCTTCCACGTAGAACGAGCCGCCGTCCACCAGCGCCATGACCCCGTGAGCCGCGGTGGCGTAAGAACCCACGCGCAGGTCCAGGTTGGTGACGCGTCCGTCGGTGGGCGCCACCACGCGGCTGCGCGCCAGGTTCAGCCTGGCGGTGTCGCGCTGCACCTGCGCCTCGGCCAGCGCGGCGTCCGCCTGTTGCAGGCGGGCCTGGCTTTGTTCCAGGACTTCCGCCGATACCAGTTTGCCCAGTGAGCGGTTGCGGCGTGCATCGCGCGCGGCCTGGTCGCGCGCTACTTGCCGGGCATGCACCGCGGCCTGGGCCTGGTCGTAGGCCAGCTGGAAGCGGGCGCGATCGATCTCGAACAGGACGTCGCCCGCCTTGACGTCCTGGTTGTCGTGCACGGGCACGGCTGTCACCAGACCGGACACATCGGGCGCCACTTGCACGACGTAGGCCTTGACGCGCCCGTCGCGCGTCCAGGGCTCCAGTTCGTAATGCGTCCATAACTGCCAGCCGGCAAAGACCGCCGCGCAGACGGTCAGCGCCGTCACGACAAACTTGCCCACGATGGGGCGGCGCAGCGTTTTCAGGATGTTCATGGTGCTACTTCAATACGTAAGGTGAAATCAGGTACACGCCGTACAGCAGCACGACGTACAGCGCGGCATCGAACAGGGCGGGATGCCAGACCAGCCGATAGAAACCCGCGCGCGCCAACAGGCGGCGCACGGCCCAGGCCACTCCCAGCGTGGCCAGCCCCAGCACCAGCAGCCAGGGGAAATAAATGCCGTAGAAATTGAACTCGCCGATCATGATGCGTGGGCCGGCGGCAGGACGCCGGCTTGATAGTCAGGGGCTTGCGGGAACAAGGCGCGGCGGATGCCCACCAGCGCCACCACGGCGCGATCGCGCGCCGCCACCGCGCCGGGGCAGG
>NZ_JAJMLX010000046.1 GCF_020991325.1 Bordetella petrii | reverse complement strand
GGCATGGCGGCCAGGCGGGGCGGCAGGGCCGGCCCGGTGCCGGCGGGCAGGTACGTGGGGCCAGGGGTCATGTGGGCGAGCGGGGTCCGCCAGGCTCAGGGCTGCAGCACTTCCAGCGTCACCACGTACGACAGGCGGCGCTTGCTGGCCTGCTTGACCGTGGTCTTGCCGTCTTCGTGGCTGGCTTCCACCCAGTACAGGCCGGACTGCGGCCATTTCACCTGGAACTTGCCGTCCTGCGCGGTTTGCACGTCGATCTCGCCCACCTGGTCGCGGTAGCGGCTGCCGCCCGGGATGATCGTCACTTCCAGCCCGCTGGCCGGCTTGCCGTCGATCAGCATCTGGAAGGTGGCCGGTTCGTCGGCGTACAAGTCATTGGGGTGGGTGACGGGCACCAGTTCCAGGCCCTTGCCGGTGGGCGTGATGGCGCTGGGCTTGCCCGCGGTGGCGAAGGTCTCGATGCGGCTGACGCTTTGCGAAATTTGCAGGTCCTGCGCCTGGGCTGGCACTGCCTGCGCCAGGCCCTCGGCCGGGCCGAAATACCGCTTGGGCTGGCCGTCTTGTTTCCAGCGTGCAAACACACCGTCGTTGACCACCGCGATGCGGTAGGTGCCGGCCTGCTGCAACTGCAGGTCGAAGGTGCTGCGCAGTTTGCCGCGGCTGGCGTTCTGCGGCTGGGCGGCCTGGCCGTCGGGCGCCTGGATCACCAGGTTGTCCAGGCGCAGGGGCGCATGGTTGAAGTAGAACTTGTCGTTGCTGACGGCCGCGTCCACGGTGATCCAGCTGTCGGTGCCCGACAGCACGGTCGAGGACGGCAGCATCCACATGTCGTGGGCATGCGAGGCGGCGGGCAGGCCCAGCACCAGGGCGGCGGCAAATCGAAGAGCGTGTTTCATCAGTACTCCGGAAGGGGAATCAGGGTTTCAGGTCCAGGGCGACAGCGCCGAGCTCGTGTTCGCCGCGCGCCGAGGGCTGCCCGGCCTGCGTGGGCGGCCAGTCGAATGGCACGCGCACCAGCTCGCGGCCGCCCACTTCGCGGGCGGCTTCCACCACCACGGCGTAGCGGCCCGGTTTCAGGTCGGCCAGGGGTTTGTCGGCGCCCGCGAAGCTCAGTGCGTGCTTGCCGGCGGGACGGGTGGCGCCGCTGACGCCGTCCACCGGGAACTGCTGGTTGCGGCCGCTGCGGCGCCACCATTGGCGCATGTCCTTCAGCCACTCGGCGCCTTCGTTGTTGCGCATGGCGACGTCGTACCAGACGGCTAGGTCAGCCACCACGGTCTGGTCCGGCGTCTCGAGCCAGATGGCGACGTAGGGGCGGTGATACTCGGCCACGTCCAGGCGCGGAATTTCGACATTCACGCCCAGGTCGGCGGCGTGGGCGGTTCGGGCGATCAGGCCGGCCAACAGGGCCGGCAACAGCAACTTGCGCATAAAGTCTCCAGACTTGCGGCTCAATGGATGAAAAGCAGGGCCAGCACCAGCGGAATCAGCAGGCCCAGCCCCACCATCGGCCAGGTGGCCGCGCGTTGCCCGGCGTGCATGTGCAGCAGCACCAGCCCGGTCAGCGAGAACACCAGACAGGCCACGGCGAAAATGTCCAGGAACCAGCTCCAGGCCGTGCCGGTATGGCGTCCCTTGTGCAGGTCGTTCAGATAGGCGATCCAGCCACGGTCGGTGCGTTCGTATTCGATGGCGCCGTCGCCCAGGTCGACCGACAGCCAGGCGTCGCCGCCCGGGCGCGGCAATGACACGTACAGTTCGCCGGGCGACCATTCCGGCGGCCGCGCGCCCACCCGGGCGCCCAGTTCCGTGTCCAGCCATTGCGCAACCTCGGGCGGCACCGCCGCTGCCCGGTTGCCGGTATCGACGGCTTTCAACTGGTTCAGCAGGGGTGCGGGCAGTTGTGCTTCGCGCGTTACCACTTGCGGGCTGGCGTCGATCAGCCCGGCGTTATTCAGGGTCAACCCGGTAATGGCGAAAAGCAGCATGCCCAGCAGGCATAATGCCGAACTGATCCAGTGCCATTGATGCAGCGTCTTGAGCCAATAGGCCCGGCGACGGGAAGTGGGTTTGCTGTCCATGGGGTGTTACGTGGAGGTGGCGCGGATTCTATCATTGAAATGAGAATTGGTCGCAAATAGCGACCGGCTACCGACATGACCCAAACGCTGATTCCCTTGAATTTCCTGGCCGTAGGGCTGGGCGCCGCCCTGGGCGCATGCGCGCGCTGGCTGCTGGGCGTATGGTTCAACACGGCCGCATGGCCATGGGGAACCCTGATCGTCAACCTGGCCGGCGGCTACCTGATCGGCGTGGCGCTGGCTGTGCTGCTGGCGCATCCGGAATGGCCGCAATGGGTGCGCCTGGCGCTGGTCACCGGGTTTCTGGGCGGGTTGACCACGTTCTCGACGTTTTCGGCCGAGACGGTCGGGATGCTGGAGCGGGGCGCGTATGCGGGCGCCCTGGGCTATGCCGGCGCCAGCCTGCTGGGGTCGCTCGGGCTGACGGCGCTGGGCTTGGCCAGCGTGCAGGCCTTGCGCTAAGGCGGGGCAGCACGCTAGCGGGACAGCAGCACGCGCTGCTGCGGGTCTTCGTAGGTGGGCAGGTTGCGCACCATGGACGTGCCCGGCACGCGCGACACGATGGCAACGCCGTTGTAGGTCTTCTGGCCGGTGAACCAGCTGCGGTAGCCGACCGCCTCGAGATCGGCGCGCGGGAATTTCTCGTCCGGCAGCTTCAGTTCCTGCAGGCACAGCACGTCGGTTCCGCTTTGCGCGAGCCAGTCGAGCACATGCTGCTTGCGGACGTTGAGCGAGTTGACGTTCCAGGTGGCGATTTTCATGAACGGGAGTGTGCGTGCGGGTGAATACGAAGGCCGCCATCTTACCGCGAGCACGGGGCGCGAACGCGCGCTTCGTGCGGGGCAGGGGAGGCGCCGCGCGCAGCCGTTTCGATGAATCGGGAAGAAATTGTGACAAAAGTATTGACGTGAGTACTTCCTCACCCTATAATTTATTTCTCTGACGCGGGGTGGAGCAGTCTGGCAGCTCGTCGGGCTCATAACCCGAAGGTCGTAGGTTCAAATCCTACCCCCGCAACCAAGCACACCAGACGATGTGCAGCGCAAGTGACCGATGCGCGCTTCGTCGACAGGAACCCGGCCTCGTGCCGGGTTTTTTGTTTTCTGCGCGGCAGCGATCAGCGCGCCGCCCACTCGACCGCCGCCTTCGCATGCAGCGCGGTCGTGTCGAACACCGGCAGCGGCGAATCGTCCGCGCCGATCAGCAGCGTGATTTCCGTGCAGCCGAGGATCACGGCCTGCGCCCCGCGCCGGGCCAGTTCCTGGTAGATGTCGCGGTCCAGCCCGGCCGAATGCACATGCAGCCATTGCAGGCCGGGGGCGGCGCGCAGGGCGGCGTAGAAGCGTTCGGTGTCGGGCAGGATCTCGAACTTGGTCGAACGCCCGGTGATGTCGCGCGAAATGAACGCGATGTCGGCTTGCGCCGCCTGCGCATCGCCGGGGTGGCACAGTACGGCCGCACACCCCCGCGCGTCCAGGCTGGCGGCAAGCTGGGGCGCTTCCTGCGGCGAGCACAGAATGCGCGGGGGCGTGGGAGATGTCACTGTTTCACTCCAACCTGATCCACGATTTTCTTCCATTTGTCATGCTCGACATGCGTGAACTTGTCGAATTCTTCGGGGCTGCCGCCCACGGGGTTGGCGCCTTCCTGGATCATTTGTTTCTCCAGGCCGGGCAGGGCCTTGTTCACCCCCTGGTTGATCGTGGCGATGACCGAAGCCGGCGTGCCCTTGGGGGCAAAGAAGCCGAACCAGGATCCGGCATCGAAGTCCTTGAAGCCGGATTCCGCGACAGTGGGCAAGTCCGGCAGGCCGGGCGAACGCTTGTTGGTGCTGACGGCCAGGGCGCGCAGCTTGCCCGAGCGGATCTGCCCGATCACCGACGGGGCCGTGGCGAACATGAAGTCCAGGCGGCCGGCGATCAGGTCGTTGATGGCGTCGGCGCCCTTGTACGGCACGTGCGTGGCGTCCTTGGCGCCAATCTCCTGCATCAGCAGATAGCTGGACAGGTGCGACGACGTGCCCACGCCGGTAGAGCCGTAGTTCAGGCTTTTCTTGGACTTGGCGTATTTCAGGAAGTCCTGGAATGTCTTGATGGGCAGCTCGGGCGGCACCACCAGCACATTCGGCACCGTGGCCAGTTGCACGATGGGCACCAGGTCGGTCAGGGGATCGTAGTTCAGCTTGTTCAGCGACGAATTCACCGCGATGGGGCCGACGGAATTGACGATCAGCGTGTAGCCGTCAGGATCCGAGCGCACCACGTATTCGGTGCCGATATTGCCGCCCGCGCCGGGGCGGTTCTCGACGACGAACGATTGTCCCAGCTGCTGGGCCAGTTGTTCGCTGACGCTGCGCGTCAGCTTGTCGGTGGTGCCGCCCGCCGTGAACGCCACCACCACTTTCACGGGCCGTTCAGGATAGTCGGCCTGCGCCGGCAGGGCAGCGGCCAGGCCCAGTATGCCCCCCGCCAGGATAGAAATGCTGCGTGCTTTCATGTGTGTCTCCTCTTCCTTGTCTTGGTTTTGCCTGCCCGCGGCGAATCCGGCGGGGCGATCGGCCACGGCCGGCCCGCCGCAGGGCGTTGCTGCGGTGGATTGCGTGCTCATGGGCACGCTTGGTTATTCGCGGTAACTGCTGTCCAGGCGGTCCAGCTTGCGCAGCAGGGCCGGCCATTCCATGACGCCGTATGGCCGGCGCGTGCCCGGCTGGTAGTTGTTCCAGGTTTCTTCCAGGATCTGCGGCGGCACGGCCTGCAGGGGCTGCTGCGCGGCCTGTGCGGCCAGTTGCGAGCGGCAGGCCAGTTCCAGGCGGTGCATCCAGTTGAAGGCTTCGCCCACGGTGCGGCCCACTGTCAGCGCGCCGTGATTGCGCAGGATGAGCGCTTCGCCATTGCCCAGGTCTTTGATCAGCGAGGCCTGTTCCTGGGTGTCCAGCACCACGCCCTGGTAGTCGTGGTAGCCGATCTTCAGGAAACGCATGGCCGTCTGGGTGATGGGCTGCAGTCCACAGGCCAGCGACGACACGGCCATCGACGCCCAGCTGTGGGTGTGGATCACGCAGTCGACGTCGTGGCGGGCGGCATGCACGGCGCTGTGTATGACATAGCCGGCCTTGTTGATGCCGTAGCCCAGCTCGCCGAAATCGGGCTTGGCCAGGATGTTGCCGGCCAGGTCGACTTTGATGAGGCTGGACGCCGTGATTTCCTCGTACATCATGCCGTACGCGTTGATGAGGAACGCATTGTCCTCACCGGGCACGCGCATCGAGATGTGGTTGGCCATCATGTCGGCCATGCCATACAGCTCAACCAGCCGATAACAGGCCGCCAGGTCGACACGGGCCTTCCATTCTGTCTCCGAGCATTGATCCCGCATGGACGGAATCCGCAACACGCCACTCTTGGTCATGCTTTTCCCTTGAATGAATGATTTGTATGGCCGCCAGGCGGCGCCATCGGGAACCAATCAATTTACGGGGGAAGCCGGTGGCGCGATAGTCGCCATTTCGTTAAGGGCCGTTCACGAATCGTGAAGTGCAAAACGCCCGGCGGGGCCGGGCGTTTCCAGGGGGAAAAGCAGGGATGTCAGCCCGCGCGGGCGCCCGAATCTTTCACTACCTTGCCCCAGCGGTCGATCTGGGCCTGCAGGAATCCCTGGAAGTCCGCGGGGGTATCGCCCACCGCGATCAGGCCTTCGTCGAGCAAGCGGCGCTTGATCGCCGCATCGCCCAGGATCTGGCCCGCGGCCTGCGACAGGCGCTGGGCCTGGGCGGCGTCGACGCCCGCCGGCCCCAGCAGCCCGTACCAGGCGCTGAAATCGTAGCCGGGCAGGGTGTCGGCAATGGGGGGGATGCCGGGAAATTCCGCCATGCGCTGGGCGCTGCTTACGCCCAGGGCCTTGACGGTCTTGGCGGCCAGTTGCCCCTTGGCCAGGGCGGCGCCCGCGAACATCATGCTGACCTGCCCGCCGATCACGTCATTCAGGGCCGGGGCCGTACCCTTGTAGGGCACCAGCAGCAGGTCGATGCCGGCCTGCATCTTGATCACTTCGGCGCCCAGGTGGCCGGCCGACCCGATACCGGGCAGCGCCATGCTCAGGGCACCGGGGTCGGCCTTGGCCAGGGCAATCATTTCCTGCACATTGTCCGCCTGCACCGAAGGGTGCGCCACCAAAATGGACGGCGCGTCGGCCACGTGGGAAATCGGCGTAAAGCTCTTGACCGGGTCGAACGGCAGCTTGGGATACAAGGTGGCGTTGATGGCATGGCTGGTGTAGCACATCAGCAAAGTGCGGCCGTCGGGGGCGGCGCGGGCCACTTCCTGGGCCGCGATATTGCCGCCCGCGCCCGGGCGGTTTTCCACGACAAAGGTTTCGCCCAGCACGCGGCCCAGCTCGGCGGCCAGCAGGCGCGCCACGGTGTCGGTTCCCCCGCCAGGCGTTGCGCCCACGACGACCCGTGTGGTCGGGGCCTGGGCCCGTGCCAGCCCCGATGCCGCCAGCGCGCCGGCTCCCAGCGCGCCCATGAATGTTCTTCTATGCATTTCGTCTCTCTCCATGCATCTTGTGGTTAATGTTTGGGCGCTAGTCTAGCCACAGCGGGAGTTAAGGAATAGCGAACTTATTTGATGTCTTTGCTAAGCATTTTTCATCAAGCGGGGCCTGAACGCTGCGCCCCGTCCGCATTCGCAGTACGCTGTGGCCTCTCCCTTTCTCCATTTATGACCAGGATCCCGCCATGAAATACCGCCGCCTTGGTGCCAGCAACCTGCGCGTTTCCCCGTTGTGCCTGGGAACCATGATGTTTGGCGAGCAAACCCCGTTCGACGAGGCCGAACGCATCGTGGCGTCGGCCCGCGAAGCCGGGCTGAATTTCATCGACACGGCCGATGTCTACAACCAGGGCCGTTCGGAAGAGGTGGTGGGCAAGCTGCTGGCCGGCCAGCGCCACGACTGGGTGCTGGCCACCAAGATCGGCAATGCGGTGGCCAAGGCGCCCAATCGTTCGCACTATTCACGCCAATGGATCATGCACGGGGTGAATACCAGCCTGGCCCGGCTGGACACCGATTACGTCGACATCCTGTACCTGCACCGCGATTTCCATGAAGAAAACCTGGAAGAAGCCATTCGCGCCATGGGCGACCTGATCAGTGCCGGGAAGCTGCGCAGTTTCGGGTTGTCGAATTTCCGGGGCTGGCGCATTGCCGAAGTGGTGCGCCTGTGCCGTGAACTGAACGTGCCGCAGCCCGTGGTGTGCCAGCCGTACTACAACATGCTGAACCGCGGCCCCGAGGTCGAGATCCTGCCTGCCTGCGGGCACTATGGGCTGGGCGTGGTGCCCTACAGCCCGATCGCGCGCGGCGTGCTCACCGGCAAATACGCGCCCGGCCAGCAGCCCGCGCCCGACACCCGCGCCGGCCGCGGGGACAAGCGCATCCTGGACACGGAATTCCGCGAAGAATCGCTGAAAATCGCCGCTGAGCTCACGGCCTATGCCGAAGGGAAGGGGGTGCGGCCAGGGCATTTCGCCACGGCCTGGGTGCTGGCCAACCCTCTGGTGACGTCGGTGATCGCGGGGCCTCGCACGCTGGCGCAGATGCAGGACTATTACGCGGCGCTGGATCTGCAGATCACGCCGCAGGAAGAAGCCATGGTGAATACCTGGGTGACGCCGGGCCATGCTTCCGCGCATGGCTACAACGATCCCAGCTATCCCTTCTACGGGCGGCCGGTGGCGGTGGCTGACGCATAGGGGCGGTGTCTGGCACCCAGATGGAGCCGGACACGGTTCCACTGGCACTGTCGTGGCAGACACCCGTCAGCATTCGTGAAAACCGGCCTGGATCGCTAAGGTAGCGCCATGGGTGTCTGGCTCCCATCGGGTGCCAGACACCGAAGCCAGCCGCCTGCCCGATCACGATACGCAATCCGGCCCCAATATAGTGGCTGCCCGGTTGCGCTTGCGCTGCCGCGCGCGCATCATGTTTGGGTCAGTATCCGGCGGCCTGCCGCCGTGCGGACACGCGGCTTGCCGCGGTTCAACTCCCGGGCTTGAAAACCGCCGGCTTGCCGCCAGATACGAACTATGGCCACGAGGGCAAGTTCATGAGATCGCGCGATTTTTCTTCCTGGATCTGGGGCGACGCGGTGTCGCTGCTGGAACACGCCGAACGCCTGCATCGCCAGTTGCTGCGCGCCGGCCCGGCCAATGCGCCGCATTGGGAACCGCCGGTGGACATCATCGAAACCGCCGACGCGGTCATGGTGTACGTGGCCTTGCCCGGCGTGCCATCGGACAAGCTGGTGGTGGCGTTCGATCCTAGCGGAATCACGGTGTCGGGCGTGCGCCCGATGCCTTGCGCGGCCAATGGCCGCATCCATCGCTTCGAGATTCCCTACGGCCGGTTCCGTCGCCGCATCGCGCTGCCCCTGCATGCGCTGGAGCCCGAATCGTCCACGCTGACCGACGGCTGCCTGGTCCTGACACTGAATAAACTGAGGGAGGCTCCATGAGCGATACCCGCACTTTGCCCGAAGACGCGCGCATCATCATTCCGCTGCGCGACGCGGTGCTGTTTCCCGGCGTGCTGTCGCCCGTGACGGTGCGGCGCGCCTCGTCGGTGGCGGCGGCCCAGGAAGCCGTCAAGCTGGAACTGCCGGTAGGCTTCCTGTTGCAGCGCGACCCATCCAAGGACGACGTGGGCCCCCACGACCTGCGCTGGGTGGGCACCGAAGGCCCCATTGCCCGCTACATTACCGGGCAGGAGGGCGCGCACCATCTGCTGGTGCAGGGGCAATCGCGGTTCCGGGTGCTGGAATTCCTGGATGGCTGGCCGTATATGGTGGCCCGCGTGGCCGAGGTTCCCGCGGCCGAAGAGCAGGACAGCCAGACCGAGGCCCGTTTCCTGCAACTGAAAGAGCAATCTATCGACGCCATTACCCTGCTGCCCAATGTGCCCGATGAACTGATAGGCGTGGTGCGCGGCATCGAATCGCCGGGCTTGCTGGCCGACATGGTTACGCACATGATCGACATCAAGCCCGAGCAGAAGCAGGACATCCTGGAAACCTTCGACCTGTCCCAGCGCCTGGACAAGACCATCGAGCTGCTGTCGGCCCGCGTCGAGGTGCTGCGCCTGTCCAAGGAAATCGGCGAGCGCACGCGCGCGCAGTTCGATGAGCGGCAGCGCGAAACCGTGCTGCGCGAGCAACTGCGCCAGATCCAGAAAGAGCTGGGCGATGTCGACGACAGCGCTGCCGAGGCTGCCCGCCTGAAAGAGGCCATCGAGGCTTCGGGCATGCCCGAGGAAGTGCTCAGCCATGCCCGCAAGGAACTGGGCCGGCTGCAACGCATGGGGGAATCCAGCGGCGAATCGGCCATGCTGCGCACTTACCTGGAATGGCTGACCGAACTGCCCTGGAAGCAGGAACCGCAGCCGCCCATCGACCTGGCCGAGGCGCGCAAGGTACTGGACGAAGACCATTTTGGCCTGGACAAGATCAAGCGCCGCATCCTGGAATACCTGGCGGTGCGCAAGCTGAACCCGCAGGGGCGCAGCCCCATCCTGTGTTTCGCGGGCCCTCCGGGCGTGGGCAAGACCTCGCTGGGCCAGTCCATCGCGCGGGCCACCGGGCGCGCTTTCCAGCGCGTGGCGCTGGGCGGCGTGCACGACGAAGCCGAGATCCGTGGCCATCGCCGCACCTACCTGGGCGCCTTGCCGGGCAACATCATCCAGGCCATGCGGCGGGCCGGCACCAACAATGTGGTGCTGATGCTGGACGAGATCGACAAACTGGGCGCCGGCGGCTTCCATGGCGACCCGGGCAGTGCGCTGCTCGAAGTGCTGGACCCCGAACAGAACAGCAAATTCCGCGACAACTACCTGGGCGTGGATTTCGATCTGTCGCATGTCATGTTCATCTGCACCGCGAACATGCTGGACACCATTCCGGGCCCGCTGCGCGACCGCATGGAGATCATCCAGCTTCCTGGCTATACCGAGGAAGAAAAAATCCAGATCGCGCGCCGCTACCTGGTGCCGCGCCAGCTCGAGGCCAATGGGCTGGGCGGGCAGCAGGCGGAAGTCACCGATGCGGCGCTGTCGTCCATCGTGGCCGACTACACCCGCGAAGCCGGCGTGCGCCAACTGGAACGCGAGATCGGCGCCACGCTGCGCCACGCCGCCATGCAGATCGCCGAGGAAAAGGCCACGCACGTGGTCATCGATGCCGCCGACCTGCATGCCATCCTGGGCGCGCAGCGCTTCGAGAATGAAGTGGCGTTGCGCACCAGCGTGCCGGGCGTGGCCACGGGCCTGGCCTGGACCCCCGTGGGCGGCGACATCCTGTTCATCGAAGCCAGCAAAACGCCGGGCAGCGGGCGGCTGATCCTGACCGGCCAGTTGGGCGATGTCATGAAGGAATCGGCGCAAACCGCCCTGACACTGGCCAAGATCTGGAACGGCGATTCGCTAGAAAAAACCGACCTGCACATCCACGTGCCGGCCGGCGCAACCCCCAAGGACGGCCCCAGCGCGGGCGTCGCGATGTTCCTGGCCCTGGCGTCGCTGTTGTCCGGGCGCCCCGTGCGTTCGGACGTGGCCATGACGGGGGAAGTCAGTCTGCGCGGGCTGGTGCTGCCGATAGGCGGCGTCAAGGAAAAGACGCTGGCGGCGCTGCGCGCCGGCATCACTACGGTGATGATCCCGCGCCGCAATGCCAAAGACCTGGACGACGTGCCGGACGAAGCGCGGCAGAAACTGAAGTTCGTGCTGCTGGACCGTGTCGAAGATGCCATCCGCTATGCCATCGACGGCCATGAGATCGCGGCGGCGGAACCGGCCGAGCAAGCCGGGTAAACGGCGGAATGGGCGGTGTCTGGCACCCTTCGGGAGCCAGACACCCACGCCACGGGCGTATCGTAATCGGCCAGGTGTCTGGCTCCCGAAGGGTGCCAGACACCGCCCCGCGAAGCGGGAGCGAAACACCGTCCCGCAAAGCGGGAGTGAAACACCGTCCCCGCGAAAGCGGGTGTCAAACACTGTCCCGGTGAACGCCGTTATTTCGGGATCACCCCGCAGGCGATGCGTCCGCCGCCACCGCCCAGCGGCTTGGGATGGTCGCTGTGGTTGTCGCCGCCCGCGTGCACCATCAGGGCCAGGCCCTGAACTTCCGACAGCTTCAGGCGCGGCGCCAGCACGGGCGTGGTGGCCGCGCCATCGGCGCCCACATAAAGTGCGGGCAGGTCGCCGCGGTGGCCGCCATCGTCCCAGGGCGTGCTGTGCTTCTTGGTGCCGTCGGGGTCATAGTGTCCGCCGGCAGCGCCCGCCGGCACGACCTTGCCATCCTGTTCCTTGCTGTCGCAACTGCCGTTCTGGTGCACATGGAAGCCATGCACGCCGGGTGGCAGGCCCTTCAGGTCGGGCGTCAGCACCAGGCCGTACTTGCTGTCGGCCAGACTGACCGAACCGATCTCTTCGCCCGCGCCCTTGTCCGTGGCCATGTGCACCGGCACGGTCACATCCGCCCGGGCGACGGCGGCCAGGCTCAGGGCGCCGGCCAGCAAGGTGAACTTCAGATGACGCTTCATGATTACCTCCAGTGAAGAAGAACCGGCGAACATGGCCGCCTGTTCTCGGGAACTTGCACGGCTGTGCTCCAGGGTACACAGGCCTGGCCGCTGGCTGCAACCAGCCTGCGCCAGCCACCCGCGCCGTGGGCGTGTTCTTCGCGTATGGCGTAGCCCGGCGGCGCCAGGGCCGGCGGCAAGTATCATGCCCGCGGCCGGGGGCGGGCTGGCGCGGGATGTACAATTCCGGCCTGTTCTCCGTCAGCCCGCCTGCTTCCACCCATGTGACATTCCACGAATCTTCCACCTGAATGGCTATCGGGCGAAGGTTCGTGCGCCGGGCGCCGCCATGGCGCCGCGCGGATTCCATGTCGTGCCGGCATACCTGGGCTGTACCCGGTTGCCAGGCCGCTGGCCCTGTCCGAAGCTACCCGCTGCGCGTGGCAGCTCCCCTCATCCCTTTCTTCCATGAATCTTTCCACATTGCGCCGGGAATGGCTCGGCAATGTCCGTGGCGACTTGCTGGCCGGCATCGTTGTTGCCCTGGCGCTGATCCCCGAAGCCCTGGCGTTTTCCATCATCGCGGGGGTAGACCCGCAGGTAGGCTTGTACGCCGCGTTCAGCATCGCGGTGGTGAGCGCCATCGCGGGCGGGCGGCCCGGCATGATTTCCGCGGCCACCGGGGCCGTGGCGCTGGTGATCGCGTCGCTGGTCAGGGACCACGGCGTGCAGTATGTATTCGCCACCGCCGTGCTGGCCGGCCTGCTGCAGATCGGCGCCGGCTTCCTGAAACTGGGCGCGCTGATGCGCTTTGTGTCGCGCTCGGTGATTACCGGTTTCGTGAACGCGCTGGCCATCCTTATTTTCCTGGCGCAGTTGCCGGAACTGACCAATGTGCACTGGGCGGTGTACGCCATGACGGCGGGCGGCTTGGCCATCATTTATCTGTTCCCGCGACTGAATAGGACGATTCCTTCGCCGCTGGTGTGCATCGTGGTAATGACGGCCCTGGCCATGTGGCTGGACCTGCCAGTGCGCACGGTGGGTGACATGGGCGCCTTTCCCGAGCACCTGCCGGTGCTGGCCTTGCCAGCGGTGCCCCTGGCCTGGCAGACCCTGTCCATCATCTTCCCGTATGCGGTGGCGGTGGCGGCGGTGGGCCTGCTGGAATCGCTGATGACGGCATCCATCATCGACGACTACACCGACACGCCCAGCAACAAGAACCGCGAATGCAAGGGCCAGGGCCTGGCCAACATCGTGGCCGGCCTGCTGGGCGGCATGCCGGGCTGCGCCATGATCGGCCAGTCGGTCATCAACGTGAAGTCGGGTGGGCGCGGCCGCCTGTCCACCTTCACGGCAGGAGCGCTGCTGCTGGTGCTGGTGGTGTTCCTGGGGCCTTGGGCAAAGCAGATTCCCATGGCCGCGCTGGTGGCCGTCATGATCATGGTGTCGATCAGCACCTTCAGCTGGACGTCGCTGCGCAACCTGGCCACCCACCCCAAGTCGTCGTCGGTGGTGATGCTGGCCACGGTGGCGGTGGTGGTGGCCACGCACAACCTGGCGCTGGGCGTATTGGTGGGCGTGCTGCTAAGCGCGGTGTTCTTCGCGTCCAAGGTGCGCCAGGTGCTAGGCGTGGAATCGGCGCTGTCGGAAGACGGCGCCTGCCGCGTCTATACCGTACATGGGCAGGTGTTTTTCGCATCGTCCGAGGCCTTGGTGTCCGAATTCGATTTCAAGGAATCCGTGCCCCGCGTGCGCATCGACCTGTCGCGCGCCCATTTCTGGGACATCACGGCGGTGGAATCGCTGGACCGCATCGTGCACAAGTTCAGGCGCAATGGTATCGACGTGCAGGTATCGGGCCTGAACCGCGCCAGCATGACGATGGTAGAGCGCTACGGCACCCATCATCGCGAAGGCGCGGGCAAGCTGCCGGCGCACTGAAGGGCAGCGCCATGCCGCGGCATGGCGCTTGCTGGCGGCCCAGGGCAGGCGGGGCGTTTCGGCCTCGCCGGAACCCCGCCATTCCTGGAGCCCTGTTTATGCCCGACACCGCGGACCGGCCCGTCGTCCTGATAACCGGAGCATCCGGCAACCTGGGAAGGTCGCTGGCCGCCTATCTGGAAGCCGAATATCGCATCGTGGGTCTGGACCGCAAGAGCGAGAACGCCGGGTTCCCGATATTCGAGGTCGACCTGGCATCCGACGCATCGGTGCATCAGGCCCTGCAATCGGTGCGCGAACAGTACGGCGACACGCTGGCGGCGGTAATACACCTGGTGGCATTCTTCGATTCCACCGGTGCCGACAACCCGCTGTACCAGACAGTGAACGTGGACGGCACCGCGCGGGTCGTGCGCGAACTGCGCGACCATTTCCGCGTGGAGCGTTTCGTGTACGCCAGCACCATGCTGGTCCATGCCCCGGGCAAGCCGGGTGAGCTGATCGACGAGAACCAGCCCTTCGGCCCCGAATACGTGTACCCGCAATCGAAGCTGCGGGCCGAGGAAGCGCTGCGCGCCGAACACGGCGACATGCCTTATGCCATCTTGCGGCTGGCCGGCGTGTACGACGAACAGACCGTGGTGCCCACCCTGGCGCAGCAGATCGCGCGCATCTACGAGCGCGACTTCGAAAGCTACTTTTATTCGGCATCGAACCAGGTGGGCCAGTCGATGCTGCACCGGGACGACCTGCACGAAGCCGTGCGCCTGACGCTGCAGCATCGCGCCGACCTGCCGCCGGACGCGGCGCTGCTGATAGGCGAAACCGAGGCGCTGGGCTATGACGCCCTGCAGGACGAAATAGGCTGCCTGATCCACGGCACGGCAGACTGGCCGACACTGCGCGTACCCAAGGCTGTGGCCGCCACCGGCACCTGGGTGCGCGAGAAGCTGGAGCCGCTGGTGCCCGATGCGCTGGACCAGGGGGAGAAACCGTTCATCAAGCCCTACATGATCGCCATGTCGGACGCGCACTACGCCCTGGATACCGAACGCGCCGAGCACCTGCTGGGCTGGCGCCCGCGCCACCGGCTCAAGCGCACCTTGCCCGCCATCATCGCCGGCCTGAAGCGCGATCCGCTGGCCTGGTACCGCGCGCAAGGCATGACGCCCCCGCAATTCCTGCGCGAAACGGCCGAAAAAGCCGACGACGCGGAGCAGTTCCGCGCGCGCTATGTGCAGGCTTATCGCAGCGCCCACGCGGAAAACCGCTGGGCGCATTTCGTGAACGTGGCGCTGGGCACCTGGCTGATCTTCCAGCCGCCGCTGGTCGGCGTGGACGATCCGCTGCTGCGCGGCGCCGAGATCATCCTGGGCACCTTGCTGGTGGTGTTCGCCTGCTTGTCCCTGAGCTGGCAGATGCCGTTCGCGCGCTGGGCCTGCGCCGGGGTGGGGGCGCTGGTCATGGCGGCGCCTTTCGTGCTGTGGACCGACAACGCGGCCGCGTACTTGTCCGACACCCTGGTGGGCGGGCTGGCGTTCGGGCTGGCCGTCAGCCTGAAGCCCGAGCCGGGCGTGTCCCCGCTGGCCAGCATGTCCGGCCCGGATACCCCACCCGACTGGACGTACAACCCATCGGCCTGGACGCAGCGGGTGCCCATCATCGCACTGGCCCTGGTGGGCCTGTACGTGTCGCGCTACCTGGCCGCTTACCAGATGGAACAGGTGGGCCACGTGTGGGAACCCTTCTTCGCGGGCAGCCTGGATGATCCGCAGAACGGTACCGAGGAAATCATTACCTCCAGCGTGTCGCAGGCCTGGCCGGTGCCCGACGCGGCGGTGGGCGCGTATACCTACATGCTGGAAATACTGACCGGGGTGGTCGGCTCGCGCGCGCGCTGGCGCACCATGCCCTGGCTGGTGGTGATCTTCGGCCTGATGATCGCGCCCTTGGGGATCGTGTCCATTACCTTCGTCATTATCCAGCCCATTGTGATCGGCACCTGGAGCACGCTGGCGCTGGTGGGCGCGGCCGCCATGCTGATACAGATTCCGTATTCGCTGGACGAACTGCTGGCCACCTGCCAGTTCCTGCAGCGGCGGCGCAAGGCGGGCAAGAGCCTGCTGCGGGTATTCCTGTTCGGCGACACGGACGACGGGCCGCGCGTCCGGCCGCAGGACGAGTTCGACCGCCGTCCCCTGGCGGTGGTGCGCGATATCGTGCAGGGCGGGGTGTCGCTGCCGCCCAGCCTGTGGCTGGCCGCGGCCATCGGCGCGTGGCTGATGTGCACCCGCCTGACGCTGGGCACCGAGGGCACCATGGCCAATACCGACCACCTGGTGGGCGCGCTGGTGCTGACCGTGGTGGCCATCGCGGCGGCCGAGGTGGCCCGCCTGGCGCGCTTCCTGCTGGTGCCGCTGGGCGTGGGCCTGCTGGTGGCCACGCCGGTGTACGGCGGCGGCCTGCTGCAGATCGGCGCCAACGTGGCAGCCGGCCTGGCGCTGGTTGCCCTGGCCGTGCCGCGCGGCAAGATCGAGGGGCGCTACGGTTCCTGGGACAGGCTGGTGGTCTGAGCCCTGTTCCCCTGGGAAGCAGCCTGGCGCGGGCCCTCGGGCGCAATGTCTGGAATCAGCCGCTTGCCCAGGCTGATCACTTCGTCCTGCTGGAAGGCCAGCCTGCGGTAGAAGGCCACCACGGCCTCATTGCCGCCGCGCACCAGCAGGTTGATTTTCGGGCAGCCCATGGCCACGAAGCGATGTTCCACGGCTTCCATCAGGGCGGTGGCATAGCCTCGGCGCTGATAGGCGGGCGCGACCGCCAGGTAGTTGACCCAGCCGCGATGGCCATCGTAGCCGCCCATGATGGATGCCACGATGCCATATCCCGAAGTGCCGACCAGGAACAGTTCGGGCTGCACCGTCAGTTTGCGGGCGATATCTTTGTAGGGGTCGTTCCAAGGGCGGGTCAGCCCGCAGTCGCGCCACAACTGCACAACGGCGTCGGTGTCGGCGGGCTGGAAAGTCCGGATGGAAAGCGCGGGTGGGTTCATGCTTCGTTCCTGGCAAGTTGAAAGAAACGAAGGCCGGGAGGAATGCCTCGGGCGGGTAAGGGAAAGGTCCAGCAAAAAGGCCACGAGGTTCCGTGGCCTTCGGGTGGGCACCGCGTACGGCGCCTGGACAGCGTCAGCCACTCAACGATGACGTCGAGTGGTTCGTCGCGACAGAGCGATGGTGAGGCAGGCGCAGTCCATGCCCGGCAGCATACCACTAGTCTCTATACTCGGGTTTTTCGTCTTTCCAAGGGTTGCCCCATGAGCATCGCCACCAGCGAAGGCAGCGGTTCCGATATTGTTTCCCTGGATGCGGTGGCGTTGTCCGCGGCGATCCATGCGCGGCAGGTGTCCTGCGTGGAAGTGCTGCAGGCCTACCTGGCGCAGATCGACCGCCTGAACCCTGTTGTGAATGCCCTGGTGGCCATGCAGGACCGCGACGCATTGCAGGCCCAGGCAGCCGAGCGCGACGCGCTGCTGGCGCGCGGGGCCAGCATGGGGCCGCTGCATGGTTTTCCGCAAGCGCCCAAAGACATCATGCCGGCGCGCGGCATGGTCACCACCAAGGGTTCGCCCATCTACGCCGGCCAGGTCGCGCAGGCCGACGCCATCGTGTACGAAAAAATGCGGGCGGCCGGCGCGCTGTTCATCGGCCGCAGCAACAGCCCGGAATTCGGCCTGGGCGGTCATACCTACAATCCCGTGTACGGCATTACGCGCAATGCCTACGACCCGGCCCGTTCGGCCGGCGGCAGCAGCGGCGGCGCGGGGGTGGCGGTGGCCTTGCGCATGTTGCCGGTGGCCGATGGTTCCGACATGATGGGATCCTTGCGCACGCCGGCCGCGTTCAACAATATGTTCGGCATGCGCGGCACGCCAGGCGTGGTGCCGCACGGTCCCACCGATGAAGTGTTCTTCCAGCAGTTCAGCGTCACCGGGCCGATGGCGCGCAACGTGCCCGACCTGGCGTTGCTGCTGGCGGTGCAGGCGGGTTTCGACGCGCGCACGCCGCTGACGCGGCGGCACGCCGATGCGCGCGGCTTCGTGGCCGATCTGGAGCGCGACTGCGCCGGCATGCGCATTGGCTGGCTGGGCAACCTGGGCGGCCACCTGGCTTGCGAACCCGGCGTGCTGGATGTCTGCCAAGCCGCCCTGAAGCATTTCGAGGCCATCGGCTGCCAGGTAGAGCCCGCGCTGCCCGCTTTCGACCTGCCGCGGTTGTGGAATGCATGGCTGGATCTGCGCAGCTTCATGTTTGCCGGCAGCAATGCCGGGCTTTACCACGACAGCCGCACGCGGGCCCTGCTGAAGCCCGAGGCCGTATGGGAAATCGAACGCGGCCTGGGGCTGTCGGGGCAGGACGTCTTCCATGCCGCGGCAGTGCGGTCGGCCTGGTATGGGGCGCTGCAGCAGCTGTTCGGGCAGTTCGATTTCCTGGTGCTGCCCACCTCGCAGGTGTTTCCTTTCCAGGCCGAAGAACACTGGCCCGACCGCGTGGGCGGCCGGTCCATGGATACCTATCACCGCTGGATGGAAGCCGTGGTGCCGGCCACGATGGCCGGCTTGCCGGCCCTGGCCGCGCCGGCGGGGTTCGGGGCCGGCGGCCTGCCGGCCGGCATCCAGATCATCGGGCCGGCCCAACACGACCTAGAGGTATTGCAGGTTGGCCTGGCCTATGACCGGGCCAGCGGCTTCGGTCGCGTTCGCAGCCCGCTGCTGGGGGGAAGCAGGCCCTAGCCCAGCCGCCGCCGCAAGGCCTGGAAAAACAAGGTGGCCTGCAGCCGTTCGGACTGCATTTGCCCGGCCACCTTGGCCGCCATGTCCGGGTTGACCGGCACCAGGGGCCGGCCGCTGGCCTGGGCCAGCACTTGCGCCTGGCATGCGCGTTCCAGGAAGAACAGGTCGTCGTAGGCGTAGTCGATGCGTTCGCCGCAGACGACCACGCCATGGTTGCCCAGGAATGCGATATCGGCCGAGCCCATCGCGCGGGCGATGCGCTCGCCTTCGGAACTGTCCAGCGCCAGCCCGTTGTAGTGCGCATCGGCCACCAGTCGGCCGTGAAAACGCATGGCGTTCTGCGATAACGTGGTGTCCGGCGCGCGCTGCTCCGTCAGGGTCAGCGCGGTGGCATAAGGCATGTGCGTGTGCAGCACACATTGCTTGCCGGCAATGCGGTGGATCGCCGCGTGGATGAACATGGCCGTGGGCTCGACCTCATGGCGGCCTGCCAGTTTCCTGCCCTCGGCGTCTACCAGCACGATGTCGTCTGCTTGTACTTCGTCCCACATCAGGCCGCGCGGGTTCAGCAGGAACAGGCCGTCCTGTCCGGGCAGGGCCACGCTGAAGTGGTTGCACACGCCTTCGCCCAGGCCGTGGTGGGCGGCGGCCCGCAGGGCCAGCGACAGGTCGGCGCGCAGCGCGGCAACGGAGGAAGACTGGAATAGCGTGTTCATGGCGTATACAGGGCAAAAACCGGCAGGGTGGGCGGAAGTCTACCAAGGATGCGCCGCCGGGGTTTATTGCAGCTCCCTGTCCGGGATCAGGCCGGCGGCGTGCGCTGTCCTTACAATGAACTGAACTTTGTTCAAGCAGTCCATCCCTGGGGCGCCCGCATGGTGGCGGGCGCCATTTACGCTGGAGTCCCAGATGAAGCCCATTTCCAAGTTGTTGCTTGCCGCCGCGATGGCACTGGCCGGACCGGCCGCCGCGGCTCCCGTCACGTACGACATCGACCCGTCCCACACTTATCCCAGTTTTGAAGCCGACCACATGGGCGGGCTGTCTACCTGGCGCGGCAAGTTCAACCAGACTTCCGGCGTCATCGTGCTGGACCGCGCGGCGCGCAGCGGCACCATCGAGGTCACGGTACAAATCGGTTCCGTCGATTTCGGCCACGACGAAATGAACAAGCATGCCGTGGCGCCGGATATTTTCGATGCCGCGCGCTATCCCACCGCTACTTTCAAGGGGCGTTTCACCAAGTTCGACGGCGACCGCCCCGAAGAGGCCGTGGGCGACTTCACCCTGCGCGGTGTCACGCGCCCGTTGACGCTGGACATCGACGATTTCAAGTGCATCCACCACCCCATGGAAAAGCGTGAAGCTTGCGGCGCCGATGTCTCGGCCTCGTTCAACCGGGGCGACTTCGGGCTGAACTTCGGGCTGGACATGGGTTTCAAGCCCAAGGTCGACCTGGAAATCCAGGTCGAGGCGCTGCGACGCCAGTAAAGTCCGGGCCCGCGCGGCAGGTATGGCGCTTGCTGCGCGGGCATCACCACGCAAGGAGAGGCCATGATTTCTGAACGGTTGCGGCGCTTGCGCCACATTGCGGAATTCGCGGCGGAACGCACGGGCGATTACCTGGAACTGGTGGGAATCGAACTGTCGCTGTTCCGTTCGGCCCTGGTTACCACCCTGATCAGCGCGGTGGCGCTATTGTTCTGCGGGCTGGGCACCCTGGGATTCGTGTCGGTGGCCGCCATCGTCACCTTCTGGGACACCGAATACCGTATGCTGGCCGCCTGGCTGGTGGCGGCGGCCTGGCTGCTGATCACCCTGGCCGCCTTGTTCGTCGCCACGCGCAATGCCCCCAAAGAGTCGCCGTTTGCCGAACTGAGCCGCCAGGTTCGGCTGGATACCGCCGCCGCCCGGAGCCACTATGCCGAAGATCACCACGCCGGCTGACAAACAAGCCTTGCTCGACAAAATGGAGCTCGACCGCCGGCAGCTGGCCGATGCGTTCGCGCGCGCCGCGCATGCGGGCAAGCCCTCCCGGGGCTGGGCGGCCACCACGGCCCTGGCGGCCGGGGCCGCGGTGGGCTGGCCGCCTTTCCTGAAGCAACCTTTGCGCGCCATGGCAACCGTGGCCGTGCGAGACAGGCTGGCTTCGCTGTTGCGACGGCGCCATGTGCGGCGAGCCAGCGCGCCGTTGCCCGACGAAGAAGTGGCCCGCCTGGCGCAACTGGTGGCCGATCTGCGGGCGGCGGCCGAACGCGCGGCGGATGCGCAGGAAATCGAGCATCTGCGCGCACAACTGGATGCCCACGTACGCCGCCTGCGCGAATTGCAGGCCGCCCGGGTAGGCCCTCCGGCCCCGCCTACAGCCTGAAATGCTGCCTTAAGGTGGCTTCCAGCATGTCGGCTGCGGGGAACGGGCCGGCGCGCTCGTCCCGCAGCAGCATGACTTCATGCGCGGCCAGCCGAGGCATGCCGTTCAGTACGCGCATGCGGGCCGTGACGCGGCTGCGGTCCACCACGCTGAGGCCCAGCCCCGCTTCCACGCAGGCCTCGACAGCCCGGCTGGACGGGCTGGACAGCACCACGCGCCACGCACGTCCGGCGGCCGTCAAGGTTTCGATCATGGCCGTTCGATAGGGGCAATCGGCGGCATGCAGGGCCAGCGGCAGCGGATCGGGCAGCGGGCCTGCCTGGTTGGCGCCGGCCACCCAGACAGGAATCGTCATTGCCACGGCGCGCGGATTCTGGCGACGGCTGCCGGCGGGCTGCACCGCCACTGCCATATGCAGGCGGCGTCGCGCCACCTGGTCGCGCAATGCCCGGCTGGCGGCGGTGGTGACTTCCAGGGTGACCCCAGGCCAGGCCGTGGCGAACGCCGGAAGAATGTCGCGGATGACATGCTCGGCGTATTCGTCCGGCACCCCCAGCCGTACGCGGCCGGCCAGCGCCGTGCCGCGTAGGTCTTCCAGCACGCGGTCGTGCGCTTCCAGCAATTCGGCGCTGCGGTGCAGGAAACGCTGGCCCAGCGGTGTCAGGGTAACGGCCTGGTTGTCGCGGTCCAGCAGGCGGCCGCCGGCCAGGTCTTCCAGGCGCTGGATGTGCACACTGACCGCCGCCGGGCTTTTATGCACGTGGGCCGCGGCGGCGCGGAAGCGTCCCAGCCGTGCCACCGCATGGAACGTGCGCAGCAGCTCGATATCGAGTGTGGTGCTCATGGTTTATAAAATCCGAATGAATGATTGACAAGGTTTTGATTTATTGAATACCTGTGCGGCGCTAAGGTCAAGGCTGTCCTCTTCAGAACTGGTTCCATGCCTGCCTTCCATCTCGCGTCTTTTCGTTCCCGCTTTGCCGCGCTTCCCCTGCTGGCGCTGGAGGCCGCGCTGGTGGTGGCCTGGAGTTCCGGCTTCGTGGGCGCGCGTTTTGCGGTGGACCACGCTCCGGTGTTTCTGGTGGTGTTCTGGCGCTGCGTGCTGGTCTGCCTGCTGCTGTTGCCGTGGGCCTGGAAAGAGCTGCGCGGCGCGTCGGCGCGTACCTGGGCACGCCATGCGGGAATCGGCCTGTTGGCCATGGCAGGTTATCTGGCCGGGGTGGTCAAAGGGGTAGAGCAGGGCGTGCCCACCGCGCTGGCCGCCTTGATCGCCGACCTGCTGCCGCTGGGGACTGCCATGCTGGCCAGCGTGTTCCTGCGGCAACCGGCGGGCTTGCGCGTGTGGGCGGGGCTGCTGGTGGGCCTGGCCGGGGTGCTGCTGGTGTCGCGCGGCGCACTGGGCGCGGGCGCTGCTCCATGGTGGGCCTATGCGTTGCCCGTGCTGGGCATGCTGTCGCTGGCCGTCGCCACCCTGTGGCAGGGGGGCGGCACGGCGCGGCGTCCGGGCTTGAGCCTGGTGGCCAATCTGTGGCTGCAGTGCGCCGTGTCGGGGCTGGTGTTCGCGGCGCTGGCGGCCCTGGAAGGCGGCTTGATTCCGCCCGCGACCCTGGGTTTCGGCGTCAGCGTGGCCTGGACCGCCGTGCTGTCTTCGCTGGGCGGCTATGGCCTGTACTGGATATGCCTGCGCCGCACCTCGCCCACGCGGGTGGCCAGCGTGCTGTACCTGAGCCCGGGCGTAACCGCGGTGTGGGCCTGGGCCATGTTCGCCGAGCCGCTGTCCTGGCTGATGGCGCTGGGCATGGGGGTGTCGGTGGCCGGCATCATGCTGGTGGTGCGCGGAGAACGGCGCCCGTGCGCGGCGCAGGCCCGTAGGCGCGCCAAGGCGGGGGCCGGCG
>NZ_JAJMLX010000459.1 GCF_020991325.1 Bordetella petrii | reverse complement strand
CCGCGGCATGATGGGCCACGGGCTCGCCCGTGGCGGCGCGCTGGCCGGCAAACTGGGGTTCGGCCCAGGCTACCGCCCGCTCGATGCGGGCCGGCGCATCGGGGTCCAGCCCCGCAGCTGCTATCTGGCGCCAGGCATCATCGAACGGCGAGAACGCATCGGTATCGGGAATTACGGACATCGCGTACGAAAACGGGCCGGCAGGAAGGCTGAATTTTCCTACACTCTACACTAAGCTCAGGCGTGGCAAGCCCCAGGCCGCGGGCATGAAGAAGGAATCCAGAGTTATGTTTCGATGGTTGAAGGGCCGGGGAGCGGCCGCCTCGACAGTGGCAGAGGTGCAGGCCCGCATCCCGCCGGGCCTGTGGCAGCAGGTACTGGACGCGCATCCGTTCATGGCGGCGCTCGGGCCCGACGAGGCCGGGCAGTTGCAGGCGCGTGCCGCCTGGCTGCTGGCCAGCAAGAACATCAACGGCGCGCGCGGCGCCGAACTGACCGACTTCATGCGCCTGTCCATTGCCGCCCAGGCCGCCCTGCCCATCCTGAACCTGTCCCCCTCTCTGTACGAGGGCTGGGACGAGATCATCGTCTACCCGGAAGGCTTTTCCATCCCGCGCATGCAGCAGGACGACGCGGGCGTGGTGCACGAGTACGACGAGCCCGCCGCCGGGGAAGCCTGGGAAGGCGGTCCTGTCATCCTGTCGTGGGCCGATACCGTGCCCAACGGCACGGCATTCAATGTGGTGATTCACGAATTCGCCCACAAGCTGGACCTGGGATCCGGCAACGCCGATGGCATGCCGGGGCTGGGCGCGCACTCCGACCTGTCGCCCCGCACCTGGCGGCGCGTGCTGGACGACAGCCTGGACCGTTTCACCGCGGCCCTGGACGCCCTGGAGGCCTCGATTCCGCCCGACATGGATCCGGAAAGCCCCGCGGCAGATACCTGGTACGGCCAATTGCCCCTGGACCCCTATGCGGCGGCCGACGAGGCGGAGTTCTTCGCTGTCAGTTCTGAACATTTCTTCGTCGACCCCGCCCCGCTGGCCCAGGCCCTGCCTGACTGGTACGGCCTGCTTTGCCGGTATTACCGCCAGGATCCCTTGGCCCGCCTGGAACGTCCGGCCGCCACCGGGGAACTGGCATGAAGCGCCTGCTGATCGTCTGGCATTCGCGCACCGGGGCGGCCGAACAGATGGCGCGCGCCCTGGCGCATGGCGCGGAACAGGCCGCACGGGAACTCGAACTGGCGGCCCGGCTGCAAGTGGACCTGCGGCCCGCACGGCCGGTGCAGGCGGCCGACCTGCTGCACGCCGATGGCTACCTGTTCTGCGCTCCCGAGAACCTGGCCAGCCTGAGCGGCGAGATGAAAGAATTTTTCGACCGCTGCTACTACGGCGTGCTGGACCAGATACCAGGGCGCCCCTACGGCGTCGCCATCAGCGCGGGCAGCGATGGCGTCGGCGCGGCACGCCAGGTGGAACGTATCTGCACCGGATGGCGGCTGCGCGCAGTGGCCCCCGCGCTGATCGAGCGCAATGGGGCGCAAACCGCCGAACAGATCCTGGCCCCCAAGACCGTGCCGGACGAAGCCCTGGCGCGCTGCGGCGAACTGGGGGGCCTGCTGGCGGCCACCCTGCTGGCCGGCGAAGTATGACGCGGCCGCTATAGCCTGCCTGTCAGCAGCATGACGATCAAGATGATCAGCACGATGCCCAGCAGGCCGCTCGGGTAGTAGCCCCAGCCCCGGCTATACGGCCAGCTGGGAAAAGCCCCGATCAGCAGCAGGATCAGGATGATGAGCAGGATAGTACCCATGGCGCGCTCCTTGTCGTTGTTAGAAGTGGCGGCCATACGCGCCGCCGCGGAGCCGTCTGCAAGCGCCGTGCCTGGGACTGGGGGTTGGGGTTCTTGCCCCGTTCGGTGAGGCTCCTGGCCGGTTGCTGGTGTTCTTGCCCCGTCCCGCGCCGCCCGGGCAGGCGGTGGCGGCGAACGTGCGTCGGGCTCGGGCGCATCCAGGCGCCCTCGGCGCGCTACGCGCGCTG
>NZ_JAJMLX010000458.1 GCF_020991325.1 Bordetella petrii | reverse complement strand
CCCAGGCTCGCGCCGGCACGCGCGAGGCGCTGGCGCGCTTCGATGCCACCGTGCTGGGTGCCTTGCGTGAAACCGAGAGCGCGCTGGTGACGTATGCCCGCCAGCTCGACCGCCACGCCGCCCTGCAGACGGCGCGCGACCAGAGCGCGCTGGCCGCCAGCCAGGCCGAACAGCTGTTCCATGCCGGCAAAACCGACTACCTGACAGTACTGGATGCCCAGCGCACGCTGGCCTCGACTGAAAGCGCCCTGGCGGCTTCGCAGGCCGCGCTCAGCACCGACCAGATCGCCGTGTTCCTGGCGCTGGGCGGCGGCTGGCAGGACACGCCCGGCGCCAGTGCGAGTATCCGCAGCGGCGCAGGCGCCTAGTGTGCTGCCCGCGCCGGGAAAAACCTCATGCGGGCCAGGCTGCTTCGTGGCTTAGTGCAGCGTAGAGCCGGCCGGCGGCGCCTGGTTCAACCCCAGGGCCGCTTCCCAACTGCGCAAAGGCACGCAGGTCTGCAGGCGTTCAATAGCGCGCTGGATCAGGGCCGGATGCAGCGCATGCCCCACGCGGCTGGCCACATCAATGGTGGAATCGCCATGCAGGGCGTCGATCCGCGCCTGCGCCGCCTGGATATGCGACACCGCCATGACGGTATCGTCGGCTCCGTGCAGCAGATGCAGGGTGGTGTATTGCGGGGCGGTCTTGGGCAGTTGCGCATAGCGGCCGGAAAACGCCAGCACCCGCCCGGCCAGGCCGTCGTGGGCCTGCACGGCCTCCAGCGCCATGATGGCGCCTTGCGAAAACCCCGCCAGCGCGGTGTCGGACTGCAACAACCCCAGGCGGACCTGCGCCTGGCGTATGTATTCCACCAGCGCCGGCAGTGCCCGCGCCACGCGCTCGATGCGGTTGTCGTCATCGATGTCCCGCAGCGAGAACCACTGGCGCCCGGCACCGCCGCGGTCGTGGGGCTCGAAACCCGCGGGGGCCAGGATGGCCGCGGCGGGAAACGCCGCCCGCAGCGCTTGCTCCAGCGGAGCCATATTTTGCGGCGTGCCGCCCACCCCGTGCAGCAAGATAAACAACTGCTTGATATCCGTGCCGGCCTCGGGCATGGATTCGAGCGTGACGGGATCGGCCATGGAACACTCCAGCATATCGGGCCCCTGAAGGCGCCCGGCAAAGTGTCATTGTAAAGGGGTATATGCCCGGTTCTCGCCGGCACCCGGCCTCGGTGCCCCGGGCTTAAATACTGTATATTTGTACAGTACAAAAGCTTGAAACCATGCCATCCCCGGAACTCATCCACCCCGCCCTCTGGCGCGCCACGCAACTGGCCCGTGGCGCCGCCCGCGGCGTGCCCACCGGCCATGCCGCGCTCTCGGCCCAGTTGCCGGGGGGCGGCTGGCCGCCTGGCACCCTGATCGAACTGCTGGCTCCGCACCCTGGCGTGGGCGAAATCCGCCTGCTGCAGCCCGCGCTGGCCCAGCTGGATACCCGCCATGCCATCGCCCTGGTACAGCCGCCGCACGTGCCGCACCTGGCCTGCTGGCAGGCGTGGCGCCTGGACCCGCGCCAGTTGCTGTGGGTGGCCCCCCAACGCCCCACCGATGCCTTGTGGGCCGCCGAACAAATCCTGAAGCACGGCAGTTGCGGCGCCCTGCTGTGCTGGCTGCCCCGGGTGCGCGCCGAAGCCTTGCGCCGCCTGCACCTGGCCGCCCAGGACAGCGGCACCCTCTGCTTCGCCTTGCGCCCGGCCACGGCGGCGCAACAGGCCTCGCCATCGCCCTTGCGGCTGGCACTGGCGCCCGCGCCGGGCGGGCTGTCGGTGCACATCCTGAAGCGGCGCGGCCCCGCCTGCGCCGAACCCTTGAATATTATTTTCGAGCCGAGCCTGCAGCCGGCCTCCGCACCACCCCATGACCCTCTGGATCGCCGTCTTCCTGCGCTGCCTGCCGCTGGACGCCGCACGCCCGCAATGGCCTCATGACGCGGCTTTCGCGGTACTGGACCAGGAACGCATTGCCGCCCTGAGCCCCGCGGCCGCCAGCGCCGGGCTGCGCGC
>NZ_JAJMLX010000457.1 GCF_020991325.1 Bordetella petrii | reverse complement strand
GGGCCGCCGGGGCCGTGCCCGCCTCCGGCGAAGCATTCGCGTCTGGCGTGGCGCCAGCGGGCGCCGGCGTCGTAATGAAGCCGATGCGCGACAGGCCGGAACGGCGCGCGGCCGCCATGACCTTGGCCAGGGTCTCGTAGCGCGTGTTCATGTCGGCACGGATGCGCAGTTCGGGCTGGGGCTTGGTCTGCGCCAAGGTCAGGAACCGGTTCGGCAGGTCTTCCATGGCCACTGGCTTATCGTCCCAGAACAGCGCGCCCGCCGGATCGATGGCCAGATCCACGCTCTTGGGCTCCTGGTCGATCTGCTCGGCGCTTACCTGCGGCATGTTGATGCGGATGGAGTGCGCCATCAGCGGCGCCGTGATGATGAAGATCACCAGCAGCACCAGCATGACGTCGATCAGCGGCACCATGTTGATTTCCGACACGGTATGGCTGCCCGAACCTTTGCTGTCGAAGCTGCCGAATGCCATTATTGGACTCCCCGGGTCGCCGGCTGCGCCTGGCGGCGCAGCGCGCGCACCTTGCCCTCCGACAGCGCCACTTGCTGGCCGGTGCTCAGGAACGCGAACAGGTCATGGGCAAAGGCGTCCAGGCGCGACAGGAACACGCGATTGCTGCGCACGAAGGTGTTGTAGGCCAGCACCGCCGGAATGGCCACGGCCAGGCCCAGGCCGGTCATGATCAGGGCCTCGCCCACCGGGCCGGCGATACGGTTGATGGTGACGCCGTCGGCCAGGCCGATACCCACCAGGGCGTGGTATACGCCCCACACCGTGCCGAACAGGCCCACGAACGGCGCGGTGGAACCCACGGATGCCAGCACCGTCAGCCCGTTCTCGAGCTTGGCGGTTTCTTCGTCGATGACCTTGCGCATGGTGCGCGTGACGAATTCGCCGTTGGCGCCGGTTTCTTCCAGCTTGGTGGCACCGAACTTCGCATGGTGCGACTGTGCGTGTACCGCATGGCTGGTCAGGTGCGAAAAGGGATCATGCGCGCCGTGCGTCACGATTTCGTTCTCGACCTGCTCCAGCGAGCTGGAATTCCAGAACTTGTTCAGGAACTCGCCCGAACGGCGGCGCATGCGCCAGTTGCTGAAGGCCTTCACCACGATCAGGTACCAGGTCACCAGCGACATGATGATCAGGATGGCGAACAGCGTCTTGCCGACGAAGTCGCTCTGCGCCACGAAATGCAGGAAACCCATGTCGGCGGGCACGGGCAGCGGCGGCGGCGGCACGGCGGCGACGGCGGCCTGCTGGACAGTATCGGCGGCTTGCGACAGGGCGGGAGCCGCCTGGCCCAGGGTGTGGGCGGCCTGCTGGGCCGCCGGCACGGCACCGGATACAGCCGGGGGGGGACCTGCCGCGGCCGGCGCGGGTGCCGCCGCCGCGGTCTGGCTCACCAAGAAGGACGACGACGGTGGCCAGGCCAAGGGCGGCGGCTCCTCGTCGTCGCCCGTCAGCAGGAAGAACCCGCCGAAGCAGTCCCCCGTCGCCGCCACGCCCTCGGACGCTCCGAGCGACGACAGTTCGGTCCCGCCCGCCAACGTCACGTACACGGTGGTCTTCCAGGACAAGCCGATCACCGTACGGACCCCGGAGTCGCTCGCCACCACGCAGATCGACTTCGATGTGCCGGCCGTGGACCCGACGGGCAAGCTCGCCTACGACAACACCGAGTTCGAGGCGCGCGACGACCGGCTGGACTTCAAGCAGGCGCTGGGCAAGGCGAACGGCACCACGCCCGAGGCGTGCCGCGACGGCGCCCTCCAGAATCCGCTGCCCAACTCCGCCTCGGCCCAGGCGCTCAACGACGACCACCTGATCAAGGCGGGCGACACCATGTGCTCGCTGACCACCAAGGGCAATCTGGCCATGTGGCAGATCACCAAGGTGACGCCGTCCACGGACAAGAACATCCCGACGTTCGAGGGCACCGTCACGCTCTGGAAGGCGACGCGCTGACCTGGGCGAAGCCGCCCGAGGAAGCCTGTGGCCGAAGCCGACAGACGCAAGGGGGCGCCCCCCGTGCGGTGGGCGTCCCCTT
>NZ_JAJMLX010000456.1 GCF_020991325.1 Bordetella petrii | reverse complement strand
CTTGCAGCGCTGATCCTGGCACGGGCCTGCCTGGCCTGGCTGGGCGAGCGCGCAGGCGCCCGCGCGGCGGAAGGCATCAAGCAACGCGTGCGGCTGGCTCTGTTCGATCGCCTGACCGCGCGCGGGCCGGCCTGGTCGCGTGCCCAGGTGTCGGGCGAACTGGCCAGCGCCATCGTCGACCAGGTCGAGGCGCTGGACGGGTTCTTCTCGCGCTACTTGCCGGCCGCCGCCGCCGCGGCCGTGCTGCCGCTTGCCTTCGCGGTGGCGCTGCTGCCGTTCGACTGGATCGCGGGCCTGCTGCTGCTGGTTACCGCTCCCCTGATCCCGGTGTTCATGGCCCTGGTGGGCTGGGGCGCCGAAGCCGCCAGCCGCCGGCATTTGCATGCCTTCGCCCGCCTGTCGGGGTTTTTCGCCGACCGGTTGCGGGGTTTGTCCACGCTGAAACTGTATGGCAGGGCCGAAGCCGAGGCGCAGTCGGTGGCGGCCGCCAGCGACGCGGTGCGCCGCCGCACGATGGCGGTGCTGCGCATTGCGTTCCTGTCGTCGGCCGTACTGGAGTTTTTCGCGGCGCTGGGGGTGGCTGGGCTGGCCGTGTATTTTGGCTTGACGTACCTGGGTTACCTGGACGTGCGCGCCTCGCCGCTGACCTTGCAGGTTGGGTTTTTCTGTCTGCTGATGGCGCCGGAAGTGTATGCGCCGCTGCGGCAGTTCGCCGCGCATTACCATGACCGCGCCGCGGCACGCGCCGCCGCATCGCAGATTGCCAAGGCGTTCGACGGGCTGCCCCGCATGCCGGAGCCCGGCGATACGGAGGGCCGCGAGGCTCGCTCCGCTTACGTGCCGCACACTCCCGGACCGGCCGGCCTGCTGGTGCGCAACCTGTCGGCGCATGCCGCCGGACGTCCGGCGCCCGTGCTGGACGCGGCGCATCTGGAATTACAGGCGGGCGATCACCTGGCACTGATGGGAGCCAGCGGGGCGGGCAAGTCCACCTTGCTGGAAACACTATGCAGGCTGCGTCCGGCCGACGGAGACATCCAACTGGACGGCGTGTCCCTGGCCGATTGGGACGAGGCGGCGCTGCGCCAGCGCGTGGCGCTGGTGGGCCAGCGCCCCTATTTGTTTGCGGGCAGCATTGCCGAGAACATCCAGTTGGGCCGGCCCGATGCCAGCGGCGAGCAGTTGCGCGAGGCAGCCCGCCGCGCCTGTGTATTGGAGTTCACGCAACACTTGCCGGAAGGGTTGGAGACTCAGCTGGGTAGCCGGGGCATGGGCCTGTCGGGCGGGCAGGCGCAGCGCGTGGCCCTGGCGCGGCTGTTCCTGCGCGACCCCGGCCTGATCCTGCTGGACGAGCCCACTGCGCACCTGGATGACTCCACCCAGGCGCGCGTGCTGGATGAGATCCTGGCCTTCGCGCAGGGCCGCACTCTGTTGCTGGCCACGCATGCCTCGGCGGTGTCGCGGCGGCTGCCCCGCTGCGCGCGCCTGGTAAAGGGCAGGCTGGAGCCCGCATGAAAGCCTTGATGTTGCTATTGCCGCTGTACCGCCACCGCCTGGCCGGCCTGCTGGCCGCCTTGGCCCTGGCGCTGCTGACCGTGGCGGCGGGGGTGGGGCTGCTGGGCGTATCGGGCTGGTTTCTCAGCGCGGCCGCGCTGGCGGGCGCCGGCGCCATGTTCAATCTGTTCGTGCCGTCGTCGCTGGTCCGCCTGCTGTCGTTCGTGCGGATTGCCTCGCGCTATGCCGAACGGCTGGCAGGGCATGCCACCACTTTGCACTTGCTGACCGATCTGCGCAGCCGCGTGTTCGATTCCCTGGTGCGCCTGACACCGCGCCAGCTGGGGCGTTACCGCAGCGGCGACTTGGTAGCCCGCCTGACGGGCGATGTGGACGCGCTGGACACGGTGTTCCTGCATGTACTGGCCCCCACGGCGGTGGCCGCCCTGGCCGCGGTCGTGCTGGCCACGGTGATAGGGGCCTGGGTGCCCGCTGCGGGGTGGATGCTGGCGTGGACCATGCTGGCGGCCTGCCTGGCCATTCCCGCCTGCCTGGCCCGCGCCGCGCGG
>NZ_JAJMLX010000455.1 GCF_020991325.1 Bordetella petrii | reverse complement strand
AGATCGCCGCCCACATGCAGGCGCCGGGCGGCGAGCCGTTCCAGGCCGTCTCGCGCCAGGGCCGCCCGGTGCTGGGTACCTATGTAAAGGGGCCTGGCCCGGCGGTGTTCATCTCGGGCGCGCAGCATGCCAACGAAACATCCGGCGTGGTGGGCGCCCTGCGCGCCGCGCAGGCCCTGCGGGCCGCCGGCGATGCGCATTTCGCGCTGGTGGCGGCCGAGAATCCCGACGGCTATGCCTTGCACCGCGAACTGTGCGCGCACCATCCGCGCCACATGCACCACGCGGCGCGCTACAGCGCACTGGGCGACGATGTGGCCTATCGCACGGGCGAGCCATGGCTGGAGCACGCGGCACGCCGCCACGCCCTGGCCCGCAGCGGCGCCCGCTTGCACATCAACCTGCACGGCTATCCCGCCCACGAATGGACCCGTCCCCTGTCGGGCTACCTGCCGCGCCAGTTCGAATCGTGGACGCTGCCCAAGGGCTTTTTCCTGCTGCTGCGCCATCACCCCGGCTGGGAGGCCGCAGCCCGGCAACTGGTGGATGCCACCGCCGCGCGCCTGGCCGGCGTGCCCGGCCTGGCGGCTTTCCATGCCCGCCAGGCGGCAAGCTACGAGGCCCATGCGCTGGAACCCGGCTTCGACACGCGCCACGGCATAGCCTGCGTGGTCGCCGAAAGCGAACTGGAACTGGCACCGCTGGCATTGATATCGGAGTTTCCGGACGAAACCCTGTATGGCCCGGCGTTCGGCTTTGCCCATACGGTACAAATGCACACCGTGCTGGCAGCGGTGGCAGCCTACCAGGACATCGCGCTACCCTGATGCCTGTACCGATGCCCAAGGAGCCCCCATGAAAGCCATCGCGCCGCTATGCCTGTCCGCCCTTGCCCTGGCGGCCGGCTGCGCCCACCGGCAGGATGCCGCGCCGCCGCCCGTGGCGGCCGAGGCGCCCGCCCAGGCCGACGGCCACAACGCACGCAACTCGCTGGACTGGGCCGGCGCCTATGAAGGCACCCTGCCCTGCGCCGATTGCCCGGGCATCCGCACGCGGCTGGTGCTGCATGAACACGGCGCGTACGAACTACGCACTCAGTACCTGGACCGCCAGCCCCATCCCACCGAAGTGCGCGGCACGTTCACCTGGCAAGCGGACGGCGGCACCATCGTGCTGGACAGGGCCGGTAACGAACAGCGCTATTTCGTGGCCGAGGGCCGCCTGATCATGCTGTACCAGGACGGCAGCCGCCCCAGCGGCCCGCTGGCCTCGAAGTATGAGCTGATGCAGGTCCGCTGACGCTAGGGCGCCAGGCCGTTGCGCTGCTTCCAGGCACGCAGTTGCTCATGGTAGCGGTCCATGGCGTCGTCGTACAGATCGTAGACGCAGGGAATGCAGCCGCTGCCGCAGCAATCGCCGGGCCCGGGACGCTCGGGCGGCAGGGGTTCGGGGTCGTGCGCGGCGGGGGCAGGCTCGGTTTTCTTGTCGCGGGGCATGTCTTCTATTATCGCGCCGCGCCGCCGGTGGTAATCTGGCTGGCGGTTTTCCCCAAGTATGTCCGGTACTTTCATGTCCCATGTCCAATTCTGGCGCGACTCTCGGCTGCCCTGGGCCGAGAGCAGGCGCGCCGTGCGCAGCCGCGCCTGCTACCTGGCCCACACGCACGACACCCTGTCTATCGGCGCGGTCAACAGCGGCGGCAGTGTGTTCAGCAGCGGCGGCGCAACCCACCGGCTGCGTCCAGGCAGCCTGGTCATGGTGCCGCCGCGCTGCGTGCACGCCTGCAATCCAGACCCCGGCGCGGCCTGGAGTTATCAAATGCTGCATCTGGAGGCCGACTGGGCGCACACGCTGCTGCAGGAAACCGCGCCCGCAGCCGGGCTGCCAGACCAGGCCAGCATCAGCGGCTCGCCCGCGGCCTACCTGCGCTTTTGCCAGTTGAACGACGTCTTGTTTTCGGCGGCCGAGCCGGCAGACAAGGAAACCGCCCTGGTCCTGTACGTGGGCGGACGTTCATGGCTGGGCCGGCCGCCGCGCGCGGCCGACGTGCTGCCGGCGGCGCGCC
>NZ_JAJMLX010000454.1 GCF_020991325.1 Bordetella petrii | reverse complement strand
GTGCGCGCGGCAGGCGTGGCGCCCTCGGCCGCATCTTCCAGGGCATCAGTGGGCAGGCTCAGGTGCACGGGGCCGGGCCTGCCGCTGCGCGCCACGCGGCAGGCCCGCGCAAAATCCGCCCCCATCGCGCCGGCCGCGCTGACGGCCCACGACGCTTTGGTCACCGGTGCCGCCATGGCGGCCTGGTCCATTTCCTGGAACGCGCCCCATCCGGCCTGCCGGTTGGGCGCGTGGCCCGACAGGAGCACCACGGGCGACTCGGACATTTGCGCGGTGTACAGGGCCGACACGGCATTGGCATGGCCAGGGCCGCCGGTCACCAGGGCAACGCCCGGTTCGCCCGTCAGGCGCGCCCAGGCATCGGCCATGTGCACCGCCGCCGCTTCGTGCCGCACATGAACCAGTTCGATGTCCGCCGACAATGCGGCATCGAAGACAGGCATGATGTGATTGCCCGACAGAGTGAACACGCGGGTAACCCCCGCCGCCCGGATCGAACGGGCCAACGCATCGGCACCGCGAAATGAAACTGCCATCGAAAGCGCTCCTTGATCTGGCCTGGTCCGGCCTGCCACCTGCCTGTCATCGAGCCGGCGCCTGGCGCCGGGTTGTCTGCCTGCACGCGCGGACATTCTCCATTATTTCAGCGATATGCCCGTCGCGCGCCCCAGTTTTTCATAGACTTGCACCTGCGCCTGCACGAACTGGCGGGTGGGCTGCGCGGCACGCACATCGGGCACGCTGCCCAGCCTGCGCGTGCCATCTGTCCAGGCCTGGTCGGACGCCACACTGCGCAACACGTCGGCCCACTTGCGCACCGCGGCAGCATCCATGCCCGGCGGGCCGTACAGCGCGCTCCAGCCGGTAATCACCTCGAGCTGCGGAAAGCCGGCCTCGCGCGCCGTGGGCACCTCGGGCAAGGTATCCAGGCGCTGGGGCGTGGTGGTCACCAGCGCCCGCAAGCGGCCGTCCTGCAAGGGGCCGGATATCGGCGCGTAATTGGTACAGACAAAGTCCACCTGGCCCGACATGGCGGCCAGCGTGGCCTCGCCCGATCCTTTATAGGTAATGGGCATGGCCGCGGTCGCCGACACATCCAGCAAGCTGAACAGCAACTGCGGCCCCAGGTTCAGCACCGTGGCGGGACCGGTGGTGGCATAGTTCAGCACCCCGGGCCGCTCGCGTATGGCGGCGATCAGGTCTGCCAGCGTGCGATGCGGTGATTTCGCGGGCACGGCGCATACATAGGGGTTCAGTTCCAGCAGGCCCAGGAAGGTGAACTCATCCCAGCGATAAGCCAGGCTGGGCTGCAGCGCAGGCAGAATGGCCTGCGAACCCACGCGGGCCATCAACAGCGTGTAGCCGTCGGGGTCGGCTTCTTTCACGAACTGCGAGCCGATGGCGCCGTTGGCGCCAGCGCGGTTCATCACTACCAGCGGTTGCCCCAGGTACTGCTGGGTGACGGCAGCCAGATTGCGCGCCGCCAGGTCGGCATCGCCGCCCACGCTGAAGGGGGTTACCAGTGTCACGGGCCGCTGCGGATAGGACTGAGCCGTCGCCGCGCCGGCCAGCGCCAGGCTGCCCGCCAACCAGAACGCGGCCGCCAGCCGCCGCCTGACATTCGTTTTCATGCCGCCTCCTGAGTCAGCAAGGTCTGGCCCGGGCGCACGCGCGTAAAACGCACCGGCTGCCGGCTGACCTGCATGGTTGTCTCCGCCTGCGTCACCACCGAAAACCACGAATGCTCCAGATCGCGCACGTCGGGATGGTCGGTGCGGAAGTGGGCGCCGCGCGAATCTTCGCGGGCCAGCGCCGCACGCACGATGGCTTCGCTGACGTGGATCAGGCTGTCCAGGTTCAGCCAATCGTGCCAGGCCATGTTGTAGGCAAGCGTGCCGTGCGCAACGCCCAATGCTTCCAGGTCGGCGCGCAGCCCGCCCAGCGCATCCAGCGCACGGTTCAGGCCCGCCGCATCGCGCACGATGCCGGCGTCGTCCCACATTACGCTGGACAGCCGTTCGCGCAAGGCATGCAGGTCGCCGCCCGGGCGGCCCAGCGGCGCGCGCA
>NZ_JAJMLX010000453.1 GCF_020991325.1 Bordetella petrii | reverse complement strand
ACCCACCACATAGTGAGAGGCGCGCATGCGGCGCGCCCGGGCACGCGCCAGGCTGGGCGCGTGGCTGCCCACCAGCGCGAACCACGCCAGCCCGAAGGCATAGCTGCGGTCGGTGCCTTCTACGTCGATCAATAGCAGTTGATCGGGAAATTGCGCGCCGGCCATGCTCAGATGCCCTCTTCCACCATCGCGGTGACGAGCACGACGGTGGTCAGGCGATCGCTGGCGGCGCGGTCTTGGCCGCCTGCCAGCAACGGCGCGTTGGCGGACAGTCGGCGCCGGTCATATTCGTCCTGGCGTCGGTCGAAGCCGGAAAGAATGACGGGCTGGCCGGGGCTGAGCGCAACCTGCTGCACCGTGCCA
This sequence comes from Bordetella petrii, assembly GCF_020991325.1. Classification (GTDB taxonomy): domain Bacteria; phylum Pseudomonadota; class Gammaproteobacteria; order Burkholderiales; family Burkholderiaceae_B; genus Bordetella_A; species Bordetella_A petrii_E. The sequence goes on along the minus strand of NZ_JAJMLX010000453.1, from coordinate 1,712 downwards.
TTGCCGTCGATGGTGATTTGCTGCACCTGGATCTGATTGCCCGCCTCGCCGAAGGTGATGCTCTTGAGAGGCTGTGCCACGGTATTGTCGTAGGCAATGGACAGCAGGATGCTGCCGTCGGCCTGGGCATCGGGAACCAGCGTCAGGAACGTACCAACGGTTTCCTGCTTCTGGCTGATGGATACCGACGGCAGCGCCGCACTGCCCAGCGATGCATCCACCCCCGGTATGGCCGTGCTTTGCACTTGGTCGATGTACGAGAACGTGGTGCGCACCGCGTGCGTGACGGGACGGCGGTTCAGGGTAAGCACCGGCACGCTGCTATGGCGCAGCACGGCACCTGTCTGGCTGAGCGCCGAGATGATGGCGCGCGAGCCCTGGAACGGCCCGCCGTTCAGGGTGATGTCCAGTGCGGCGGCCGTGTTGCCGGCCGCCGCCGGCACACCGGCGACCAGCGCTGCCCGGGCGCTGTCGTACACCGCCGTCCAGTCGACACCGCCCTCGGCGGTGTCGTTGGCCTGCAGGGTGATCTCCTCGAACAGCAGGCGTACGCGGCGCGTAAGCGCGCGGTTTTCGTGTTCGATGAACTGGCCGATGCGGTCCAGGACTTCGGGCGTGTCGGTGACGACCAGGGAACTGCCCCCGCCGTCGAGCTCGGCCACGATGCCGGCCTGTGTCATGAACGCCTGTACCCGGGTGCGCACGGCCTGCAGGGCATGGTGCTCACCCGATGCCAGCGTGGTGTTGGAGGTGTTGTCGAAGCCACCGGCCTCGCCATTGCCGGCCCGCCCCAGTCGGGCGTCGGTACGGCTGGCCAGCGTAAGCGCGTGGACATCGAACACGCGCGTCTGCATGCGATAGAACTCGATGGCGTTGCGGTGATAGCGCCAATGCACGCCAAAGCTGGCGGCCAGGGTATCCAGAGTGTCGGGCAAGGGGCGAGGCCCGGCCAGCACAGGCACCTGTGTGGGGCCGGGTGGCGCGACCTGCGCGGCCTGGCCCAGCCGAGGCAGGAACAGGGTCTGGGGCAACAAGGCGTCGGGCGCGATGCGCACGGCAATGCCGGTGGCGCGCGTAAGCCGCTCGGTCAGGGACGGAAGGTCCAGGTGGCCCAGGAACAGCAGCGTGGTGTCGATGTCGCCCCGCAGCGCGGGCGGCAGCAAGACTTCGCGTGCCAAGGGCTGAGGTTTTCCGGCCAGCCAGGGTTTGTTTACTTCCTGGGCCGCCACCCGCGCGGCGCGGTCGGACAGTACAGTGGAAAACTGCCGCTGGCTGCCTTCGACCCGGGCGCGTGCGCCAGCGATTGTCTCGCGCAGGGCAAGCAGGGATTGCGTGGCCGAACAGCCCGACAGGGCCATAGCGACGACCGCGGCCATCGTGGCGCGCATTGTCATGACTGCCCCCGTAGCGAAACCGAGCGATCGCAGGACTGTGCCAACGACACCACGCGCAGCACCTTGTTGGAATAGAAGCATGGCTGCAACGGCCGTTCAGCCAGCTCGGTGGCCGTGAGCAACGCGCGTACGGCGGACTTGAAATCGCCGGGGAACTCGGCTTGGCCGGCCAGAGGGATGTCGGCATCGATGGCCCAATGATGGGGCTCGAACAGCCAGCCGGCGTGGATAGCCCAGCGTGCCAGCACCGCGCGCAGCGTGGTGTCCGGCAGCCCGGCGCGATAGACCGGAGCGGCTGGCGGCGCGCCGGACGGGGCC
>NZ_JAJMLX010000452.1 GCF_020991325.1 Bordetella petrii | reverse complement strand
AGGCTGATACCGCCCAAGAGTTCATATCGACGGCGGTGTTTGGCACCTCGATGTCGGCTCATCTCATCCTGGGGCTGTAGCCGGTCCCAAGGGTATGGCTGTTCGCCATTTAAAGAGGTACGTGAGCTGGGTTTAAAACGTCGTGAGACAGTTTGGTCCCTATCTGCCGTGGGCGTTGGATATTTGAAGGGGGCTGCTCCTAGTACGAGAGGACCGGAGTGGACGAACCTCTGGTGTACCGGTTGTCACGCCAGTGGCATCGCCGGGTAGCTATGTTCGGAAGAGATAACCGCTGAAAGCATCTAAGCGGGAAACTCGCCTTAAGATGAGATATCCCTGGGGACTAGATCCCCTTGAAGGGTCGTTCGAGACCAGGACGTTGATAGGTCAGGTGTGTAAGCGCAGTAATGCGTTCAGCTAACTGATACTAATTGCCCGTAAGGCTTGATCCTATAACAAGTCTGCCTTGTAGATCGGCGCCGTGTGAAAGCACTGGCTGCAGAATCCAGAGCGACAAGTTGGATTCTCGTGTGTGATACACACAACCTAATTACTGCTTCTTCCCAGATTGGTTGTGCTGCAAAGCAGCGCAACAACCCTCTTTGCCTGATGACCATAGCGAGTCGGTCCCACCCCTTCCCATCCCGAACAGGACCGTGAAACGACTCTACGCCGATGATAGTGCGGATTCCCGTGTGAAAGTAGGTAATCGTCAGGCTCCCTAAGCCAAGAACCCCCGCCCGAAAGGCGGGGGTTTTTGCATTGGTGCGGCGGAAATGCATGTGTGGTGAGAAAAGAGTGCTCCATTCATCACATCCCAACGGCACGCATGTCAGATCAATCAGACGCCACCCTGCAGTCAATCCTTACCCCGGAACGAAACCACGCGATTTGATACGATCGACATAACGTCGGCGATTGCACACGTCGACGTTCATGTTCGAAACCAGGGCTTGATGGAGAGGGCGGGAATGAATATCGGCGACGCGTCGCGCGAATCCGGAGTCAGCGCAAAGATGATCCGGTACTACGAACAGGTCGGCCTGCTGGCGCCGAGCAAGCGTACCGACGCCGGCTACCGGATCTACGGCGCAGACGAGATCCATATCCTGCGCTTCGTCCGTCAGGCGCGACGCCTTGGCTTTCTCGTCGAGGACATCCGCAAGCTCCTGATGCTCTGGCAAGACCGTTCGCGCGCGAGCGCCGAAGTGAAGTCGATTGCCCTCGAGCATGTGGCAGAACTCGACAAGCGCATCGCCGAGCTGAGCGACATGCGTGACACACTGGCCGATCTTGCTGCGCACTGTCATGGTGATGGGCGGCCCGAATGCCCGATTTTGGCGCGTCTATCCGACCCCATCGGCGAACCAAATTAGTGCGTGCGCTCGAGGCCGCAATCGGCCTTCGATTCGGTTTCCATAAAAATCAATGGGTTATGACGTTTTTGTGGGTGACCATTCCGAAAGGGAATGATTGCCATGCAAGTATTTCATTAGCATCTTGGTGCGGCATCGCTATAATTCGGGATAACCCTATACGGGAAATCCCTGAACATCGATTCACCAGGGGTCCCCCTTCCTTGGAGAACGTCATGATCGCCTACATCGTCGAAAAGCTGAGCAACTGGTTCGAATCCGCAGAACGTGAACGCCGTGAGGCCTACCTCGCAACTTCGTCGGACATCGTCCAGCTCGAAAGCCGCATCCGCTCGCTGGAAACCAACGGCTACTCGCTGTAATCGGAGTCACCGTCAGGTGCCATGTGGCACCGAACGATAAGCAAGCCCCGTATTTGACGGGGCTTTGTTTTTTGTGCGCCGGATCTGGCGCAATCGTCAGTGCAGCGCTATGGTATGCACCTGCTTTTCATCCTGAAGGACACGATCATGCGTTTGCGTCTCGATGTGCGTCGAAGTGCCCGCGCGCGTCTCGTTCTGGGCGCGGCAGTGCTTGTCCAGGGACTCGCGGCTGTTGCCGCAACGTCGCCCAAGCCGCTGATTCTCGATACGCAACGGGGGATCCAGGACGGGAAGGGAGGATTGGTGCTGCAGACGGCACCGTTGTCTTCCGAGCCGATCGGCGAGCCGGGAGGGATGCGGGCTCCAGGGGGCCAGGCGCCGAACGCG
>NZ_JAJMLX010000451.1 GCF_020991325.1 Bordetella petrii | reverse complement strand
GGCGCTGGGCAATATCGGCGTGTCGGGCGGCGGCGCCAATATTTTCCGCGGCCACGACAACGTGCAGGGCGCCACCGACGTGGGCCCCAACCCCGATTCACTGCCGGGCTACTACGGCCTTACCGAAGGTTCCTGGAAGCACTTCGCGCAGGCCTGGGGCGTGGACGTCGAATGGATCAAAAGCCGCTACGCCTCGCCCGACCTGATGAGCAAGCCAGGCATCACGGTGTCGCGCTGGATCGACGGCGTGCTGGAAGACCCCGATCTCATCGACCAGCCCACCAACCTGCGGGCCGTGTTCTATTGGGGCCACGCGCCCAATTCGCAGACGCGCGGCCTGGAAATGAAGCGGGCCATGGACAAGCTGGACCTGCTGGTGGTGGTGGACCCGTACCCGTCGGCCACCGCGGCCATGGCCGCCATGCCGGGCAAGGCCGAAGATCTGAACCCCAAGCGCGCCGTGTACCTGCTGCCGGCCGCCACGCAGTTCGAAACCAGCGGCTCCTGTACGGCGTCCAACCGTTCGGTGCAGTGGCGCGAGAAAGTCATCGAGCCGCTGTGGGAAAGCCGCAGCGACCAAATGATCATGTACCAGCTGGCCGACAAGCTGGGCTTTGGCAAAGAGTTCGTCAAGAACTACCAGCTGCAAAAAGTGAAGGGCATGGACGAGCCCGTCATCGAAGACGTGCTGCGTGAAATCAACCGCTGCTGCTGGACCATCGGCTACACCGGGCAAAGCCCGGAACGCCTGAAGGCCCATATGCGCAACATGCACGTGTTCGACGTGCGCACCCTGCGCGCCAAGGGCGGCAAAGACGCCGAAACCGGCTACGACCTGGCCGGCGATTACTTCGGCCTGCCCTGGCCCTGTTGGGGCACGCCCGAAATGAAGCACCCGGGCACCCCCAACCTGTACGACACCAGCCTGCACGTCATGGATGGCGGGGGCAACTTCCGCGCCAATTTCGGGGTCGAGCGCGACGGCATCAACCTGCTGGCCGAAGACGGGTCGCATTCCAAGGGGGCCGCGCTCACCACGGGTTATCCGGAATTCGACCACGTGCTGCTCAAGAAGCTGGGCTGGTGGAATGAGCTGACCGAAGCCGAGAAGGCCGCGGCCGAAGGCAAGAACTGGAAAACGGATTCGTCGGGCGGCATTATCCGCGTGGTCATGATGAACCACGGCTGTTACCCGTTCGGCAACGCCAAGGCGCGGGCGCTGGTGTGGAACTTCCCCGACCCCATTCCGCAGCACCGCGAACCGCTGTTCGGTACCCGGCCCGACCTGGTCGCCAAGTACCCCTCGCACGACGACCTGAAGAGCTTCTGGCGCCTGCCCACGCTGTATACCTCGTTGCAGAAGAAAAACGTCGAGAACAAGCTGTACGAGAAATTCCCCATCATCCTGACCTCGGGCCGGCTGGTGGAATACGAGGGCGGCGGCGAAGAAACCCGTTCCAACCCCTGGCTGGCGGAACTGCAGCAGGAATGCTTCGTGGAAATCAACCCCAAGGCGGCGGCCGACCGGGGTATACGCAATGGCGACCGCGTCTGGGTATCCACCCCAACGGGGGCGCGGCTGAATGTGCAGGCCCTGGTTACCGAGCGCGTCGGACCCGACACGGCGTTCATCCCGTTCCACTTCTCGGGCCATTGGCAGGGCAAGGACCTGCTCGCCAGCTACCCGGAGGGCGCCGCGCCCATCGTGCGGGGCGAGGCCGTGAACACGGGCACCACCTACGGTTATGACTCCGTGACGATGATGCAGGAAACCAAGACCACCATCTGCAACATCGCCAAGGCCTGAGGAGATCACCATGGCAAGAATGAAATTCGTCTGTGATGCCGAGCGCTGCATCGAATGCAATGGCTGCGTCACGGCTTGCAAGAATGAACATGAAGTGCCGTGGGGCGTGAATCGCCGGCGCGTCGTCACCATGAACGACGGTGTGCCGGGCGAGAAGTCGATTTCGGTGGCCTGTATGCACTGCAGCGACGCGCCCTGCATGGCGGTGTGCCCCGTGAACTGCTTCTACCGCACCGACGAAGGCGTGGTGCTGCACAACAAAGACACCTGTATCGGCTGCGGCTACTGTTCGTATGCCTGTCCGTTCGGTGCGCCGCAG
>NZ_JAJMLX010000450.1 GCF_020991325.1 Bordetella petrii | reverse complement strand
GGTTCGCTGCAAGAGCAGGCGCAGCAGTTGTCCGAGGCGGTGGCGGTGTTCAAGATCAATGCCGGCGAAGTCATCGAAGTGCCCGCCCAGCAGCTTGGCGGCAAATACACCGCTCCTATGGTGGCCCATGCCTGAGTAGGCCGCTCATCCCCCCGAAATTGCGCCGGCTAGCCGGCGCTTTTTTTACCTGGCGCCTTTGGCGCTGGCTGCATCGAGGTGGAAGAGCAAACCGGGTATCACCGGGTGTCTGGCTCCCGTCAGGGTGCCAGACACCTGGCTGTGCCCGAGAGAACCCGCCGCGGGTCTCTACCGGGCCCGGCTTCAAATGCCCGCCAGCCCGGCCGCCACTTCGCTCATGACACGCAGGCCGTCGCGGAACAGGCCTTCCAGGAAGGGGGCCGACTGCGGCAGCACCACCATCAACAGCACCATCCCCGCGATCAGGCTGACCGGAAAACCCACGGCGAACACCGACAGTTGCGGTGCGGCGCGGTTCAGGATGCCCATGGCCAGGTTGATGATCAGCAGGGCGCAGATCAGGGGCAGGGCCAAAAGCAGGCCCGATACGAAGATGGTTTCGCCCCATTGCGCCAGCAGGCCCCAGCCATTGCGGTCCAGCCCCATCTCGGCCAGGGGCAGGGTGTCGAACGAGCGCACTAGCGCCGCCAGTACCAGCAGATGCCCGTCCAGCGCCAGGAACACCAGCATCGCCACGATGTTGAACAGCCTCGACAGCACCGCCGTGTTGGCCCCCGTTGCCGGGTCGAAGAACGATGCGAACGATAGGCCCATCTGCAGGCCCACGAACTCGCCCGCCGTTTGCACGGCCGCGAATACCACCCGCATGGCAAAGCCCATGGCCACCCCTATCAGCACCTGCTGGGCCAGCAGCAACAGCGCCGCGAAGGAGCTGGGAGGAATCGCGGGAGGAGGCGGCAGCCCGGGGGCTACGGCGGCCGTCAGCATGAACGCCAGGCCTACCTTGACGCGCGTGGGGATAGTGGATTCCGAGAACAGCGGGGCGCTGCCCACCAGGGCCAGGATGCGAGCGAACGGCCACACGAATTGCAGCAGCCAGGCGTCCAGTTGTTGCTGGGTGAATTCGAACATGGGGTGCCCGGCGGCGGCCTTGCGCGAGGCCGGAGCCTACGACACCAGCAGCGGGATCTGGCCGATCAGCTGGCGGATATAGTCGGTCATCAAGCCCAGCAGCCACGGGCCCAGCAGCACCAGCACGCCGCACATGGCCAGCAGCTTGGGAATGAACGACAGGGTCATTTCGTTGATCTGCGTGGCGGCCTGGAACACCGCGATGATCAGGCCCACCGCCAGGGTCACCAGCAGCAGGGGGCCGGCCATGGCCAGGGCGATCTTCAGCGCCTGGTATGTCATGGACATGACGGTTTCAGCAGTCATGGCGGCCCCTTTATTGGTAAAAACTGCCAGCCAGCGAGCCCAGCAGCAGGTTCCAGCCGTCGGCCAGCACGAACAGCATCAGCTTGAACGGCAGAGAAACCGTCACGGGCGGCACCATCATCATGCCCAGCGCCATCAGCACGCTGGCCACTACCAGGTCGATGATCAGGAACGGAATGAAGATGGTGAAGCCTATCTGGAAGGCGGTCTTGAGTTCGCTGGTGATGAAGGCGGGCACCAGAATCCGCATGGGCACCTGGGAAGGATCTTCCAGCGCCGGCTGGTTGGCCAGGTTGGCGAACAGCAGAAGGTCGTTTTCGCGCGTCTGGTGCAGCATGAAAGTGTGCAGCGGCGCGGCCGCGCGCTCGACGGCGGTTTCGAAGGGAATGCTGCCTTCCGACAGCGGCTGGTAGGCCTCGGCGTAGATGCGGTCGAATACCGGCGACATGGTGTAGAACGTCAGGAACAGCGCCAGCCCGATCAGCACGTGGTTGGGCGGCGACATCGCCGTGCCCAGCGCGCTGCGCAGCAGGCCCAGCACGATGATGATGCGGGTGAAGCCGGTCATCATCAGCAGCGCCGCGGGCAGGAACGACAGCGAGGTCATCAGCAGCAGGGTCTGCATGCTGAGAGAATAAGTCTGCGAGCCGTTCGGGCCCGGGGTGGCCGTCAGGGCCGGCAGCGTGGCCTGCGCGACGGCGCCGGCGGGAAACAGCGCCAGCCCGG
>NZ_JAJMLX010000045.1 GCF_020991325.1 Bordetella petrii | reverse complement strand
GACGGCCCTGCCGACGCGGGGGTGCCGCTGGCGCAGGTGCTGGCGGCGGCCGGCGTCGCCAGTGTCTCGGGCGACGGCCATGCCGGCACCGGCAAGGAACTGAAGAAGCAGTACTCCATCAACTCGTATGGCGCGCATTTCGTGGAAGTGGCCTGGCATCTCGCCACCGCGCGCCTGCGCGTGGCGCGCGTGGTCACCGTCATCGACGGCGGCCGTATCGTCAATACCCGCACCGGCCGCAACCAGATCGAGGGCTCCATCATCATGGGCATAGGCATGGCCATGCTGGAACACACCGAATACGACCACCGTTCCGGCGCGCCCGTGAACCGCAACCTGGCCGACTACATCGTGGCCACGCACGCCGATGCGCCGCAGCTGGATGTCAGCTTCCTGGACTACCCAGACTACATCTGGAACGAAGTGGGCGCGCGCGGCATCGGCGAAATCGGCCTGGCCGGCATCGCCGCCGCCATCACCAACGCCGTCTACCACGCCACCGGCGTGCGCGTGCGCGACCTGCCCGTGCGCATCGAAGACCTGCTGTAGCCAGGTGCCTGGCTCCCGCCAGGGTGCCAGGCACCGCTATGCGCCACGACTGTCTTAGTTGGACGGTGTCTGACACCCCTTGCGGGGAGTCAGACACCCATGGGGCCTGTAGCGTAATTACCCGGCTGTTGCTGGGTGTCTGGCTCCCGCCAGGGTGCCAGACACCGTCCCGCCACTACCAGTGCAGCCCCAGCCCGGTGCTGTATATCGATTCGTTCAGGCTTTCGCGCGTGCCGGTTACCTGGTTGCGCGCGTACTTCAGGTATAGCGACATCCAGCTGTTCACGTTGTAGCGGACGCCGGCCTCGCCGTTGATGGACAGTTCCGCGTCGCCATTGAAGGGCCGCATCAGTTCGCCCTTGGTGAACAGTTCCACCTGCTTGCCGCTGAAGTACCGCACATAATCCCAGCGCAGGCTGCCCGCGTAGGAATTGTCGCTGGCGCCGTCGCTGTACCCATAGTGCACGCGGCCCACCAGCGCCGACAGCGAGAACGCGCCCAGCTCGTTGTCCCAGAACTGGTAGCCGGGCCCGGTGCCGTAGGCCGTCTGGCGGTTCAGGTCTTCCACCCAGTCGCGCCGGTGCATCACACGTCCCTGCCAGAATGCCTTTTCCGTCAGGAAGCGGTCCAGCGTGTAGTCCAGGCCGTAGTTGTTGGTATTGACGTCATTGTCTTCCGTGGTGCGGCGATAGGTACCGTTGAACTGGTGGCGCCACAGGCCATGCCGCACCGTGGTATTCAGCGCGGCGGAATAGTCTTGCGTCTCGGTCGAGGCCCGCTTTTGGTTGGCCGCCAGGTCCACGCGCCCGGTCACCGCCGCCTCGTTCAGGAAGGGGTGGGGCCGCACCACGCTTTCCAGCGAGTCCAGGGGAACGTTGGCTTCCACGGGCTGTTCCCCGTCCGGGTCGCGCTGCACGCCATTCAGCACGACGGTGCCCGCCTCGGCACCGACCAGCTTGGCCCGGTAGTCGTGCACCATCGATGCATCACGCACCACCAGCGGCGTATCGCTCTGCAGCGTCTTGACCTTGTCGAACGCGATCCGGATGTCGCCGCCATATTCGGTGTGCACCAGCAGATGGCCATTATCCAGCGACTGTATCGTGCCGGTAATGCGGTCGCCATTGCTCAGCCATACCGTGTCGGCGCAGGCCGGGCCGGCCAGCAAGGCCAGCGCCAGCGCCGTCAGGCGCCATGAACCGGGAATAAAGGGGCGTGCGGAAACAGTCAGGTGTCGTGGCATGGGCGGCTGGCAAAATAACAAGCCGCCATGCTAAACGCGCCCGCGGCCCTCCATGTGACCGTTTCCGTCCGGCGGCAGCCCGCCCTTACACCTGGTATATAAGCCAGCCGCTGCGAGAGATCGGCTTGCCAATCGCAACATTCGGCAGCTTGCGCGGGCTGTCAGGTGGGTTCGGGCGGGGGGCCTGCCTCGGCTGCTGGCGCATCCTTGCGCCGGCTGCCGAAGCGTTCGGCGAACTGCCGCGTGAACACCGCGCCGAAGAAGAAGATCTGCGCCGAATAGTAAATCCACAGCAGCAGCGCGATCAGCGAGCCGGCCGCGCCATAGGCCGACACCGTGCCGCCGCGGCCCAGGTACAGGCCGATCCCCCACTTGCCGACCAGGAACAGCCCGGCGGTGACGATGGCACCCGGGATGACATCGCGCCACGGGATGGCAATACTGGGCAGCAGCTTGTATACCACCGCGAACAGCGCGGTGACCACGGCGAAGGAAAACAGGTTCGCGATCCAGCCCGCCACCAAGGCAAAAGTCGAGTGTTCCCACAATTCGCCGTAATAGCCCTTGGCCGCGCCCAGCGCGGCGTTCATCATCAGCGACAACAGCAGGAACAGCGCCAGCACCAGTACCAGGCCGAACGACACCATGCGGCTGCGCACCATGCCCTGCAAACCCGATCGCCGTTGGCTGGTGGCGTCCCACAGTTCGTCCAGGCTGGCCTGCAGTTCGGCAAACGCCGTGGTCGCGCTGAACACCAGCACCATGATCGACAATAAGGCCGCTATCCAGCCGCCGCTGGACTCCTGCGCGCTGGCCAGCACGGTCTGGATGACCTCGGCGCCGCGTGCGCCGGTCAAGTCCCGCACCTGCGAGAACAATTCCGAACGGACCGCGGCCTCGCCAAAGAAAATGCCCGCCACCGCGATCACCAGGATCAGCATGGGCGCCAGCGAGAACACCATGTACAAGGACAGCGCCGCGCCCTTGCTGGACGCCCGGTGGCTGGACCACTGCTTGGCCGACGCCACCAGCAGCTTGTAGATTTCCGAAGGGTGCAGCACTTGCAGCAAACGGGGCGAGATAGTCATGGCGCTCATTCTGCAGTCGAGTCCACGCATTGTAGGGTGCGCGGTTGCCCGGCCACAATTCGCAAGCCGCGTGCCCGGGCTGCCGCTGCCGGCGCCACAAAACAAAACACCCCCGGGGGCGAACCCCGGGGGTGTGGATCTGGCGCACCCCCGGCAGGCCGGGAGTGCAGGCCGAGGGCCTGGACTTAGAAGTCCATGCCGCCCATGCCACCCATGCCGCCGGGCATGGGAGGAGCAGCGGGCTTGTCTTCAGCCAGTTCCACCACGGCGGCTTCGGCCGTCAACAGCAGGCTGGCCACCGAGGCGGCGTTTTGCAGGGCGGTGCGGGTAACCTTGGTGGGATCCAGCACGCCTTGCTCGACCAGGTCGGTGTACTCGCCGGTAGCGGCGTTGTAGCCGAAGTTGCCCTTGCCCTTGAGCACCGTGTCGACCACCACGCTGGCTTCTTCACCGGCGTTGGTAACGATGATGCGCAGGGGTTCTTCGACGGCACGCAGAATCAGCTTGATACCGGCATTCTGGTCGGGCGTGTCGCCCTTCAGGTCGGAAATGGCTTGCTTGGCACGCAGCAACGCCACGCCGCCGCCAGCCACCACGCCTTCTTCCACCGCGGCACGGGTTGCGTGCAGGGCGTCTTCGACGCGGGCCTTCTTTTCCTTCATTTCGACTTCGGTGGCAGCACCGACGCGGATCACGGCAACACCGCCGGCCAGCTTGGCCACGCGCTCTTGCAGCTTTTCACGGTCGTAGTCGGAAGTGGCTTCTTCGATCTGGACGCGGACTTGCTTGACGCGCGCTTCGATCGACTTGCTGTCGCCAGCGCCGTCGATGATGGTGGTGTTTTCCTTGGCCACTTCGATGCGCTTGGCCTGGCCCAGGTCTTCCAGGGTGGCCTTTTCCAGCGACATGCCGGTTTCTTCCGAGATGACCACGCCGCCCGTCAGGATGGCGATGTCTTCCAGCATGGCCTTGCGGCGGTCGCCGAAGCCAGGCGCCTTCACGGCGGTGGTCTTCAGGATGCCACGGATGTTGTTCACCACCAGGGTGGCCAGCGCTTCGCCTTCGACGTCTTCAGCGATGATCAGCAGCGGACGGCTCGACTTGGCGACTTGTTCCAGCACGGGCAGCAGGTCGCGGATGTTGCTGATCTTCTTGTCGAAGATCAGGACGTACGGATCGTCCAGCGCGGCGACTTGCTTGTCGGGGTTGTTGATGAAGTAGGGCGACAGGTAGCCGCGGTCGAATTGCATGCCTTCGACGACGTCCAGCTCGTTGTCCAGCGACTTGCCGTCTTCGACGGTGATGACGCCTTCCTTGCCGACCTTGTCCATCGCGTCGGCGATGATCTTGCCGATGGATTCGTCGCTGTTGGCCGAGATGGAGCCAACCTGGGCGATTTCCTTGCTGGTGGTAACCGGCTTCGATTGCTTGGCCAGTTCAGCCACGGCAGCGGCCACGGCCTTGTCGATACCGCGCTTCAGGTCGATGGGGTTGAAACCGGCGGCAACGTACTTCAGGCCTTCTTGCACGATGGCCTGGGCCAGCACGGTGGCGGTGGTGGTGCCGTCGCCGGCGTTGTCCGAGGTCTTCGAGGCAACGTCTTTCACCAGTTGGGCGCCGATGTTCTCGAACTTGTCTTTCAGTTCGATTTCCTTGGCAACCGACACGCCGTCTTTGGTGACGGTGGGGGCGCCGAACGAACGCTCGAGCACAACGTTGCGGCCCTTGGGGCCCAGGGTGGTTTTGACGGCATTGGCGAGGACATTCACGCCACGGACGATGCGGACGCGGGCGTCGTCGCCGAACAGGACTTGCTTGGCAGCCATTGTTAGCTTCCTTCGAAAATTCGGTTCAGGTAATTACTGGATCACGGCGAGGATTTCTTCCTCGCGGATGACGAGCAGCTCTTCGCCATCGACTTTCACCGACTGGCCGGCATACTTGCCGAACAGCACTTTGTCACCAGCCTTCAGGTCGACCGGCAGCACTTTGCCGTCTTCGGTCTTCTTGCCCGGGCCAACGGCCACGACTTCGCCTTGATCCGGCTTTTCGGCGGCGCTGTCGGGAATGACGATGCCCGAGGCAGTCTTGCGCTCGTTGTCCAGGCGTTTGACGATCACGCGATCGTGCAGGGGACGCAGGGCCATGAGGAACTCCTGTTTCTATATAGAGAGGGTGAAAATGATCGGTTTCAAGCCGACGTAGTGCATCGTTAGCACTCACCGGCAGCGAGTGCTAATTATAGGGATGATGAAAGGCGATTCAAGGGGGGAAGGGGGTGCTGTTACATTTTTGGCAGCAGCGATGTCGATGCCGAATTTCATTCAAGTTGGAATTCTGTTCACTGAAGTTGGAACTGTCCCCAAAATCTAGAGCCAAGCCTGGCGCGGCTTCCCGGCCGATTTTCGGGGGGTTAGGTCCTCCCGCCGCGCCCCTGCGCGGCCCGTCCTAGACAAGCCATAATGGCGAATCGGCGCTACGGTGCCGCCCACGTTCCAGGACCATAGTGCATGACGGTGGTGAACCAAGAGCCGTTTCTTCGTACCGTTTCGCCGTCGCCTTACGCGGCAATGTCAGCACGCTTCCCGGGATGATGCAAAAGCCAATCGATTAGGATGGTTAGCCCAGTTTGGATTTCAAGTGTAGATCTACTACTGGAAAAACTGGCTCACCGACGCCGTGCTCACTAGTCCCGCTCGTGGCTAAGCTCCATGACAGAGCTTCTTGTTCAGTTCCGAAATCGGAACTATTATCTCGGCATGACCTTGTGATTGGCACGAGGTCCGCTCTAGGAGCAAAGTCATGTCCCTTTCTCTCGCCATTAACGGCGATATCATCCTTGACGGCCACAACACTGGGCTTAGCCTTACCCAAGACGACGGCTACACGCGGGTCTTCAGCGTGATCAGTGGAGCCCCTGTTAGGTTGCCCAGTTTGCGCTATACCCTGTCCGCCGACGACTCGGTTGGTGGCGTTCCTGGTAGAGCACAACTTGAGGCCGATTTGCGCTTTTGTCTGAAGTAAATGACAGGAACTGATCTTAAGACTATCCGCGAAGCCTTGGGCTTATCAGTGCCCTGGTTCGCGGATTTTTGTGCAGTCCGGGAGCGGACCGTCAGGCACTGGGAGTCTGGGCGCAATGCTGTTCCCGAGGGCGTAGCAACGGCCGTCGTCAAACTGGAAGAGGCATCTAGGGAGATGACAGAGAGTCTCATTGCCCAGGTGCACGCTCTGGCTTCTAAGTTTGGAATACCGAGCGGGCCTATACCGGTCGTGCGCTATGCCGAAGACAAGGATCTGGCACACTACCAGCCGAAGATGAAGGGCTTGCCTGCCACGTTCCACGCCGCCGCGATTGCGCGGGCTCGATGGGCACTGGCGGGCATAATTGAGATCGAGGCCCACATACTAGATGCCGGAGCCTATGAAACATGGCGTAAGTCCACACATCAAGCGGACTCCCCAGAGCTGCGGGCGCAGTTCGTGGCGCCTGATCGGCGGGTGCGAAAGGTGGTAGAAGGGTAAAGGGACCGCGCTATACGTCTGGTGGTTGGCTTCGTCAAATGGAGGGGCGCCGTGCGTGAGAGGCGCTGGTAGTTAGCAATGTGTCACCAAGAATCCTGGTCGGCAGCTTCATCTATCTCTCGGATCAACCGAAGTTCCAGCCGGGCCTCAAGCTCTGCTCCATCCTAGTCTATATATACCTGTGGCCGAGGTAGATCCCCAATGTGCGCGAGGCTGTCTGGTGTGAGCTGGGTGCCCATTTCAATCTTGAGACCGGAAGGATCGTTAGCTGGTCGTCTTGTCGCGATGCTGGCTCTTTAACGGTCGCGAGTGCGCTCCGTGGCGGACGCAGCGTCTTGAGGTTAGCTTGGCTGCCACTTGCCACGAATACATGACATCCCCTCGTCGTGCCGGATACTGGACGGGGTTTTCCCGGCGTTGGTCTTGTACTCATCCATGTACCTGTTGCCGCTCATAAAAATCTCCTCGACTACCATAATTTTCGCCTTCGAGATATCTACGAAATTCTGGTCGATTCAGCGGACTCATTCCAGGGAGTTAGAACTCTCGTCAAGCAGATCTGATTCTTCCAGGCATCGTTTGCGGTGAATTTGGCGCCGCCTTCGTTCTGAATGCGTACCGATACCGTTCACCTGATGGAGTGGACTGATGGTAAACGAGCCATGAAGTTGCTGCTGAACCATTTCGAAAGTTCCGAACGCTGCTCGGACCTTCATTATCTTGATCTCTTCTGTATTTCCAACTACCAGCTTCCGGACTTCGTCTAAGTCTCGCTGACAGCGAGCGCCAAGAATGATTTCGCGAAGCTCGAACGCCGGATTAAAGGGAATATAGTGGTAACCGTTCTCGTCGCCCTTGCCGTTCAGTCGAGTGAGATATCGCCATTCTTGCTCGTATTTCCATTCTTCATATTTTGTGGTGGCGACAGTGCGAATCACGTCCTCGTCAGTAGCAACCTCCAACGGCAGCTTATCCAAAATGTAGTCTAGGCGTTTTGGCTTATAGCTAACCTGTTTGACAGTTTCGGTGGCAACATCTATTCCTAGGCACACGCCTGTATGACGCTCTGCGTAGTGCGCCCACATTAATGGACTTTTCCAGCGTTGGCTGAGACTGATAAATCCAAAGCTACCGACCCAGTATTCATAGAGCGCCGAGAAATGACGACGGAACCGCCGATCTTTTTGTGCAGGACTCAAAAGTTCAAATGGGTCATTCACTCTGTCGAACGTGGAGATCCGAATTCTCATATCTGGAAGGATGTACCGTTCAAGCGTTGCAAGACTCGTCATGTAGTAGAGGCGCATGTCGCGGGCCTGCTAAGTTTCAAAAAGAGTTGTTGACAGCGCAGCCATGCGCTGGTTCTCGTATGCAAGAAAAAGATCGAAAATTCCTACTTCCCTGCAGATCCGGGCTACACCCATGCCGCGCTCGGCCATCAACGTTCTAACAGCCTCTCGAGAACCGCTGCCACGTAAGGACTTGTTTGATTTCTCTTACGCAACCACCGATATCAGGAAGTGCCTGCGGTCTCCTGTGTGCCCTCATCTGGAAAGGTGTCACTTCGCGCTGGTGATAGCCCGAGTGCACTGTAAATGCGTAAACGTGGGCCCGTTGCCTCGTCGTCTTCATTTGGTTCGCCCAGCTGTTCGATAATTTCTCCCACATGTGCCGCATCGACTTGTTGGAGTGCTTGCCTGAGCTCATCACTATGCCGCTCCAAATAGACGATTGCGTGTTCGGAGTTCTCTAGTCCTGCCACGACCAATGGCAAGATGATCTTCCGCGTAGTAATGCTGGGACGCTTGGTTAGGGGAAGATCATTCATGAGTGCCGAGTAGGAAATAATCGCCGCTGTTATGCCAAGAGCATGAACGGCGATGGGAGCTAGCAGATCCACTAGATCCTGGGCCAAACCTGTGCGGCTATTCATCGGCATCGCGCGCCAAGCAATGTCCATGTCGGAGGTTGATGTACATGTCTGATTCAACAATGCCACACAATGCGCCGAAATGGCGGCTTTGAGGCGGTCAGGAGCGAGCGTAAGGTTTGCATCCATCACTCGTTGCTCCAACAGTGATAAAAGCCCGTCCTCTTCAAACAGCGCCTCCTGCAGACGGATCGCATCCTGGCTGAGTAGCCATTGATCTATTTTTCGGTAGAAGGCTAACCAACCGGGCTCTTGGCGCTGAGCGTTGTCAGCCACGACCGGTCTGGTTAGATCAAGCGGCTCAAAATCCTCCCAGAGTTCTGTTTTGTACGCGTTTCCTGAGTTCTCAAGAATGGTAGCGATCTCCATTCCGAGTAAGTCTTTAAGAAAATCGTAGTGGGTCCAGATCGTGTCTGGCCTGGGCGCCGACGAGCGCACGCTGCGTATAGTCTGGGTAATGACCTTTTGTGCCGTTAAAGTGGCTTCTTGACTATTCGCCGCATAAGAGATCCATTGGGAGAGTGATCGGTTTTGGGAAACTAGTGCTGCAACTTGAACAAGTACCGGTTCAGAGAACGCGCCTTCGGTAATTTTGGTGCGAGTCGCATTTTGCTCAGTCGTTAAGTTGCCGAACGGGTGGGCCTGCAAATCCTTCGCTGTGGGAGCTTTGCCTTGATTGGAGTCAAGGATGATCCAAAGGCAGCTGCCGATGATCTTGGTGGCAGCCTCCCCAGGTTCCATCTTCTCGGCGACACTAAAGTGATGGTAGATGGAGCCACTATCCAGGAGTTGCTTGCGAGCAGCAATGGCTGCTTTTTGATCTCCCGCTTTCGTGAACAGAAGCGGATAGACTAAGTGAAAAGCATGTAGATCGTCTTCGTCGCTGATCTTATTGTCCTTGAGGTACGTGTTCAATACCTCACTGAATTTGGTGATGTCATGCCCATTGGTTAAGTGTGAAAGCTGATTCCAGGCGTGGTAGAACACCCCGGGTTCGGCGGTCAATCTCGACTGGAGGTTGGCCACCAATTCATTGCTCCGAGACAGCTTAGTGAAGTCGGTGAGCTTCAAATTTGTGTTGTCTGCGCCATAAGCGATACCAAGGAGGAGGTCGACACCTTGCGGAACGGCTATATCCTTGATGAGTTGAGTGGCCTCATCGCTGGATAGTTGCGCGGCGATGCCACTGTGCATCGCTAACATAAATTCAATCCACTGTTCACCTTCTGAAAATATCCGCTCACTAATCTCTACTGGTAGACCTCGATCTAGAAATGCTATCAGCGCTTTCGTAAGCTCCCGGCTCTCATTGAAATTGCAGATCTGATAGAGACTGATGAGATCGGTATGGTCCTTCCACTGAGACGGCGCGACACCCGCAAGCGCGGAGAAGCTGTTGAGCAACGCGCGTTTTCCCTCGAGCTTCTGAGCCGCACCCGTTTTGAGGGTTGCGAGATTTCGGGCAGCATGCTTGAACTGGGTTATAGAAGTCGAAGCCCATCCTTTTGCGTTATCTCTATAGACATCTGGCAGAATGGCATCCCACCCCGGAGCGTTAAGAATGCCGTTGAGCACTTCCTCATCAATGCGGGCGGTGAAAATTTGTTCGATTCGCCCATGCAATAGCACCTGCAGTGCGTATTGTGCGTCTACGTTGTACGTGAGTGCAGCAAGATGGGCAAACAGGTTAGGCTCTGCCGCTAAATCTCGCAGACGTTCGTCGATCTCGGAAGGGCGTCGAAGAATTCCAGGATCACGTACAAAGCTGTCGCGCTTCGCCAGAAACAGTGCCACAGTGGGTAGTGGTATGCTCCCCTGCCATTGGTCCCAAAGGGTAGTCATAGCATTGATGAAGGCTATGATCTGACGAGGTGTTGTCGCTTCGCTGCCTCGAGACAGGTCAAATATCTTGAAGACGCGATAGGTATCTTCGTCGTTGATCTCTTTTCCCAGTACCTTATCGAGGTTCTGTTGGAAAAATGCTGAGGCATCCGCAATGACCGGTGGCGCCACGAAAAGAATGGCGTCAAAAGACTTGCGCAGCACGTCATCCTGGGCCAGTGCGCCTGCCTTGTCGTGCGACTTCAAAGCTTCGACGATGTGGTCCCTATCGTACGGAACGATAACGGTCACTTTTTTGTCCACGCCATCTCGGGTGCGCTCGCTCGCCAATATGCTCCGAATGTTGGACCAGGCTTCGGCAATTCGGCCTGCGGGAAGCCGATCCACGTTGTCTATGACGACGATGATTCTTCTCTGTTCCGTTTGGAACTGGGAAATAATGTCCTTGAACGTCTCTTCGAACTCGTGCTGGGATGGGTCGACTTCTCGCACTCGTTGGTCAATATTTGTGGTCTCGGCATCCTTCGAGAAAACAGACAGGGTCCGCGAGACTGCTTCGAGCCAGCTCATCGGCCGACCGGCTCTCGCCACCCTGGTATCCTCTTTTTCGCCCACCAACTTGCGTAATATTGGCCGACTTGGAGGCTGGTCCTTAAGTCTAAGCCGTACGACATTCCAAATTGTGGCTCCAAGCATTAGTCCGACTATGCCAAGCGCGCCATAAGAGGGCCGGTCGAGGAAGGGCACCCCTGATTTTGAGATCCCAATCGGACTAAGCCAGACGTAGATCAATGGCAAGAGCAGCAGAAATATAACGACGAGCAACCCGAACTTACTGAACTTCTTCGTGTTCTCGGTCCGCGTGTGAACGGTCCGATTGGTGATCGAATCGTATATAGTCGCAAGTTTTGATTTGTTGGCTCCGGGCAGTGTTTCGAGCCATGTGATCAACTGCTCCAGAAAAGTCCGACGGAAATTTCCTGTTTGTGCTGTCCAAAGATCGAACGTAAAGATCTGGTACGTTCGCTTTCGGTCGGCCGGCGCATCGGCGGAATCTGATTCCAGCTGCTTTTTCGCTATCTCGACAATCGATGACTTGCCAGAGCCCCAGCGCCCTTCCAATCCAATAGCTCTGGTCGTCGCGTCAAAACTGTAGATTAACGATGCCAGTGAACTGGCCGTTCGGGCATGAGCACCACCTGAAAACAAATCACTATCAGTGGGTCTGTCAAAGATGATTGTCCGGCGTGCTTTCACAAAACCGTTCACAGGTTCCTCCCGTCGCTGACATCTTTTTGATTTGTTATTTATTTAATACATATAGATACGAACTGCAAGGAAAATTCTAAGACGTTACAGCGAATTAGGGTTGAGTGTTGCCGGTAACTTGGGGCACCAGTTCGAGCCACATCGGCTCCAGGACAGGTTTTCAACCGGCGGCATCCGGCAGCTCAATTCAAATTGACGTTGTGCGCTATCGCATGGAGTGCAGACATTGCCGGATTCGACATCAACATCCGCGGAGTGGCCAAGGGGGAAATTGCAAAGTTCAAACTTCAATGAAATTTCTATCGCAAAATTCAAGCTTAAGTGAAACTCTAGTGCAGAAGTGAATGGTCCATTTCTTGTAAGCCGTTGGTTTTATTGATTTGTATGTTCAGACTTGAATGAACTTCAACAGTCGACGTTCGCCTATACCTGAACTGTCCCAAAAACTAGAACCAAGCCTGGCGGGACTTCCCGGCTGACTTTCGGGGTTAGGCTCTTCGTCGCGCCCCTGCGGGGCCCATTCCAGAGAGACAGGCCATAATGGTGCATCGGCGGCATGGACCTCGGTTCCAGGACCGTAGCGCACGATAGGAAACCAATGTACTGATGAAGATTTCTCTTGAATCGCCTAGCCAGCCTGACGTATTACAGCTCATCGACGATCTGGACGCCTTCCAAAAGCCGCTCTACCCCGCTGAGAGCCATCATGGCATTGACATTCATGCACTTGAAAAGTCGAATGTGCTTTTTGCCGTTGCGCGAGACCATGACGGCCACGTCATTGCCTGCGGCGCCATGGTCTTGCAAGCCGCCTATGGCGAGCTTAAACGCTTCTACACGAAACCATCCCATCGGGGAAAGGGAGTTGCACGCGCAGTGCTGTGCTTTCTGGAAACGCAAGCAAAAGACCAAGGCTGCCCTCAATTTGTGCTGGAAACAGGCAATCTCCAACAAGAAGCAATAGCGCTCTACGGCCGTTGCGGCTACCAATGAAAAATAGGGGCGGCAATGGGGTTGTCGAGTTTCAGCGTGTTGAGAACTTATTGGGCCATGCCCCGGATACGAACCATCCAGGCGGGCAGGTAGAAAAGTACTAATAAAACTGGTCCTGTCTCCTCTTACGCGGCCGCGCGCACGTTTCTATAGTGGGCTTGTCCTCGGCCGGGTTCGCGGCGACGTCGTGGTTCCGGCTCCAGGCCAATTCCCGCAACGCAGGAAATGTAAGGAGTGTGTCATGGACAACGACCGCATCAAGGGCACCGCCAAGGAAGTGAAGGGCACAATCAAAGAGAAGGCCGGCAAGCTGACCGGCAATCGCGATACCGAGGCCGAAGGCAAGATGGAGAATGCTGCCGGCAAGGTGCAGCGCAATGTCGGCGAGGCGAAAGACGAGGCGCGCGACGCGCTGAAGAAGAAGTAGGTTCGGCGGCCGCCGATTCGGCCGGGGTCGGCGGATGCTTTCCATCAGGCCCCGTGGGCCGCCTGCAAGGAGCGCATGATGAAAAAGACATTCTGGCTTGTATTGACGATGGCCGTGGCGGCCGCCTCGGCGGGTTGCAACACCATGGAGGGTGCCGGCAAGGATATCGAGCGCGGCGGCGAAAAGATCCAGCAGCAGGCGCGGTGATTGTGACGCCGGGCGACGGGGCACATCAGCCCGGGCCCGGTATATTGCCCCGGCTGCGAAGCCCCGGGGCGGTTGGCGTGCCGAAATTTTCTGCCAATAATTCTATAAACGTTGTATTATCGAATAATGAATGAAGCTCACGCCATCTCCGCCCTCGGCGCGCTTGCCCACCCTCAGCGGCTGCGCACCTTCCGTTCCCTGGTGGTTGCGGGTCTGCCGGGGCTTACCCCCAGCGTCCTGGCCGACCAACTCGGCGTGGCCCGCAATACCTTGTCGTTCCACTTGAAGGAACTGGCCCATGCCGGCCTGGTCACCGTCGAACAGCAAGGCCGGAACCTGATCTACCGCGCGGACTTTTCCCGGATGAATGGGTTGCTTGGCTACCTTACCGAACATTGTTGCCAAGGCGCGCCCTGCGAGGTTGCCAACCCCACGGCGTGCACGGCGTGCTGATCGGGGCTTGCACGCAGTCCATTGCTCGATTCGCCTCTACCAGACACAGGGGATAACTCGATGTCGTCCAATGCACCGGCGGCGCCTGCTCTGCCGCAGCGCCCCGCGATGAGCGTTTTCGAACGCTATCTCACGTTGTGGGTATTTCTCTGCATCGTGCTGGGGGTCGTACTCGGCCAGCTCATGCCCGGGTTCTTCCAGGCCATCGGGCGCCTGGATGTCGCGCAAGTGAATTTGCCGGTGGGAATTCTGATCTGGGTGATGATCATCCCGATGCTGCTCAAGGTGGACTTCGGCGCGCTGGGCCAGGTCAAGCAGCACTGGCGCGGCATAGGCGTGACCCTGTTCATCAACTGGGCCGTCAAGCCGTTCTCGATGGCGTTCCTGGGCTGGCTGTTCATCCGGCAGGTCTTTTCCCCCTGGTTGCCCGCAGACCAGCTGGACAGCTACATAGCGGGCCTGATCCTCCTGGCCGCCGCGCCATGCACGGCGATGGTGTTCGTATGGAGCCGGCTGACGGGCGGCGACCCTGTCTTCACGCTGTCCCAGGTGGCGCTGAATGACACGATCATGGTGTTCGCCTTCGCGCCCGTCGTTGGGCTGCTGCTGGGCCTATCGGCCATCACCGTGCCATGGGACACGCTGCTGGTATCGGTCGGGCTGTACATCGTCATTCCGGTCATTCTTGCCCAGTTTTGGCGACGCGCGCTGTTGCGCCGCGGGCAGGCGGCCTTCGACCGGGCGCTGGAGCGAATCGGGCCGTTCTCGATGGCTGCCTTGCTGCTGACGCTGGTATTGCTATTCGCGTTCCAGGGCGAAGCCATCATTGGCCAGCCGTTGGTGATCGCGATGCTGGCCGTGCCCATTCTCATCCAGGTGTTCTTCAATTCAGGCCTGGCTTACTGGCTGAATCGCCGTGTCGGCGAGAAGCACAGCATTGCGTGCCCGTCCGCCCTGATCGGGGCGTCCAACTTCTTTGAACTGGCCGTCGCAGCCGCGATCAGCCTGTTCGGATTCCAGTCTGGCGCTGCCCTGGCGACGGTCGTGGGAGTGCTCATCGAGGTGCCTGTCATGTTGCTCGTCGTGCGCATCGTCAACCAGAGCAAGGGCTGGTACAACGCCGGCCTTCAGCAGCACTGACGTGCAAGCCGTCTCGGTTCGGGTAGTAGGCACTTTAGGAACGGCCCAGACGCTGGCCTGGGCGTCATCCTACTACCTGCCGGCAATGCTGGCGGATGCGATGGCTGGCGACCTGGGCGTGTCGGCGCCGACAGTCTACGCCGCCTTTTCCGCTGCCATGGTGGCCTCGGCGCTTGTGGGTCCGTGGGCCGGACAAGCGATCGACCGTCGCGGCGGCCGTATCGTCCTGGCCAGCACGAGTTTGCTGTTTGCACTGGGGCTGGGCATGCTCGGCATCGCCCAGGGGCTCTGGACGATGGTGGCGGGCTGGCTCGTCATTGGCGTGGCGATGGGGGCCGGGCTTTATGAAGCCGCCTTTTCCAGCCTGGTGCGCCTTTACGGCCATCATGCCCGTGGCGCCATCACGGGGATCACCTTGATCGCCGGATTCGCCAGCACTGTTGGATGGCCGCTTTCCGCCTGGATGGAAGCGCAATCCGGTTGGCGCGGCGCATGCTTCGGCTGGACGATCATGCATCTACTGATTGGCTTGCCGCTGAACGCCTGGCTTCCCAAAGCGCCAGCGGTGGCAAAAGCGGAAAGCCTGAATGCCGCGGATGCGAAGCATGTCGACGCGTCCCCGGCTTCCGAGCCGGGGCAGCAACGGTATGCCACTGTCCTGCTGGCATTCGTGTTCGCGGCAACATGGTTCATCAGCACGGCGATGGCCACGCATCTGCCGCGGATGTTGGAAGCCGCGGGATCCACGCTCGCCGCAGCCGTGGCCGTGGGAGCGCTCATTGGTCCCGCACAAGTAGCCGGCCGGCTGCTTGAGTTCGGCCTTCTGCGGCAAGTTCATCCATTGCTGTCAGCGCGGCTGGCCGCGCTGGCGCATCCTGCCGGCGTGGCGGTGTTGCTGACCGGCGGCCCAGCGATGGCCCCGGTGTTTGCCATCCTGCATGGGGCGGGCAATGGGATCCTGACCATCGCGAAGGGCACTTTGCCGCTGGCGCTATTCGGCCCGCTGGGCTATGGCGCGCGCCAAGGGTGGCTGATGATGCCGGCGCGGGTCGCACAAGCGCTTGCCCCGTTTGTCTTCGGTGTCGCGCTGGATGCCTGGGGATCCAGCGCGTTATGGCTGTCCGGAGGTATCGGCCTGGCTGCCTGCTGCGCGCTGATCCTGCTGCGTGCGCGGCCCGCAGCCCATTGAAATCCAGTCTTGCTTTAACAGAGGTATCTTATGCGTTCCGTCACGATCTATCACAACCCCGCTTGCGGGACATCGCGCAATGTTCTTGGCTTGATCCGTAACAGCGGCGAAGAGCCGGCGATTATCGAGTATTTGAAGACTCCGCCCGACGCCGAAACGCTGAAGTCGTTGATTTCTGCCATGGGCGTGCCGGCGCGGGACGTACTCCGGCAGAAAGGCACGCCATACCACGAACTGGGGTTGTCGGATCCGAAATGGACGGAAGCGCAACTGATCGACTTCATGCTGCAGTATCCGATTCTGATCAACCGTCCCATTGTGGTTACCCCGCTTGGCACGCGCCTGTGCCGCCCCTCAGAGGCGGTTCTGGATATTCTGCCGCAACCACAGCGCGGCGCATTCAACAAGGAAGACGGCGAGCCAGTGATCGACGCGGAAGGCCGCCGTGTCTGAGCTCGTGCACCTGCCCAACATCGACGCGTCGCTATTGCACGCGCCCAGTGCCGCGGAACTGGGCGCGCCCAAGCGTGCGATCCATGCGCCGCGCTTCCTGGTGCTGTATGGATCGTTGCGCGAGCGCTCCTACAGCCGTCTGGCTGCCGAGGAGGCCGCGCGGCTGCTCCAGGCCCTGGGAGGCGAGGCGCGCTTGTTCAACCCCTCCGGTCTTCCGTTGGTCGATGACGCCAGCGACAGCCATCCAAAGGTTCGCGAGTTGCACGGCCTGGTGCAATGGGCGGAAGGGATGGTCTGGAGTTCGCCGGAACGCCACGGCGCCATGACGGGGCTGATGAAGACGCAGATCGACTGGATTCCGCTGTCGGTAGGCGCCGTGCGTCCGACCCAGGGTAAGACGCTTGCGGTCATGCAGGTGTCGGGCGGGTCGCAGTCGTTCAATGCCGTGAATCAGATGCGCCTGCTGGGCCGCTGGATGCGGATGCTGACCATACCTAACCAGTCGTCGGTGGCCAAGGCGTATCAAGAGTTCGACGATGCAGGGCGCATGAAACCTTCGCCCTACTATGATCGCGTCGTAGATGTCATGGAAGAACTGATGAAGTTCACCTTGCTGACGCGCGATGCCGCACCTTATCTTGTGGATCGATATAGCGAGCGCAAGGAAACCGCGGCTGTCCTTTCGGCCCGGATGCGGCAACCATCCATTTGAGCGGGCGCAGCTTCTACGCGACTGGCGCAATGCGGCCTGGACAGAACGCGGCGGGTTCCGGCACGACCCGCCACGTTGCGGATCGGCGTTATTGCGGAGCGACCCCGGTCTGTTCGATCAGGTCGCCCACGATCCGGTTTTCCGAATGCAGCAAATCGGCGCAAGCGTCCAGGCTCGCACAAGTGAAAGGACGGCTTGCCAGTTCTTGGAGCCCTTTCACGACATCGGGTTTATAGGCGATTCTTGCCGTGGTCTCATGGAGAAGCTGCTTGATTGCGGTCGGTGTGCCCGAAGGAACCAGCACGCCCCAATGCGTCTCCACATTGATCGTTACCCCTTGCTCTTCGAACGTGGCAACGTCCGGAAATTGAGGCAGGCGTTCGCTGCCTGTCACACCGATAACGCGCAGGCGGTCGCCGGAGGCATAGGGCACCAGTGCAAGCGCGGTATTGAACGCGGTTTCGATCAGCCCCCCTATCTGGTCGGTCACCGTGGGAGCGGCGCCTTTATATGGGACATGATTCATGGTGATTCCGACTGCTTTACTGAGTTGCTCCGCCGCAAGGTGGTAAGTCATTCCCACGCCGGAAGATCCGTAGTTCACTTGCCCCGGCCGCGCCTTGGCGTATTCGACCAGTTCTTTTACGTTGTGGATCGGAAGCGCGGCGTTCACGGACATGGCCAGCGGCGCGGCCGCAAACTGGTTGACCAGCGTGAGGTCCTTTTCAATGTCGTAGGGAATATCCTTTTGCAGATAGGGCAGGCCCACCGCCGTCATCGTTCCGTTGAACAGCAGCGTGTATCCGTCAGGCTTGGACTTTGCGACCTGATTGTTTCCTATTGCACTTGCGGCGCCAGGCCGGTTCAGCACGATCACGGTTGTGCCCAGCTCTTTTTCGAGGTTCACGGCAAATAATCGCGCTGCAATATCGCTTGGCCCGCCTGCCGAATACGGCACGACCAGGTTTATAGGGCGGTCAGGATAGTTCTCGGCTGCCGCCGCATTGCCTTGCAGAAGGAAGACAAGGGCTACGGATGCGCAGATACTCGGTTGTCTCATTGTTTTTTCCATGCAGGGGCGTCAAGGGCTAGGTGGAGATGAAATCTATTTTTCCCCGTCCCTGGATCACCAGATACGTCGTCGAGGTCGACTCGGTATTGCGGACGAGATGCCGCCGGCCAGGTTTGATCGCGTAGCTGTCGTCTACGCCAAGAATCACCGTTTCCTGCGGGTCGAGCAGCGATATTTCCACTCGTCCCCGAACCACGTATATCGTGT
Organism: Bordetella petrii; assembly: GCF_020991325.1. Classification (GTDB taxonomy): domain Bacteria; phylum Pseudomonadota; class Gammaproteobacteria; order Burkholderiales; family Burkholderiaceae_B; genus Bordetella_A; species Bordetella_A petrii_E. Next base: position 4,426 of record NZ_JAJMLX010000045.1, on the reverse strand, counting down.
CCTGCACCTCGGTATGGTGGTGCCAGGGAGTCGATCGGCCCGGGGAAACCTGCAATTCGGTGATGCGCAGTCCCGGATAGTCGACATGCCTGACCCGGCGCTCCGCTTCATACGGAGGCGAACTTGTGTTTATGTCGGTTTTTTCCATTTGTGCAGCTCCTGGCCTTGTAGAAAGCACATACGAATTCCTGCTATATCGATTCGTTGCAGGAAAACAATTTTTCCAATGACCGCGCGGCATGGATCACGGCACCGTCGTTGGCGCGGGCCCCGATGAGAGACAGCCCGACCGGGGCGCCATCGACCTTGATCCATGGCATGGATACCTGGGGCAGCCCCGCCAGGCCGGCCGCAGAAACCAGTTGCTGCACGCGGTGCCGTTCTTCTGCGAGCAGGCCCGCCGGGCTACAGCGCGACGGTGCCGGGCCAGGCACCGTAGGCATGAGAATGATGGCGTCGTCCGAAAGTATCTCGGCCAGGATCTGCGTGGCAGTCTCGCGAACGAGCCGTTCTTGCCTGATTTCTTCGGCGCCTATGCGGGATGCAGCCATGAAATGCTTGAGGATGTTGTCAGCCAGATGCGCACCGTTTTCGGCGACCCAATGGCCGTGCTCCATCCAGATTTCAGCGCCGGCAAGCACGCGGTAGGCATTCGCCCAGGCGTTCAAGGGCAGGGTGCCTGCGGGTATGGATTTCCGAGGCAAATCCAGTTTCATAAGCAGGTTGGCCATCGCGACTCGCACTTCCGGGCCGCAGATGGCCAGGGCATCCTCGGGAACCACCCACGAACGCGGCTCGCGGACACGCGCGTCGGGAACAACGACATGCAAGACATCCATCAACACTTTTCCCGAGGCCGTGAACCATCCGACCGTGTCAAAGCTGGGAGCCAGCGGAAATCCCGACATTCCCGCGCAGCCATGGGATGGCCTGATTCCCCAGATTCCGCAGTAGCTCGCGGGCAGGCGTGCCGAACCGCCGCAATCGGTGGCAAGCGCTATTTCGGCATGGCCGCCGGCCACGGCCACGGCCGAGCCAGAGGATGAGCCTCCGGGTAGACGCCGCGGATCAGCGGGATTGACCGGCGTGCCGTAATGCACATTGGAGCCGGTCAGGCTGGAGGCGAGTTCGTCGGTAACCGTTTTTCCGGCCCATCTTGCGCCGGCAGCGAGCAGTGCCGACACAGCAGGAGCCGAGGTCTGCGCGATAGGTTGCTTCCGCCACCACGCGGGATTGCCGGCCCCGGTACGCAAGCCGGCCACATCGAATACGTCCTTGACCGCCAGGCGCAGGCCTTCAAGCCGTGAGGACGTTTGCGGAACTCGAGGCTGGTAGTTCAACCCATCCTTGACGAAGGCGCCATGCATTCCTGCCTGCGTAAGGCTCGGATGTTCCGTTGCGCCGGGGGCTTCGCCGTGTTGGCCGGTTGTGCTGATTGCGTTGGCTCGCATATGTCATTACCGTTCGTCGTTTGGGATGGCTGGAGAGGCATTATTGAAATCCGGCCACGCGGCGACAAGCGAGTATTGGCAATATGTGCTTTTGTCTTAGGCAAAAGCTGCGCGTGCTACGATCAAACATGCACTACGACCTGGTGGATCTCAAGCTATTCGTAGCGATCGCAGACGAAGGCAGTGTGTCCCGCGGTGCCCAGCGTTGTCACCTGGCTCCGTCGTCCGCCAGCCTTCGGCTGAAAGCGCTTGAAGAGTCTTTCGGAACCCGCCTGTTTACACGGCAGGCGCGCGGTGTCATTCCCAACGCGGCCGGCATGGTGATGTTGGAGCACGCGCGCCGCTGTATTGCGCAATTGGGGCAGATGCACGCGGACATGACGCCGTTTTCGAGCGGGGTATTGAATCATGTCACCCTGTTCGCCAATAACAACGCCATCAATTCCTGGCTGGCCGACGACCTCTTGCCGTTTTTCCGGTCTTTCCCGTCGGCGCGTATTGCGCTGGAAGAACGGCAAGGCCCCGACATCGTGGCTGCCGTGGCGCAGAAGCGCGCCGACGTGGGCATTGTCGCCGTGGCGGCGGAGCATCCAGAACTGGATTTCCTGCCCTATCGCGAAGACAGGCTGGTCGTCGCGGCCCCGCCCGCGGCAGCCCTGGCCCGGCAGGAATCCACACGCTTTGCCGCTTGCCTGGACCTCCCGTTCGTATGTTTGCTTAACGGTACGGCGATGCATACCTACCTGATCAATTTCGCGCAGGCACTGGGACGGCAGCTCGACGTACGCATGCAGGTCTCTGGATATCCTGCCGTGCTGCGGCTGATCGCGTCGGGAGTGGGAATAGGCGTCGTGCCTATGTCGGCTCTGGCCAAGGAATCCCTTGACGATATCGTCATCGTTGGACTGGATGAGCCGTGGGCGGCCCGGCACCATCGATTGTGCGTCAGGCCTGAAACCGCTCAACGCAATAACCTGGTGAAGGAACTGATCGCGACCCTGCTCGAAGCCGGGAACCTCCATCACGGGATTTGACCGAGACCCTGGTTCAAGGCTGAATGCGTGACATGCGGCAGCAGGAGAATCCCGGCGAATTTCTGTTCCAGGCCCGCGTTTATTTCGCCGAACCAGGATTCTTGCGCTGGTTCGCATTGAAGCGCGCTTTCTTCTGCCGGTTCCCGCATGTGTTCATGTCACACCATCTGCGGGTGCGGCTTTGGCTCGAGTCGAAGAAGGCCGCGCGGCAGGTAGGCGATGCGCACAGGGCCAGTTTCCCGTACCGTTCGCCCGCGATGATGCTGATCGCGTCGGCGGCGATCACGCTCAGGGCGTCTTCCACGCCGCAAGCCGGGCCAAGCTGCCATTGCCGCGAGCCCTCGGCCGTCAGGACCGCGGCGGCGCGGCCCTGGATGCTGTAGTTATTGATGATCTGCACGGAAGACGCGGGCAGGGCCGCCCCCTGCGCGGCCGCTGTCGCCACGGCGTGGATCGCTTCTCTCAGTTCCCGGGCGCGCTCCAGTTGGGCAAGCGTGCAGGAATTTACGGCCAGGCCTTGCACCGCCAGCCAGTCCATCAGCCGTTGGGGCGTGGGAATCCGTTCCACGGGTTGTCCTTGGCGCTCGGTCAGCGTCCCGGTGAAGCTGGTGGACAGCACGCTGCCAAGGCGAAAGTCAGGAAATGGGGTGCGCATGGAACCATCTTAGCCGGTTGACGATGTTCTCGACAGCATGTTAGAACCGTCTTAGCCGGTTCTTGATGGTTTGCTGCCGGTTTCACCTTCTTGCCAGGAGATCCCATGCCCCGTCCCAGTCACGACATACAAGCATTTGAAGCCCGCGCAAGCGACGCCGACCTCGACGACCTGCGCGCGCGGCTTGCCGCGGCGCGGCTGCCGGAGGCCGAGACGGTACGGAGTGCCGCGCCCGGCCCGCGCCGATGGGAGCAGGGCGTTCCGTTGGCGGACCTGGCCAGCGTGGTGGACTACTGGCGCACCGATTACAACTGGCGGTCGTGCGAAGCGCGCCTTAACGGCATCGGGCAGTTCCGCACCACCATCGATGGCCTGGGCATCCACTTTCTGCACCGCCGTTCCGGGCGCGCAGGTGCCACGCCCCTGGTCCTGACGCATGGCTGGCCAGGCAGCGTGGTCGAATTCATGGATATCGTGGACGAATTGGCAAACCCGAAAAATGCGGACGCGCCGGCGTTTCATGTCGTGGCGCCCTCGTTGCCGGGCTTCGGCTATAGCGACAAGCCGGCCTCCACCGGATGGGGAACCGAGAAAATCGCGGCCGCGTGGGTGGAACTGATGGGACGGCTGGGCTACGGCAAGTTCCTCGCCCACGGTGGTGACTGGGGCGGTGTCATCACCGCGATTCTCGGCGGCAGGTTTCCAGCCAACGTGCTGGGCATCCACACCACGCTTGCGCAGGCGCCGCCTGGACTGAGCATGGATGGGCTGACGGCGGCAGAGCGCAGGTGGGCCGAAGAAACGCGCGACTTCTGGCGCTACCGCGCCGCCTACGCGAAACAGCAGGCGGCCCGGCCGCAAACTATCGGCTATTCGCTGGTGGATTCACCGGTTGGGCTGCTGGCCTGGATTCTGGACAAGTTCGCCGAGTGGACCGATACCGACGACAGCCCGTTCGAGACGATTTCCCGCGACCGCATTCTTGATGACGTCACCTTGTATTGGCTGACGCGCACGGGCGCGTCGGCGGCCCGCATTTACTACGAAAGCCACGATTCGCTCGATCCCGGGCTTCGGGTCGATGTGCCGGCGGCAATCAGCGTTTATCCCCGCGACATTGAAAAATGCCCGCGACCCTGGGCGCAGGAGCGGTATCGCCAGATCGTGCGCTGGCGGTCGCCCGAGAGCGGGGGGCATTTCCCGTCGCTGGAGGTGCCCGGGTACTTCGTCAAGGATCTGCAGGAGGGCCTGGCGGCGGTGCTGGCGGCTGCCCGATGAAGTCGCGC
>NZ_JAJMLX010000449.1 GCF_020991325.1 Bordetella petrii | reverse complement strand
ATGAAAGCATTACTCGCCTTATCGCGCGGCATAGACGCGCTGAATCTGCGGGTTGGCCGGGCCGTGACGTGGATCACGTTGTTGGTGGTACTGGTCAGCGCCGGCAACGCGGTGGTCCGCAAGGTGTTCGAGACGAGCTCGAACGCGTGGCTGGAACTGCAGTGGTACATGTTCGGTGCCATGTTCCTGCTGACGGCGGGCTACACCCTGCTCAAGAACGAACACGTGCGCGTCGACATTCTGTCGTCGCGCCTGTCCAAGCGCACGCAGATCTACATCGAGATCTTCGGGGTGCTGTTTTTCCTGCTGCCGATGGCCATCCTGATCATGTACCTGTCGTGGCCGATGTTCATGGACTCGTTCGTGTCGAACGAACAGTCGTCGAACTCGGGCGGTCTGGTGCGCTGGCCGGTCAAGCTGCTGATTCCGGTGGGCTTTGCGCTGCTGGTGCTGGCGGGTATCTCGCGGCTGATCAAGTGCGTGGGTTACTTGTGCGGCCAGGCGCCGGACCCGCTGGCGCGCGCCGAAGGCAAGTCGGCCGAAGAGCAACTGGCCGAGGAAATTGCCCGTGAAGCGCAGGCGCGCGACGCGGCCCAGCCACACCAAGACGACAAGGGCCGCTGACCATGGAGTTCTTAATCGCAAATCTGGCCCCCATCATGTTCGCCACGCTGGTGGCGTTCCTGCTGCTGGGCTTTCCGGTGGCCTTCGCGCTGGCGGCCAACGGTATTCTGTACGGCCTGGTGGGCATGGAGCTGGGGCTGTTCAACGCGTCGCTGTTCCAGGCGCTGCCGCAGCGGGTGTTCGGCATCGTGGCCAACGACACGCTGCTGGCCGTGCCGTTCTTTACCCTGATGGGGCTGGTGCTGGAGCGCTCGGGCATGGCCGAAGACCTGCTCGAGACCATCGGGCAGGTGTTCGGCCCGTTGCGCGGCGGGCTGGCCATCGCGGTGGTGGTGGTGGGCGCGATGCTGGCGGCGACCACGGGGGTGGTGTCGGCCTCGGTGATCTCCATGGGGCTGATCTCGCTGCCCATCATGCTGCGCTACGGCTATGACAGGCGGTTGGCCACCGGGGTGATCGCGGCCTCGGGCACGCTGTCGCAGATCATCCCGCCGTCGCTGGTGCTGATCATCCTGGCCGACCAGCTGGGCCGCTCGATCGGCGACATGTATCGCGGGGCCATCATTCCGGGGTTCCTGCTGGCCGGTTCGTACATTCTGTACGTGGTGGTGGTGGCGCTGATCAAGCCGTCGGCCGCGCCGGCGCTGCCCGAAGAGGCGCGCGCGTTCCGCGAGCCCAACGGCTCGCGCGGCGGGCGCTCGCTGCTGGTGCTGATGCTGATCTCGGCGGCCTCGGCCTACCTGATGGGCCAGTGGCTCGAGCACGACACCGCGCCGGTCGACGAGCAGGTGGTGCTCAGCCTGCTGCTGTGGGGGCTGACGGCGTTCGTGATCGCCGGGGCCAACAAGCTGTTCAAGCTGGGGCTGCTGTCGGCGCTGGCCGAGCGGGTCACCTTCGTGATGATCCCGCCGCTGTTCCTGATCTTCCTGGTGCTGGGCACGATCTTCATCGGCATCGCCACGCCGACCGAGGGCGGGGCGATGGGGGCGGTGGGGGCCATCGTGATGGCGCTGATCCGGCGCCGGCTGACGCTGGACCTGATGCGCCAGGCCATGGACACGACCACCAAGCTGTCGTGCTTCGTGGTGTTCATCCTGGTGGGCTCGACGGTGTTCGGGCTGACCTTCCGGGGCGTGAGCGGCGACCTGTGGGTCGAGCACCTGCTGACCAGCGTGCCGGGCGGGGAATGGGGCTTTCTGATCGTGGTCAGCGTGCTGACCTTCGTGCTGGCGTTCTTCCTGGACTTCTTCGAGCTGGCGTTCATCATCGTGCCGCTATTGGGGCCGGTGGCCGACAAGATGGGCATCGACCTGATCTGGTTCGGGGTACTGCTGGCGGTGAACATGCAGACCTCGTTCATGCACCCGCCGTTCGGCTTCGCGCTGTTCTACCTGCGCTCGGTCGCGCCCAAGGACGCTTACCGCGACAAGGTCACCGGCCAGCGGGTCGAGCCGGTGACCACCGGCCAGATCTACTGGGGCTCGGTGCCGTTCATCGTGATCCAGCTGATCATGGTGGCC
>NZ_JAJMLX010000448.1 GCF_020991325.1 Bordetella petrii | reverse complement strand
CTAGGATATTCTCGTGAATACCATGGTTTTCGACACCCGCCTGGCCACGAAAAACGACCTGAAGCCGCTGGCCACGCGGGAAGGCCTCATGGAAGGCCTGGGGCCGGTCAAAGCCGGCATCGCACGCCTGAAATGCATGACGGGCATGATTCTGGCGGGCCTGGTGTCGCTGATACTCAAAAACTTCTTCTGAATTCTCCATGCTCCTCGAGCAACAACAACAGCTTATCTCCCTGATCCAGGCCGCCGTGGCCAGTATCCTGCCCGAGGCCCGGGCCCAGGTGCTGCTGGAACGCCCCAAGGTGGCCGCGCATGGCGATATGGCCACCAATGTGGCCATGCAGCTGGCCAAGCCGGCGCGCCGCAACCCTCGTGAACTGGCCCAAGGCATCGTCGACGCCCTGATGGCCGACACCGCCGCTCGCGCCCTGGTCGAAAGCGCCGAGATCGCCGGCCCGGGTTTCATCAATTTCCGCATTACCGCCGCGGCCCGCCAGGCCGTCGTGCAGGCCGTGGCCCGGCAAGGGGACGCCTACGGACGCGCCGCCCCCATGGGCGAAAAAGTGCTGGTGGAATTCGTGTCGGCCAACCCCACCGGGCCCCTGCACGTGGGCCATGCCCGCCAGGCGGCCCTGGGCGATGCCATCTGCCGCCTGTACGAGGCCACCGGCTGGAACGTCACCCGCGAGTTCTACTACAACGACGCCGGCAACCAGATCCAGAACCTGGCCATCAGCGTGCAGGCGCGCGCGCGGGGCATTGCCCCTGATTCGCCCGATTACCCCGCCGACGGCTACAAGGGCGATTACATCGTCGACATCGCCCAGGACTTCATCGCCCGCAAGACGCTGCAGGCCGCCGACGGCGAAGCCGTCACCGCCAGCGGCGACGTCGACAACCTGGACGGCATCCGGGTGTTCGCGGTGGCGTACCTGCGCCGCGAACAAGACCTGGACCTGCAGGCCTTCGGCCTGGCTTTCGACAACTACTACCTGGAAAGCTCGCTGTACACGTCCGGGCGTGTCGAACAGACCGTGCAGGCGCTGATCGCCAAGGGCCATACCTACGAAGAAGGCGGCGCGCTGTGGCTGCGCACCACCGACCTGGGCACCGGCGATGACAAAGACCGCGTCATGCGCAAGAGCGAGGGCGGCTATACCTACTTCGTGCCCGACGTGGCCTATCACAAGGCCAAATGGGAACGGGGCTTCCACCGCGCCGTCAACATCCAGGGCAGCGACCACCATGGCACCGTGGCGCGCGTGCGCGCCGGCCTGCAGGCGCTGGAAGAAGGCATTCCCAAAGACTATCCCGCCTACGTGCTGCACAAAATGGTGAAAGTGATGCGCGGCGGCGAAGAGGTGAAAATCTCCAAGCGCGCCGGCAGCTATGTCACCCTGCGCGACCTGATCGACTGGGTGGGCCGCGACGCGGTGCGCTACTTCCTGATCCAGCGCCGCGCCGACACCGAATTCGTGTTCGACATCGACCTCGCCCTGTCGAAAAGCGACGAAAACCCGGTGTACTACATCCAGTACGCCCATGCGCGCATCTGCTCCATGATCGCCAATGCCGGCACCGACGAAACCGCCATCGGGCAGGCCGACGCCGCGCTGCTGACCGCACCTTCGGAATTCGCGCTGATGCAGCGCCTGGCGGGCTTCCCGCAAGTCGTGGCGCAGGCCGCCCAGGAATTGGCCCCGCACCATATCGCGTTCTGGCTGCGCGACTGCGCCTCCGACTTCCACGCCTGGTACAACGCCGAACGCGTGCTGGTAGACGACCAGGCGCTCAAGCTGGCGCGCCTGCGCCTGGCGGCCACCACACGGCAGGTGCTGGCCAACGGCCTGGCGCTGCTGGGCGTGTCGGCCCCGCAACGAATGTAAGCTGCACTCATGGCCACAAAACGCAAATCGTCCCGCCAACCCAACCAACGCGGCAGCACCATGTACGGTGCCCTGGCCGGCCTGCTGATCGGCCTGATCATCGCGGCCATCGTGGCGTTTTACGTCACGAAGGCGCCCATGCCGTTCGTCGACCGCGCCACCCGCAGCCCCGACACCACCCAACTGCCCGACCCGCGCCAGGCCCCCGATCCCAACCAGGGGCTGTATGGGCGCGACGGCGCCGCCGGCACGCCGCCCAGCGGCCCCA
>NZ_JAJMLX010000447.1 GCF_020991325.1 Bordetella petrii | reverse complement strand
TGGACTATGGCGTGCTGCTGGCGCGGCACGGCCGCCTGGTGGACGCCAAATGGATACACCAGCGGCCTATCCCCGACAACCTGGATGCGCGCCTGGCCGACGTCCAGATCGAAATCGCGTCCGATGTCGACAACCCGCTATGCGGCCCGCAAGGCGCCTCGCATACCTTCGGGCCGCAGAAAGGCGCTTCGCCCGAACAAGTAGAACTGCTGGATCGCAGCCTGGCGCAACTGGCCGATGTCTGCGCCCGGCACCTGGGGCGCGACCTGCGCGATGCCTCGGGCGCGGGTGCGGCGGGCGGGCTGGGCTTCGCCGCGCACGCCTTCCTGAATGCGCGCTTCCGGCCTGGCGTGGAACTGGTGGCCGAACTGGGCCAGTTGGCCCAGGCCGTGGAGGGCGCCACTTTGGTTTTTACGGGCGAAGGCCGCATGGACGCGCAAACCCTGCGCGGCAAGACGCCGGCCGGCGTGGCCCGCATCGCCCGGCAGGCGGGTGTTCCGGTGGTGGCGCTGGCGGGTTCGCTGGGCGAGGGTTATCAAGACCTGCATGCCGGCGGCATCACCGCGGCGTTCAGCCTGGCCCCGGGGCCGGTCACGCTGCAGCAGGCTTGCGACAACGCCGCCCAGTATCTATGCGACCGGGCGCGCGACGTCATGCAGCTATGGCTGGCGGCCGGCAAACGCATGCTATAGGCAGGTGCCGGGCAGGCACCGATGTATGCCACGGCAGTCTCAGTTGGGCGGTGTCTGGCACCCTGGCGGGAGCCGGACACTTGGCAACGGCCGGGAAATCGGGGTACAGGCCCTAAGGTAGCGCGACGCCCGCCTGCAGCAGCGCGTCGGTCAGGCGGATGAATTTCTCGACCGAGACCTCCTCGGCACGCGCCGTGGGCGCAATATCCAGCGCTTCCCAGGGCACCAGGGGCGCCCAGTCTCCCAGCACGCGCCGCAACATCTTGCGGCGCTGGGAAAAAGCCCGGGCCACCACGGTTTCCAGCGCCGCCTCGCTGGCCGGGCGCAGCCTGCCGGCCGGCAGCGGCACCATGCGCACCACGGCCGACACCACGCGCGGCGGCGGGTCGAAGGCCTCGGGCGGCACGTCGAACAGTTTGTCCATGCGGTAGCGCGACTGCAGCATCACCGACAAGCGGCCGTAATCGGCGCTGCCCGGCTCGGCCACCATGCGGTCGATGACTTCGCGCTGCAACATGAAATGCTGGTCGACCACGGCGTCCGCGGCGGCCATCAGGTGGAACAGCAAGGGGCTGGAAATGTTGTAGGGCAAGTTGCCCACCACGCGCAGGCGTTCGCCCAGGCTGGCGAAATCCACCGTCAGGGCATCGGCCTCGACCACCGTCAGTTGTTCAGCCGGGTAGCGGCCGCGCAGGCGCGCTGCCAGGTCGCGGTCGATCTCGACCACCGTCAAGTGCGCCAGGCTGCGCAGCAGCGGCTGTGTCAGGGCCGACAGGCCCGGGCCTATTTCAACCACGCGATCGTCGCGCGCGGGGCCGATGGCCCGGACAATGGCGTCGATGACGCTCTCGTCCGTCAGGAAGTGTTGGCCGAAGCGCTTGCGCGCCTGGTGCCTGCTCATGGTGGGGCTCGCGGCGCTTTAGCGGTTGTTCTGCTCGAGGCGGTCTTGCTTTTCGAGGCGATTGTCGACATAGGCCTCGTTGCGCAACTGCGCCATCCAGTCTTCATAGGCCGGCTCGGCGCGGCGCTCGAACAGCACCTGGCGCGCCTGCATGCGCTGCAGTTCGTCGCTGACATCGTGTTCACGCCGGCCCTCGACCTGGATCAGGTGCCAGCCGAACGGCGACAGCACGGGCTGGCTGATGCCGTTGTCCGGCAGCGCGTTCATGGCCTGCTCGAACGACGGCACCATTTCGCCGGGGTTCACCCAGCCCAGGTCGCCGCCCTGCGGCGCGTTGGCATCCTGCGAATACTGGCGCGCCATGTCGGCGAACGAGGCGCCGCCATTGACGACGCGCTGGCGGATCTGCTCCAGGCGCTGGCGCGCCTGGTCGTCGGTCATGACGGCCGAGGTCTTGATGAGGATATGGCGGGCATGCGTCTGGGTAACCTGCACCGGCCCTTGATTGGCCGGCATGCCGGCGCCCGGCTGCGGCGACAGCGGCGCCTGCTGGGGCGCCTCAGCCTGCTGGG
>NZ_JAJMLX010000446.1 GCF_020991325.1 Bordetella petrii | reverse complement strand
AGTCGAAACCGGCGCCGGCAATCAGTTCGGACACCATGGGAAACGGCAGCGTCGACCACAGTCCGATCTGCGGCTGGAGCGCCTGCAAGGCGCGCTTGAAAAGATTAGGGGCTGGCGAGCAGGCGGCCAGCAGGGCCGCCGCCAGCGTCGTGCATATCCAGCGGGCCGGTGGGTTCTTGGTATTCATGGTCGGGTCCTGTTCGGGGGATCGTTCTGGTTAAACGCGCCAGCGGCCCCAACGGGGTTGAATCCTCCACCATGAGTTTGCAAAAAAACGTATCCGTGACGGCAAGCGCGCGCCATGGCCCGGCCCCGCTGCGCATTGCCGGTAAACTTGCGCCATGGCCAAGCCTCGAACCGTCTATGTCTGCGCCGAATGCGGCGGCACCAGTCCCAAGTGGCAGGGCAAATGCCCGCATTGTTCCGCCTGGAACACCCTGGAAGAAACTGTCGAGACCGGCGGCCCGGCCGCCGCGTCGCATCGTTACGCGCCGCTGGCGTCGTCCAGCCCGGTGCGCAGCCTGGCCGACATCGAGGCGCGCGAAACGCCGCGCCAACCCACCGGGCTGGACGAATTCGACCGCGTGCTGGGGGGCGGGCTGGTGGCCGGGGCCGTGGTGCTCATCGGCGGCGACCCGGGCATCGGCAAATCCACGCTGTTGCTGCAGGCACTGGCAGTCATGTCGGCCAATGCCCGCGTGCTGTATGTCACCGGTGAAGAATCGGCCGAGCAAGTGGCGCTGCGCGCCCGGCGCCTGGGCCTGCAAACCGGCAACGTGAACCTGCTGGCCGAGATCCGGCTCGAGTCCATCCAGGCCGCCGTGTCGGAACAGCAGCCCGCGGTGGCCGTCATCGATTCCATCCAGACGCTGTACAGCGGCGAACTCACCGCCGCGCCCGGCTCGGTATCGCAGGTGCGCGAATGCGCGGCCCAGCTCACGCGCCTGGCCAAGCAGACAGGCATCGCCATTGTGATGATCGGCCACGTGACCAAAGACGGCGCACTGGCCGGCCCCCGCGTGCTCGAACACATCGTCGACACCGTGCTGTATTTCGAGGGCGATACCCATTCCTCGTTCCGACTGGTCCGCGCATTCAAGAACCGCTTCGGCGCCGTGAATGAGCTGGGCGTGTTTGCCATGACCGACCGCGGCCTGCGCGGGGTGGCGAACCCTTCCGCGCTGTTCCTGTCGCAGCATGAACAACAGGTGGCCGGTTCGTGCGTCATGGCCACGCAGGAAGGCACGCGGCCGCTGCTGGTCGAGATCCAGGCCTTGGTGGACAGTTCCCACGCCCCCAATCCCAAGCGCCTGACCGTGGGGCTGGAAGGCAACCGCCTGGCCATGTTGCTGGCCGTGTTGCACCGCCATGCCGGCGTCACTACCTACGACCAGGACGTGTTCGTCAACGCGGTGGGCGGCGTGCGCATCACGGAGCCCGCGGCCGACCTGCCGGTGTTGCTGGCCATCATGTCGTCGCTGCGCGACCGGCCCTTGCCGCGCGGCCTGATCGCGTTCGGCGAAGTCGGCCTGGCCGGCGAAATCCGACCCGCGCCGCGCGGGCAGGAGCGCTTGCGCGAAGCTGCCAAGCTGGGTTTCAACATCGCCCTCATCCCCAAGGCCAACGCGCCGCGCCAGGCGATCGAAGGCCTGGAAATCTGGGCGGTCGACCGGCTCGACGCCGCGCTGGACAAGCTGCGGTGAGCGGCTTGCCCGGCATCGCGGCTACCGCTTTTCCCGTCATGGTTTTCAAGGAGCATCGGGCATGAGCCTGTGGGTGATGGGCATATGCCTGGTATGCGGCGCGCTGATCGGATTCCTGGGCGGGGTGCTGGGCATAGATCGCCATTCCCGCGCTGGTGCTGCTGATGGACATGTCGCAGCAACTGGCCCAGGGCACGGCCCTGATCATGGTGCTGCCCACCATCATCATGGCGGTCCGTAAATACAACCAGCAGGCCCGCATCGACCGCGCCGTCGCGCTGGCCGGCGCGGCAGGCGCAGTGGCCTTCACGTGGGTGGGGGCGCAACTGGCCCTGGGCATTTCGTCGCGCACCCTGAGGCTGAGTTTCGCGGTATTCCTGTTCTTCGTGGCCGTGTTCTATGTCTACAACCTGTTGCGCAAACGTCGTCCCGCCGCTGGCCAGCCGGCCCGCCGCGAACGCGCCGCGCCGGCCTTCACGCGCTCGCG
>NZ_JAJMLX010000445.1 GCF_020991325.1 Bordetella petrii | reverse complement strand
CGGCCGCCGCCCTGGACGCAGGCCAGATCGAAGCCCTGATCGCCGCCCGGACCGCCGCCAAACAGTCGCGCGACTACGCCCAGGCCGACGGCATTCGCGCCCAGCTGCGCGAGGCCGGCATCGAGCTCGACGACAAGCCGGGCGGCCAAACCCAATGGCGTCGCGCCTAAGGAACCGCAGCGCCATGCCTCCCGACACCGCCACCGTCGCCAAGCCGCATTACTGGGAAGAAGCCGTCGCGCACCTGGTGCGCCGCGACCGCATCCTGAAGAAGATCATTCCGCAGCATGCCGAAGCCTGGCTCACCTCGCGCCACACGCCCTTTGTCACCCTGGCGCGCGCCATCGTGGGCCAGCAAATCTCCAGCAAGGCGGGCGACGCGCTGTGGCAGCGCTTTCTTGACGCGGTGGGCAAGCGGCCCACGCCGGCCGGCGTGCTGGGCGTAGGCGGCGCTACACTGCGCCAGGCCGGGTTGTCGCAGCGCAAGTGCGAATACGTGCAAGACCTCGCCGCTCATTTCGGCGAACGCCGGGTGCATCCCGAAAAGTGGGCCGCCATGGACGACGAAAGCGTGGTGGCGGAATTGCTGGCCATCCGGGGCATCGGCCGCTGGACGGCCGAGATGTTCCTGATATTCAATCTGCAGCGGCCGGACGTCCTGCCGCTGGACGATCCGGGGTTGCTCAAGGCAATCTCGCTACACTACTTCAGCGGAGAGCCTGTCTCGCGCTTCGAGGCCCGCGAGGTCTCGTCGGCATGGCAGCCCTGGCGTACCGTGGCAACCTGGTATCTATGGCGCAGTCTGGAATCCAAAGCGGTTCCGAACTGATCCGCCAGGTGCCCAATAACGGAACCATACTTCATGCGCAATACATTCCTGGAATTCGAACAACCGCTGGCCGAACTTGAAAACAAGATCGAGCAGCTGCGCTATGTACAGGCCGATTCAGCGGTGGATATCTCCGACGAAATCAGCCGCCTGCAGCAAAAAAGCCAGACGCTGGCCAAGGAAATCTACGGCAAGCTGACGCCCTGGCAAACCGCCCTGGTGGCCCGCCACCCGCAGCGTCCCTACACGCTGGATTACGTGCGCGAAATGTTCACCGACTACCACGAGCTGCACGGCGACCGCATGTACGCCGATGACCAGTCCATCGTGGGCGGCCTGGCCCGCTTCAACGGCGCGTCATGCATGGTTATCGGGCACCAGAAGGGCCGCGACACCAAAGAGCGCGCCGCGCGCAATTTCGGCATGCCGCGCCCCGAGGGCTACCGCAAGGCCCTGCGCCTGATGCGCCTGGCCGAGAAATTCAGCTTGCCGGTCTTTACCTTCATCGACACCCCGGGCGCCTATCCCGGCGTGGGCGCCGAAGAACGCGGCCAGTCGGAAGCCATCGGCCGCAACCTGTACGCCATGGCTGAACTGAAGGTGCCGGTCATCTCCACCGTCATCGGCGAGGGCGGTTCGGGCGGGGCGCTGGCCATTGCCGTGGGCAACGCCGTGCTGATGCTGCAATACGCCACGTATTCGGTCATTTCGCCCGAGGGCTGCGCGTCCATTCTGTGGCGCAGCGCCGACAAGGCCGCCGACGCCGCCGAAGCGCTGGCCATTACCGCGCCGCGCCTGAAAGACCTGGGCCTGGTCGACCGCGTCGTCAACGAGCCCGTGGGTGGCGCCCACCGCGATCCGCGCGTCATGGCGCGGCTGCTGCGCCGTGCCCTGGGCGATGCGCTGCGCCAGTTCCGCGGCATGAGCGCCGACCAACTCATCGAGCAGCGCATGCAGCGCCTGCTGTCGTACGGCAAATTCCAGGAAACCCGCGCCTGATGCGGCCGCCGGGCCTGCCGCCCGGCTTGCCTGGCGCCTTGCCGACCACGCCAATGCCATGAACCCCGCCGCGCCGCCATCGTCCGCAGGGGCCAAGGCACCGCCCGCCGATGGCGGTTTTCCCTCGGCCGCCCTGATGGCGGCATTGCGCAATACCCTACAGTCTTTCCCCGGCACCACGCCGCGCCTGGCCGTGGCCACCAGCGGCGGTGCCGATTCAGCCATGCTGGCCGCCCATGCCGCGCAATTGGCCTCGCGGGCGGGCACCGAGTTGATGCTGTTCCATGTGCACCACGGCTTGCAGCCCCCGCCCGCGATATCGTCCATGCCCTGCACCATGCCGCGCCGCGACGACAAATCGCCCATGACGTGGCCGGTGA
>NZ_JAJMLX010000444.1 GCF_020991325.1 Bordetella petrii | reverse complement strand
ACGCTGTCGTCCACCACGATGGCGTCGGCTGCCTGGCCTGGGGCCAGTTGGCCCCGGTCGGACAGGCCCGCCGCGCGCGCCGGGTTGGCCGATACCAGGCGCCAGGCCTGTTCCAGCGGCAGGATGCCGCGCTCGGCCAGCAGCAATGCGGCCGTCAGGGGGGCAGGGTAGTAGTAGTCGGAAGTCAGAATGTCGCACAGCCCGGCGCGGACCATCTCGGTGGCATTGGGCGCATTGGTATGGCTGCGGCCGCGCACCACGTTGGGCGCGCCGAACACAATGGCATCGCCCAGGTCGCGCGCCACGCGCGCCGCGTCGGCCGTGAGCGGGAACTCGGCCACGCGGCAGCCCAACTGGTGGTAATAGCGGCGGGTCGAGGCGTCGGGGTCGTCGTGCGAGGCGACGCTCAGCCCGGCCTCGCGCGCGCTGCGGGTCAGTTCGCGCATGGCATCGCCCACATCGTCGGCCGCCGACATGGCTTGGCGGATGCGGGCCTGGAAGGTATCCAGGTCGCATTCGGCGCGGTCTGCGTACTGCAGCAGCTTGCGGTCGTCGCCCAGGCGGCGGGCCATGGAAGGCAGGTGGTCGTTCAGGGCCAGGAATTGCACGCGGCCATCGCGGATCCATTGCTGCGCGGTTTCGACGCCGCCCACGTGATGGGTCTCGAAGCGCAGGTGCACGTGGTGGCGCGCTCCCAGCGCGGCCTGCATGCGCGCCAGCGATTCGAACATGCGCTCGGCATAAGGTTCGCCGCGCAGCCCGCCTTCCCAGGAAAGCGTCACGCCGTGGAATTCGGAAGTAATGCCGTTGGCCAGCAGTTGGCGGTCGACATCGTGCAGGGCGGCATCGTAGGGAAACGTCACGCCCGGCCGCGGCATGACGGCGCGCTCGAAGGCGTCGCCGTGCAGGTCCACGATGCCGGGCAGCACCAGCAGCTCGCCGGCATCGAGCCAGGCGGCGCCCGCAAAATGCGGTGCGGCGCCATCGGCGATGCGGCCATCGCGAAAAACCAGCTCGCCGGCGCCCAGCCCGGCGGAGGTCAACAGGCGGCGTCCGGCAATGCCAGCCAGCGCAGGGGAAGCAGAGGATTCGATGTTCATGCTGGCACCTTAGCGAAGTTCTATGACAGCTGGATGTCTAGATGAATATGGGGGCGGGCAGGAAGGCCGCCCGCGCATCAGGCGGCGTCTTCCGACACCACCAATTGCACCAGGTCGCCCACGAAGCGCGTGACGCTGTACTGCAGCGGCGCGCCGTCGCGGTCCACGTTCAGCGCTTCCACCTGCAATATGGGGCGCGTCTTGGGCTGGCCCATCAGCCGCGCCACTTCGGGCGCGGGCAGGGCCGCGGTAATGCGCGACCACTTGCGGGTGTAGTCGGCGACACCGTAGTGGGAAAACGCACGCGAGATCGACCGCAGCCTGCGCAGGTTGTCGGCGAAATCGGGAAAGCGCTTTTCGTCCAGATAGTGTTCGGAAACGTCGATGCAGCGGTTCTCGGCCTTGCCTATGGATTGCACGCGCAGCAGCGGCGCGGTGCGCGCCAGCCCCAGGTGGCGCGCGATGTCCGCGGCGCGCACGCTCTGGCAGCCCAGCACGTCGATATAGCCCAGCATGCCCTGGCTGAGCAGGTTCTCTGAAAAGCGGGTGCGCTTGCCGATGGCGTAGTCGATGGCGTGTTCTTGCACGAACGTGCCGCGGCCTTGCTCGATGCGCACCAGCCCGCTTTGTTCCAGTTCGCCCATGGCGCGGCGGATGGTGTGGCGGTTAACGGAAAACTTGGCGGCCAGTTCGGGTTCGGGCGGCAGGCGCTCGCCGGGCGCATAGAGTTTGTTGCGGATATCGTCCGCCAGCAGTTCACCGATCTGTCGCCACACCGCGACACCCGAGCCTCGTTCGACCATGGTGTTAATCCGTTCCGTAATGCCAGGTTCATGTTTGACGGCCATGATTGTGCATCAGTCGCGCGCCGCTGTGGCGCGCCTGTGGCGCAGCGCCACGGTGTCACGAAAAATTCATCTGGCAATGTTGTACTGATGCCCATTTCTTCCGTATCATACAGCATCTAGTCGTCTAGACGTTTAGAGGAAGATATGGATCCGACAATTCCCCCTCAGGCTTCCGCTTCGGCGCAGCGCGCCGCCTGGATGCGGGCCTTGGCGCTGGCCGAGCCCGCCGCGCTGGACCAGGCGGTACACGCCCTGGGCGCCCTGCCGGCGCACA
>NZ_JAJMLX010000443.1 GCF_020991325.1 Bordetella petrii | reverse complement strand
CATCGCAGCGCTCGTCGAGGAATTCGGTATTCCTCCGGGCCTGCCTTTTCTGAAGCCCTGTGAGAGAAGAGAGGCGTCATGCCGCGCTGGGTTGAAACGGTTTCCGCCATCGAGGGCTGGAACCACATCGATACAACCGCCCGCGTCCGCTGGGGCGAATGCGATGTGCAGGGCCACGCCTACTACGCCAGCTACGTCCCCTGGTTCGACCTGGGACGTGAGGCGTTCGCCCTGGCCGTGGGCGTCGACTTCTGGAACTACACCATCACCACGACGAACTTCCGGGCGCGCTTCCACGAGCCCGCCAAGTACCTGGACGACCTCACCATCCGGACCTGGGCCGTGACCCCGAGGCGCCACCTCGAGTGCCACTACGAGATCTACCGCACGAACGGCGGACGCCTCCTGGCCGAAGCCCACTCGGTGCACTCGCTCGTCGACCCCGCCACCGGCCGGCGCCAGCGTGGGCTCGGCCCGCTGGGTCAGGGTGGGAATGCCGGGGTCGGTATATTGGGGCATGGGGGCTCCGGGAAAGGCCGCTTACGCCGCGCGGCCTGCCAGGTTGTGGCTGTGCGTCGCATGGCCGGCGGCCTGGTACACCCGCCAGCGCTGGCGGGCCGCCTGGCGGTCGGCGGGGTCGTCGGAGACGATCTCCAGTATCCGCGCGAAGCCATCGTAGCCCGGCGGGCAGTCGTCGTCGAGGTTCAGCAGCCAGCATTCCCCCAGGTTGCCGGCCGGCGCGGCCTGGGGGGCGGCGGCGGTCAGGATGACCGGGGTATCGGCCGCCAGCGGATCGGTGGCCAGCACATGAGGAACAAACGAAGTGTCGTCGAAGGCCCAGAGCATGCGGTCGAAGGCGGACAGGCGCGTTCCGTCGGCACAATACACCACCAGCCTCTGGCCCGCCTGGTAGCGCTTGCGGGCGGCCTGGCAGGCGGCCCGCAAGCGGTCGGAAGCGCCAAAGGCGAAGTCGATGCGCGTCATGCGGGGCGGGCGCGGGTCAGGCCTGATCGAGCAGGTATTGCATCAGCAGCGGCACGGGACGGCCGGTGGCCCCTTTGTCTTTGCCGCTGCGCCACGCCGTGCCGGCGATGTCCAGGTGCGCCCAGGGGTAAGCCTTGGCAAAGCGCGACAGGAAGCACGCCGCCGTGACCGCGCCGGCCGGGGGGCCGCCGATATTGGCGATGTCGGCGAAGTTGGACTTGAGCTGGTCCTGGTAGGCGTCGTCCATGGGCATGCGCCAGGCGGTGTCCAGCGCCTGCCTGCCGGCCGACAGCAGGGATTCGGCCAGGGCGTCGTCCTGCGAGAACAGGCCGGTGTTGACATGGCCCAGCGCCACCACGCAGGCACCGGTGAGCGTAGCGATGTCGATGACGGCCGAGGGCTTGAAGCGTTCGGCGTAGGTCAGGGCATCGCACAGCACCAAGCGGCCCTCGGCGTCGGTGTTCAGGATCTCGATGGTCTGGCCCGACATGCTGGTGACGACGTCGCCGGGCTTGTTGGCCTTGCCGCTGGGCAGGTTCTCGCAGGCGGCGACCAGGCCGACCACGTCCATGGGCAGTTCCAGTTCGGCCAGCGCCCGGAAGGTGCCCAGCACGCTGGCGGCTCCGCACATGTCGTACTTCATTTCGTCCATGGTGGCGGCGGGCTTGAGCGAAATGCCGCCGGCGTCGAAGGTGATGCCCTTGCCCACCAGCACCACCGGGCCGGCCTTGGCTTTCTTGGCGGGCTTGCCGCTGTGGCGCAGCACGATGAAGCGCAGGGGCTCGTCAGAGCCGCGGGCCACCGACAGGAACGAGCCCATGCCCAGCGCCTCGACCTGTTTGCGGTCCAGCACTTCGACCTTCAGCGATTTGAATTCGCGCGCCAGTTTCTTGGCCGTGTCGCCCAGGTAGGTGGGGGTACACACGTTGCCGGGCAGGTTGCCCAGCGTGCGGGTGAGTTCCATGCCGTGCGCGATGGCACCGCCTTCGCGCAGGCCTTGCTGGGCTGCCGCCGCGTCGGCGCGGTCTACCACTTGCACGATTTTCTTGAGCTTGGGACGGGCGTCGCGGTCGGGTTTGCCGAACGTGGCGTCGTAGTGATAGGTGGCCGCGCCGCCGGCAATGGCGGCCGCGCGGGCGCGGGCCCGCACGCCTATATCGGCAATGGGGTTGGCGGCCAGGGTGGAAACGGCTTCGGCGATGCGGGCCGCCACGCAGGCCGCTGCAAAGCCCTGTTCG
>NZ_JAJMLX010000442.1 GCF_020991325.1 Bordetella petrii | reverse complement strand
CGGGCCGCCTGGCGCGCGCCTGGCGCCTGCGCGTCCCCGAAGGCGTGGAGGCCTTCACCGACCGCTGGCTGGGCCCTCAGCAGCAAGATGTGGCCCAGGCGGTGGGAGACTTCGTGCTGCGCCGCGCCGACGGCCTGTGGGCCTATCAATTGGCCGTGGTGGTGGATGACGCCGAACAAGGCATTACCGACATTGTGCGCGGCGCTGATCTGCTCAGTTCCACCGCGCGCCAGCGCGTACTGGCCCGCCTGCTGGGCGCCGCGCCGCCACGCGTGATGCACGTGCCGCTGATCAGCGACCCCGCCACCGGCCTGAAGCTGTCCAAACAGAACGGCGCCGCGCCGCTGGACACCGCGCAGCCGATGGCGATGCTGCGACAGGCCTGGCAGGCGCTGGGGTTCGAACCCTGCGCCGCCGGCACCCCGGCCGCCTTCCTGGCCGAAGCCACCGCGTGCTGGGCTGCGCGCTTTCCCATCACAGCGAGCTGACGCGGCCTGGCGTACGGTTTTTGCCCTTCCGGCTGGCAGCAGGTGTCTGGCTCCCGCCAGGGCGCCAGACACCGAAGACGCACCCCCAGCGCATCACAGCGGCTGCTTGTCCTCGCCGAGCATCCGCACCAGCAGCCCGGTGCCGTCGTCGCCCACCCGCAGTTCGCCATAGCGCGCCGCCGCATAGCGGTCGGCCTGGCCTTCGGGAAAGAAATAGGCGTTGGTCACGATGCGCACCTGTCCGCCCCGCAGGCGGTAGCGCAGGGCGATTTCCTGGTTCTGCTGCGGCTGGGGTTCGCTCTGGATACGCGCAACCTGCGCCACGCCCTGGCTGTCGGGCACGAGCACCACATAGCCGTCCAGCGGCGGGGCCTTTTTGTCGTCGGCGGCAAAGTGCTTCATGACTTGATCGCCCGCCTCGAACCGCAAGGCCATGTAGTCGCCCTGCATCAGCGAACGCGGGTCTACCGGCGCTAATGCCAGGATGGCCACCCGCCCATGGGCCAGCAAGGTTTCGCGCTGCCAGATGGCCCCGTTGACCACCACCGCGGCCAGCACCAGGCCCCCCAGCACCACGGCGGTGCGCCAGCGCAGCGCCGGCGAGGCCGGGCCGGCCACCGCGGCCTGTGGCGCCTGGGCCGTGCGCATCAGGCGCGGCACCAGCCACACCAGCCCATGGAGCAGGAACAACAGCAGCGCGGCACCGCCCAGCCACAGCGCCTTGTCCAGCAAGGGCACCTGCAGCTGGTAGTAGTACACCACCAGATATGCCAGCAGGCTCAGGCCGCCGAACATCGCCAGGCGCGAGCGGTTCAGGCCGAAGCCCAGCAGCATCCAGGCCAGGGCGAATGCAATACCCGGGCTGGGCAGCCAGAACAGCGACAGGGCCAGCAGGCCCAGCGGCACGCCCCACATGACGCCGGCCGTCAGCACGCGGCGGCGCGGCCACAGCACCGCCAGGGCGCAGGCCACCGGCAGCACCGCGCCCGCCACCGTCAACAGGGCCGTCACCGGGTGCAATTGCCAGATCGCCGGCAGTTGCGCCACCGAAGTGCCGCCTGCCAGCCACACCATGCCCTGCACCGCCAGCACGAAGGCCCATGCCAGGGGCAAGAGCGCGTTGGGGCGGGTGCGCGCCAGGCGGTGCCCCAGGCAAAACGCCACCGCCGCCGCCCAGGCGCCGGTTACCGCCACCGGCTGCCAGATGAACGCGGCGCGCAGTGTGTCGAAATCCAGCCAGGCGCCCAGCAGGTCGTCGTGCATCAGCTCGGGCACCAGGCCCAGCCAGATCAGGCCCGCGCCCGCCAGGGCGATCATCCAGGCACTGAGAAAGCGCAGCAAGGCCTCGGGGGCCAGGGCGTAAACCGCCACCCCCAGCAACAGCACGAAGGTGCAGGCGTTGAACTGCGAGGAAGAATCCGACAGGCCGAACGCCACCAGGATCTGGCCCGCGAAGCCCATGGCCGTGGCGCATTGGCGCCAGAACGGCCCCGCGTCGGTGCGCAGCACGGCCACGGCCACCGCGCACAAGACCAGGCCCACCACCATCGCGCCTTCCTGCGACTGCACCGCGCCTGACAGGAACAGGAACAGCAGCAGCAACAGCGTGGTCAGCCAGGCGCTCAGGCCCAGCAGGCCTTGCACGTACCAGGGCGGGCCCAGTTGGGGCTCGGCGTCGGCATCGCCCAGCTCGGCCACGGGCGCCCCGGCCACGGGCGGCGCCATCGCTTTGCCGGC
>NZ_JAJMLX010000441.1 GCF_020991325.1 Bordetella petrii | reverse complement strand
CGCGTTTGCTGATAGAAGATCTTGCTTTCCATCGTATCCATCAACGCGTTGTTTCGCGGCGTGAAAACGTGCGCCAGGCTGATCGAATCGCGTTGCGTGGAATTCCGCTGCCTGCTTGCGCCGACAACGCTTTCTTGGGGGGCGCGGCTGTTCAGCTTTTTATACATGGGCGCGCTTTCGCGGCTGGACTTGCGATAGAAATCCAGGGTGCCTATGATGCGGCCGCTGCCCCCGCAAGGCCCTCCGCTGGGCTCCAGGGCCCCTCCCGCGCGCCTCGCCTGATCATCCCGGCCGGCTTGCCAATAGCGGCAAGCCCATGGCGGGATCGTTACGCGAGGTTTTTTCACGTCCGTACTGACCGTGGGCCATGGCCGCCGCGCAGCGCGCACGGCCGTCTCATGCCGGCCTCTTGGCGCCGGGCCGGTACGGCACTGCGAGCGCATCATGGATAAGGACGACAAATGCTACACAGACGCACGTTTATCGCCGCGGCCGCCCTGGGCGGGCTCGGCATCCTGGCCGGCTGCTCGGACCAGGACACCGCGCAGGACCTGCGCGGCATGAGTTTGGCCGGCGCCGATTTTGGCAAGGGCTTCACGCTGCAGGGCACCGACGGCCGCGGCCACACCCTGGAAGATTTCAAGGGCAAGGTGGTGATGGTGTTCTTCGGCTTTACCCAATGCCCCGACGTCTGCCCCACGGCGCTGATACGCGCCGTGGAAATCAGGCAGAAGCTGGGCGAACAAGGCCAGAACCTGCAGGTGCTGTTCATTACCGTAGACCCGGAACGCGACACCCCCGATGTGCTTTCCGCCTACGTCACGGCCTTCGACCCCGGCTTCATCGGCCTGTACGGCTCGCCCGAACAGACCAAGGCCGTCGCCAGGGAATACAAGGTGTATTACAGCAAGATCCCGACGGGCTCTTCCTACACCATGGACCACACCGCCCTCAGCTACGTATACGACGCCCAGGGCACGCTGCGGGTGGCCTTGCGCCACAACCAGCCCATCGACGACTACCTGCACGACATCGGGCAGATCATGGGCCGGCGCGGCTAGCGCGCCCATGTCCCTGCGTTCGCAGATCCTTTTGAAGAGAACACTGATGAAAGCCATACACCGAATCGCCCTGGCCATGGGCCTATCGCTGGCCGCCACCGCCGCCGGCGCGCAAGTCACCGTGGACAACGCCTGGGTACGCGCCACCGTGCCCGGGCAGCATGCCACCGGCGCCTTCATGACCTTGCGCTCGCCCACGCCGGCGCGCCTGGTTTCGGCGCAATCCGACATCGCCGCCACCACGGAAATCCATGAGATGGCCATGCAGGGCGACGTCATGAGAATGCGGCAGATAAACGGGCTGGACCTGCCGGCCGGCCAGGACGTGGCGCTGAAGCCCGGCGGCTATCACCTGATGCTGCTGGACTTGAAACACCAGGCCCAGGCCGGCAAGCAGGTGGCGATATCGCTGGTGTTCGACGTGGGCGGCAAGCGCCAGACGGTGCAGGTGCATGCCCCGATACAGCCCCTGGCCGGCGGCGCGCCGCAACCCCATGCCGGCCATGGCATGCCGAGCCATCAACAAGGAGCCCGCTGATGAAAACCCTGGCGCTCTTTGCTGTTTGCGCCGCGCTGCTGGCCCTGGCCCCGGTCTTCCTGGCGATTGCCGCGGTGATCAAGCTGGAAGGACCCGGAAAGGTGTTCTTCCTGCAGGAACGCGCCGGCCAGGACGGGCGGTCCTTCAAGATGTTCAAGTTCCGCACCATGGTCCCGGACGCCGAGGCGAAGCTGGCCGCGCTGCGCGAACGCAACGACGGGGCCGGGCCGCTGTTCAAGCTGAAAGACGACCCGCGGATCACCCGGTGCGGGCACTGGCTGCGCAAGCACTCGCTGGACGAGCTGCCGCAGTTCCTCAACGTGCTGCGCGGGGAAATGTCAGTGGTCGGCCCGCGCCCGCCGTTGTTCACCGAAGTCGCGGCCTACGAAGGCCACACCCGCCGCCGCCTGCGTATGACCGAGGTTCGACTTCACCGAACCCAGCCACAACGGCTCCTGCCGCTCCTGACCGTACGTCGCCAGCAACGCCTGCGCCTCGATCGGGTCACCCAACGGCGTCCCGGTACCGTGCCCCTCCACCACGTCGACGTCCGCCGCGGTCAGACCGGCACTCACCAGCGCCTGGCGGATCACCCGCTGCTGCGACGGACCGTTCGGCGCCGTCAGACCGTTCGACGCCCCGTC
>NZ_JAJMLX010000440.1 GCF_020991325.1 Bordetella petrii | reverse complement strand
CGCGCGCGCCGCCATCGCGCAGGCCGCGGCGGGCAAAGAGCAGGCCCGCCGCGCCGCGCGTGGCGAAGCCGGGTTGCTGCGCATCGGGTTCACCGTGCTGGCCCTGTACGGCCTGGTGCCGCATTGTGTGCGCGATTTCCGGGCCCGCTACCCTGCCGTACACGTAGAGCTCACGGAAATGAATTCGCCGTCGCTGGAAACCGCGCTGGCGGCTGATGCCATCGACGTCGCGGTCTTGCACCCGCCGCTGACACCCCGGGACTGAGCACCGCGCGCCTGCCGGGCGAACGCCTGGTACTGGCGCTGCCCGCCGCCCACCGCCTGGCGCGCCGCAAGACCGTGGCCGTGCACGAACTGGCCGGCGAGCCTTTCCTGATCGCCCCGCGCAGCGTCGGCCCCAGCATCTACGACCGTGTCATCGCGCTGTTCCAGCGCGCAGACGTCAGCCCGAATATCGTGCAGGAAGTGACGCCCATGACCTCGCTGACCGCGCTGGTGTCCGCCGGCATCGGCATGGGGCTGGTCACCGAAGGCATGTCACGCCTGCCCCGGCCGGACATCGTTTTCCGGCCCTTGCGTCCCGCAGCGCCCGTGCTGCCCTTCGCGCTGGGCTGGCGTGGCGAGCCGGCGCCCGCCACGCAACGCTTCATTGAAACCGCGCGGCATTGGCGCGCCTGAATCGCCCAGGACCGGGGTGGGATGCGCCCGGGGGCAATACGGCGGCGGGGGGCTTGACACCTACTTATGCTCAGACGTAGCATAAATGGAGCTCCTCTTTTTTTGGCCCATAAATACTCGTATTGAGCATAATTAGGCTGCCCCGACCGGGCCGCCGCCGGAGACCCGCCATGCACACACCCGCCACCCGGCCGGTTGAATTCGATCTGCCCCTGATGCCTGCCCAGGCATCGAGCTGTCCCACCACCGTGGGCCAGGCCTGGGCACGCGTGCCCGAACCGCTATCCGCGGCGCGCAAGCCCGCCGTCATCGAACAGATCCGCGCGCTGCTGGCCCGCCACCGCGCCGCACTGGTAGCCCATTACTACGTCGACGCCGACCTGCAGGAACTGGCCGAGGCCACGGGCGGCTGCGTGGGCGATTCGCTGGAAATGGCCCGCTTCGGACGCGACCACCCGGCCGATACACTGGTGGTGGCCGGCGTGCGCTTCATGGGCGAAACAGCCAAGATCCTCAGCCCGTCCAAGCGCATCCTGATGCCCGACCTGCAAGCCACCTGCTCGCTGGACCTGGGCTGCCCCGAAGACGATTTTGCCGCCTGGTGCGACGCGCATCCCGACCGCACCGTGGTGGTGTACGCCAACACCAGCGCGGCCGTGAAGGCGCGCGCCGACTGGGTGGTGACGTCGTCCATCGCGCTGGACGTCATTGCCGACCTGCATGCGCGCGGCGAACGCATTCTGTGGGCCCCCGACCGCCACCTGGGCAGCTATGTGCAGCGCCAGACTGGCGCGGACATGCTGCTGTGGCAGGGCGCCTGCATCGTGCACGATGAATTCAAGGGCACCGAACTGGAACTGCTGCGCGCCGACTATCCCCAGGCCAGGGTGCTGGCGCATCCGGAATCGCCGCAGCCGGTGCTGGCGCAGGCCGACGTGGTGGGATCCACCACGCAATTGATCGACGCGGCGCGCCGCCTGGATGCGGCGCATTTCATCGTGGCCACCGACCAGGGCATTCTGCACAAGATGCGCGCCGCCGCGCCCGGCAAGACATTCGTGGCCGCTCCCACCGCCGGCAACAGCGCCACCTGCAAAAGCTGCGCGCATTGCCCCTGGATGGCCATGAACGAACTGGCCGGCCTGGCCCATGCACTGGAGCACGGCCGCAACGAGATCACGCTGGACCCGGCCCTGGGCCGGCGCGCCAAGGTGCCCATCGACCGCATGCTGGCCTTCGCCGAACAGCGCAAGCAGCGCGTGCGCGCCAGCGGCGACATGGCGCGCGACACGGCCCTGTACGGCAACGTGGGCCCGGCCTGAGGAGACACCACCATGGCCTATGACGTGCTTAT
>NZ_JAJMLX010000044.1 GCF_020991325.1 Bordetella petrii | reverse complement strand
CACCCTGCCGCCCGGTGGCGCCCAGGCCGACAAGCCCGCCGCGCCCCCGCCGCGCGCTACGGCTGCGGCCAACGGCAAGTATTTCCTGCAGGCCGGCGCCTACCGTGTCCTGGAAGACGCCGAGGCCCTGAAGGCGCGTATCCTGCTGCTGGGGCTGCCTGTGGCCGTGCAGCGCGCCGAGGTCAACGGCATGCAGGTCAACCGCGTCCGGGTGGGGCCCTTTGCCCGCCTCGACGACATGAACCGCGCCCGCAGCCGCCTGGGCGAAAACAAGATCGAATCCGCGGTGGTGCGGCAGTAGGCCGCCCCCGCCATTGAACTTATCCGCGGCGCGGCCGGTCTGTCACCGTAACTTCTTTCTCAGGAACACGCATGATGCAGTCCTCCATGTTCACCCGCCTTATCGCCGCCGCGGCACTGGCCGCCGCCACCCTGTTCGCGCCAGCCAGCCAGGCCCAGGGCAGCGACCAGCACATCGTCATTAACCCGCCGCATCCGTCCGACACCCCGGGCAAGGTCGAAGTGCTGGAATTCTTCGCCTACACCTGCCCCCACTGCGCCACCATGGAACCCATGGTGGAAGCCTGGGCCAAGACGGCGCCGCCGGATGTGGTGCTGAAGCAGGTGCCCATTGCCTTCAATGCCAGCATGAAGCCCATGCAGCAGCTGTACTACACGCTGCTGACGCTGAATCGCCCCGATCTGCACGCCAAGTTCTTCACGGCCCTGCATGGCGAGCGCAAGCGCCTGTTCGACAAAAAATCCATGGGTGACTGGGCGGCCGAACAAGGGGTGGACCGCGCCAAATTCGATTCGGTGTTCGACTCGTTCAGCGTGCAGACGCAAGTGCAGCGGGCCGACCAACTGGCCCAGGCCTACAACGTGGACGGCACCCCGGCATTCGCGGTGGGCGGCAAGTTCATGACCTCGCCCGCCATGGCCGGCAACAGCTACGAAGGCGCCCTGCGCGAAGTGGATCGCCTGATCCCGCTGGCGCGCCAGAAGTAATATCCGGCGCGGGCGGAAACGGTGTCAGACCGCCATGGCACTCTCTTGAGCTGCCGTGGCGAGTTTTCGCGGGCACCGCCGGGTGTCTGGCTCCCGTCAGGGTGCCGGACACCGTCCAACTGAGACTATCGTTGCACACAACGGTGTCCGGCACCTTCGGAGCCAGACACCCGGTGATACCCTTTTTTATCTTAAGGCAGCGCCATGGCTTGACACCCGTGGCGCCGCTTACGCGGCCGCCTGCTCCAGGGCCTGGGCCAGGTCGGCGATCAGGTCGCGCGGGTCTTCCAGGCCGATGTGCAGGCGCACCAGGGCATGGTCGCCGCCCGCCCAGTAGCGGTGGCGGGCCAGTTCGCCCGGGGTTACCCACTGCACCAGGCTTTCGAAGCCGCCCCACGAAAAACCAATGCCGAACAAATCCAGGGCGTCGACGAAACGGCGCGAGGCCTGGGGCGACAGGCGCAGTTCCACGGCCAGCATGCCGTTCGACCCCGTGCAGTCGCGTTGCCACAGCGCGTGGCCCGGATCGGCCGGCCAGGCAGGATGGTAAATGCGCGCCACCTCGGGCCGCTGCGCCAGGAACTCGCACACCTGCATGGCGTGACGCGCATGCTGCGCCAGGCGGATGGGCATGGTGCGCACCCCCCGCAGCGCCAGCCAGGCATCGTCGGCGCTGACGGAATACCCCATGGCGTACTGGGTGCGATTCAGGCGCTTGGCGATGTCGGCATCGTTGGTAACCACCGCGCCCAGCATCAGGTCGGAATGGCCCCCCACATACTTGGTGCCAGCCACCACCGAGACATGCGCGCCCAGCGCCAGCGGCCGGTAGATATAGCCCGACCCCCAGGTGTTGTCGCAGGCCAGCACCAGCCCATGCTTGCGCGAGAAGGCGGCCAGCGCCGGGATATCCAGCATCTGGAACAGCAGCGACCCCGGCGATTCGACATAGACCATGCGCGTGTTGGGCCGCAGCAGCGATTCCAGGTCGTCGTCGGCGGAAAAATAGGTCAGCTCGATATTCATGCGCTTGAGCAGCGCGGCATCGAGTTCGTACACTGGACCGTAGACGCAATCGGCGACCAGGGCATGGTCGCCCGCCGACAGCAGCGAGGTCATGGCCAGGGTAATGCCCGCCAGGCCCGACGGAGCCAGGTACGCATGGGTACCGCCTTCCAGTTCGCGGAAAACTTGTTCCAGCGCGGCATGGGTGTCCATGCCCATGCGACCGTACGTGGCCGCGCGCTCGCCGGACGCCTTGCGGCGCTGGGTGGCTTCGAGGGCATCGAGGCTCTCGAATCGCACGGTGCTGGCGCGCATGGACGGCAGGTTGACCGGCGCCGAGCCGGATTGCGGATTGAACGGCGCCGTGGCGGTATGCTGCAGCAGCGTGTCGATATGCGGAGCGTTGTGCTTGGCCATGTGGTTGCTTCGAGGGCGACGGAAAATTCCAAACCCCGATATTAGGAGATTCGCCGCCCGCGCGAAAACCGCGCCGCGCCGATTGCCTTGCGGGTTCGCCGCGCAGTACGCTGGTGGCCTTTGCCCGCCGCCGCGCGGGTGCGCCACGCCACCCATCCCACGCCATGCTGCCCTTCGACACCCTGCTTGCCTTCTTCGGTATTGCCGTATTGCTGGCCCTGACGCCCGGCCCCGACAACCTGTTCGTGCTGATGCAGTCGGCCATGTGGGGCCGCGCGGCCGGCATGTTCGTGGTGCTGGGGCTATGTACCGGGCTGCTGGGCCATACGGCCGCGGTGGCGGCCGGGCTGGCGGCCGTGTTCGCGGCATCGCCGCACGCCTTCACGGCCCTGAAGCTGGTGGGCGCCGCCTATCTGGCCTACCTGGCCTGGCAGGCGCTGCGCGCCCGCGGCGGGCCCGCCCACGCCGGCCGGCCCGCGCCCATGGCGCGCGGCGCCCTGTACCGGCGCGGCATCATCATGAACCTGACCAATCCCAAGGTGCTGCTGTTCTTCTTTGCCTTCCTGCCGCAATTCACTTCGCCCGCGCGCGGACCGGTGGGCTTGCAGATCGTGGCGCTGGGCGCCGTATTCATGCTGGCCACCCTGGTGGTGTTCGGCAGCATTGCCTTTTTTTCCGGTACCTTCGGGCAGTTGCTGCAGCGATCCGCCACGGCCACGCGCTGGCTGAACCGCATCGCCGGCCTGGTATTCCTGGGGCTGGCGCTGCGGCTGGCCACGGCCAGCCGATAACGCCGCCCGGCCCCGCAAGGCGCGGGCGGCCGGCGGCCTGGGCGACCTAGCTGGCCGTGAACCGCACGATGCCGTCGTCGCCGGTGCGGCGCGACACCTTGCCCTCGAAATACAGGGCATGCAGGTGCGCCAGCGCTTCGCCCATGGCAAAGGTAAGCTGGTGCAGGTCGAGCTTGCGCTTGAACAGCACGGGCACGATGTCGGACGTGGACTGCGGCTGGGCACAGGCCTGCAGTACTTCGTCCAGGCGGTCGGCATGGTGCTGGTGCTGCTGCGCGATGCGTTCGTGCAGGCCCTTGAAGGGACGGCCGTGCGACGGCAATATCAGCGTGTCGGCCGGCAGGTCGGCGTAGCGGTCGAGCGAACGCAGGTACAGGGGCAGGGGGTTGGCGTCGGGCTCGTAGTCGAACACGCTGACGTTGGTGGAAATGCGCGGCAGGACCATGTCCCCTGAAATCAGCACCGACAGCTCTGGGCTGAACAGCGACACGTGCTCGGGCGCATGGCCATAGCCCACGATCACGCGCCAGGGGCGCCCGCCTATGGACACGTCGTCGCCATGCAGCATGCGCGTGTAGCGCGCCGGCATGGCCGGCACCAGGTTGGGGTAATAGCCGGCACGCTGGCGGATCTGCGCCTGCGCATCCAGGTCGGTCAGCCCGTGGCGGGCAAAATGCTCTACCGCGGCCTGCCCGTTGGGGCCCGATCCACCGCTGCGCGACGACCACAACGAGGCCACCATGTAGTCGGTCATGCTCATCCACAGCTCGGCGTTCCAGCGTTCGCACAGCCAGTGCGCCAGGCCGACGTGGTCGGGGTGCATGTGGGTGACCAGCACGCGCAGCACCGGCAAGCCTTCCAGTTCATTGGCAAACACCTGCTCCCACAGCGCCTTGACCTCGTCGCGGCTGATGCCGCAATCGACGATGGTCCAGCCCTCGCGGCCGTCGATCTGGTCGCGCAGCAGCCACAGGTTGATGTGGTCCAGCGCGAATGGCAGCGGCATGCGTATCCATTTCACGCCATCGGCCACCTGCTTGGCATAGCCGGGTTCGGGCTGCACGTCGCCCCAGGGGTACTGCAATTGATGCTCGTTGGGATTCATGGAAGCTCTCGGTAAGGCTTGACGATTGTTCCAGGCCATCATAATTTACGTTTACGTAAACTGCCAAACCTCGCATGCCCCCTACCTGGACGATCTCCGAACTCTCGCGCGAGTTCGACATCACGCCGCGCACGATCCGCTTCTACGAAGACCAGGGCATCGTCAGCCCGGAGCGTGAAGGGCGCAATCGCGTCTACAGTTCGCGCGACCGTACCCGCCTGAAGCTGGCGCTGCGGGGCAAGCGGCTGGGCCTGCAACTGTCGGAAATCCGCGCCCTGATCGACATGTACGACGGGCCCGGCGACAATGCCAGCCAGCTTAGGCAATATCTGGACGTGCTGGCCAAGCATCGCGCCAGCCTTGAGCAGCAGCGCCGCGACATCGACGACACGCTGGCGGAAATTGCCGAACAGGAACGGCAATGCCAGCATCTGCTGACGCAACACCCCTGATGACGCCGCGCCGCCGGCGCGCCGGAGAATCCCGATGTACCTGCCCCGCCATTTCGAGGAATCCCGCCCCGAGGTCCTGCACGCGTTGATGCGCGCGCGGCCGCTGGCCACCCTGGTTGCCACGGACGGCGCCGGCGGCTTCGACGCCAACCATATTCCGCTGCACCTGGACGCCTCGGCAGGGCCGCAAGGCGTGCTGCGCGGCCATGTGGCGCGCGCCAATCCGCTATGGCGCGCGGTGGGCTCGGGCGCGCCCGCCCTGGCCATTTTCCAGGGTGACGATGCGTATATCTCGCCATCCTGGTATCCGTCCAAGCGCGAGCACGGCAAGGCCGTGCCCACCTGGAACTACGCGGTCGTGCATGCGCGCGGCACCCTGCGGGCCGTCGATGACGCCAACTGGCTGCGCCAGCTGCTGGACACCCTGACCACCGAGCACGAGGCGGGCTTCGCCCAGCCGTGGTCGGTGGCGGACGCCCCCGCCGATTTCATCGAGAAAATGGTGGCCGCCGTGGTCGGCATTGAACTGCACATCGAGCAGCTTAGCGGCAAATGGAAGGTCAGCCAGAACCAGCCCGCGCCCAATCGCGCAGGCGCGGCGCAGGGGCTGCGCGAACACGGCCGGCCCGGCGTGCCGGCCATGGAACGCATGGTGGCCCGCTACCCCGACGAGGCCTGACCCATGGGCCTGCCATCCACCCTGGGCCTGTACGCGCTGACAGCCCTGGCCGAGATCCTGGGCTGCTACCTGCCTTATCTGTGGCTGAAGCACGGGCACACGCCCTGGCTGCTGCTGCCGGCCGCCCTGAGCCTGGCGCTGTTCGTGTGGCTGCTTACCCTGCACCCCACCGCCTCGGGACGCGTGTACGCCGCCTATGGCGGCGTGTATGTCAGCGCGGCGCTGTTGTGGCTGTGGGCGGTCGATGGCGTGCGGCCCACCCTGACCGACTGGGCCGGGGTGGGCCTGTGCCTGGCCGGCATGGCCCTGATCATGGCCGGCCCGCGCCACGCCTGAAACGCGGCGCGGCCCCACGCGGCTATTGCACGCGGATATTGCCTTCGCGGATCACCCGCTGGTTGTTGCTGTAATCCGAGCGCACCTGCTGCACGAAGTCCGCGCCCATGCCGGTGCCGGGCTGCATGAATTTCTGGTCCAGCATCTGCTGGTATTGCGGGCTGGCCAGCGCCTTGCCCAGTTCGTCCTGCATGGCCTGCATGACCTTGTCCGGCACGCCGGCCGGCGCGAACAGGGCGAAGTTCGAAAAATAGCGGATATCGGGCAGATTCAGTTCCGCCATGGTGGGCACGTCGGGCCAGGGTGCCAGCCGCTTCGGGGCCATGACCGCCAGCGGCGTCAGGGTGCCTGCCTCGACATGCGGCAGCACGATATCGGTATTGACCACCAGCAAGTCGACCTGGCCGCCCAGCCCGTCGGACACGGCCTGGCTGCCGCCGCGATACGGCACCTGCAGCATGTCGATACCCGCTTCCTTGTTCAGGGCAGCCATGCCGATGTGCGCCACCGTGCCCAGGCCGGGCACGCCGAAAGTGACCTTGCCCGGATGCTTCTTGGCATGGGCCACCAGTTCGCCGAATGTGCGCACCGGCAAGGCCTTGGTGGCCAGGATGGCCACCGGCCCCACCGCCACGCTGGCCACGGGCACCAGGTCTTTCATGGGGTCGTATGGCGTTTTCACCAGGTTCGGGAAGATGGTCAGCGGGCTGGTCGACGCCAGCAGCAGCGTGGCGCCGTCGGGCTGCGCGCGCGCCACGGCATCGGCCCCCACGCTGCCGCCCGCGCCGGGCTTGTTCTCGATGATGGTGGCGGTGCCATGCATCTGGCGCAGTACATCGCCCAGCGCGCGGCCCAGGGTGTCGTTGGTGCCGCCCGCGGTGTAGGGCACCACCAAGGTCAGGGTCTTGCCGGGCCAGGCCGGCTGGGCCTGGGCGGCCACGCCAAAGGCCGCCAGGGCGGCAACGGCCAGGGCATGGATGAAGTTCGACAGCAGGGCGGTTCTGGTCATGACGGCTCCGGTTGAAAACACGATAAACACAGACAGCAAAGCTGGTAGGCGGTGTCTGGCGCCCGCCGGGTGCCAGACACCTGGCAATACCCGCAAGAACTCGCCACGGCGGCTCAGGGTAGTGCCATGGAGGCCCGCCGCCGCGCGCATGGCGGACGGCGGGCCGGATTCAGGCCAGGTACCGCTGCGCCAGCCGCACCCAATAGGCAGCCCCCACGGGAATCAGGCTGTCGTTGAAGTCGTAGCTGGTGTTGTGCAGCATGCAGGGGCCCAGGCCGTGGCCGGCCAGGCGATGGTCGCCATCGCCATTGCCCAGGAAGGCATAGCAGCCTGGCTTGGCCTGCAGCATGAACGCGAAGTCTTCCGACGCCATGGCCGGCTCGATAACGCGCGCCTGGTCGGCACCCGCCACGTCGCGCATCACGTCCAGGCAGAACCGGGTTTCGTCGGGGGTGTTCACCAGAGCGGGATAGCGCCGCTCGAAATACACGTCGGCCTGGCAGCCGTGCGCGGCGGCAATGGGGGCCGACAGCTCATTCATGCGGCGCTCGATCAGGTCGACCACCTCGGTGCTGTAGGCGCGCACCGAGCCGCCCAGCCAGGCCGTGCCCGGAATGATGTTGGTCACGTCATTGCCGGCCTGCAGTTGCGTGATGGAGATGACGGCCGCATCCAGGGGCCGCTTGCTGCGCGTCAGGATGGTTTGCAGCGCCTGGCCGATGGCCAGCACCGCCGGCACCGGATCATCGCAATCCTGCGGCGCCGAGGCATGCCCGCCGCGCCCGGTTACCGTGATCTTGAACGCGTTGGCGGCCGCCATCATCGGGCCGCTGCATACGCCGAAACTGCCGGCCGGCAACCCGGGCCAGTTGTGCATGCCGAACACTGCCTCGCAGGGGAAGCGTTCGAACAGGCCGTCTTCGATCATGGCGCGGGCGCCCGCGCCGCCGTTTTCCTCGGCGGGCTGGAACGCCACGTACACCGTGCCATTGAAGCCGCCCGCCTGCTTCAGGTGGCGCGCGGCCGCCAGCAGCATGGCGGTATGGCCGTCGTGGCCACAGCCGTGCATTTTGCCGTCATGCTGCGAGCGGTGGGCGAAGGTATTGGCTTCCTGGATGGGCAGGGCGTCCATGTCGGCCCGCAGCAGGATGGCGCGCGGGCCCGTGCCTGCGGCCAGGACGCCTACCACGCCCGTGCGCCCGATGCCCGTATGCGTCTCGATGCCCCACGCGCGCAGGCGTTCGGCCACCAGGGCGGCGGTGCGGTGTTCATCGTAGGCCAGTTCGGGGTGGGCATGGATATCGCGCCGCAGCGCAACAATGTCGTCCAGATCGGCGAGTTCGACCACGGTGGCTCCTTCAGTTGACGCAAGACAGGCCTGTATACAGGTTGGTAGCCAAATTCTGGCATGAGGCCCGGCCGTGCATGGGCGGTTTTTCTTAAGGGAAAACCCGTGTCTACTTTACGTTTACGTAAACGTAATATGTACTTTGTACATTGCCTGCATGCCCGCTGCGGCGCATCATGGATCCGAAGGGCCGCCGGCCCGGGCATCCTCATGCAATGTAAGCGCCTACTATCACGGAGACACCGATGAACCTTCCCGGTTTGAATTTCGACTTGGGCGAAGACCTGGACATGCTGCGCGACGCCGTGCGCACGTTCGCGCAGGCCGAGATCGCGCCGCGCGCCGCCGAGACCGACCGCAGCGACCAGTTCCCCATGGACCTGTGGCGCAAGTTCGGTGACCTGGGCGTGCTGGGCATGACGGCCGGCGAGGAATACGGCGGTGCCAATCTGGGCTACCTGGCCCACATGGTGGTCATGGAAGAAATCTCGCGCGCCAGCGCGTCCATCGGCCTGTCGTACGGCGCGCATTCCAATCTGTGCGTGAACCAGATCAACCGCAACGGCACGGTCGAACAAAAAGCCCGCTACCTGCCCAAGCTGATCTCGGGTGAACACGTGGGCGCCCTGGCGATGAGCGAACCGGGCGCAGGCTCGGACGTGGTCAGCATGAAACTGCGCGCCGACAAAAAGGGCGACCGCTATGTGCTGAACGGGACCAAGATGTGGATCACCAACGGCCCCGACGCCGACACGCTGGTGGTCTACGCCAAGACCGACCCCGAGGCCCGCCAACGCGGCATCACGGCCTTCCTGGTGGAAAAATCCTTCAAGGGTTTCTCGGTGGCGCAGAAGCTCGACAAGCTGGGCATGCGCGGCAGCCACACCGGCGAACTGGTGTTCCAGGACTGCGAAATTCCCGAAGAGAACGTGCTGGGCCAGGTCAATGGCGGCGTGCGGGTGTTGATGAGCGGCCTGGACTACGAACGCGCCGTGCTGTCGGGCGGCCCGCTGGGCAT
This sequence comes from Bordetella petrii, assembly GCF_020991325.1. GTDB lineage: Bacteria > Pseudomonadota > Gammaproteobacteria > Burkholderiales > Burkholderiaceae_B > Bordetella_A > Bordetella_A petrii_E. The sequence continues at coordinate 13,894 of NZ_JAJMLX010000044.1, read as the reverse complement.
CATGCAGGCGGTCATGGACGTGGTGGTGCCCTATATTCACGACCGCAAGCAGTTCGGCCAGGCCATCGGCGAATTCCAGCTCATCCAGGGCAAGGTGGCCGACCTGTACACCACGCTGCAGGCCAGCCGCGCCTTCTGCTACGCGGTGGGCAAGAACCTGGACAAACTGGGCGCTGAACACGTGCGCCAGGTGCGCAAGGACTGCGCCGCGCTCATTCTGTACACCGCCGAGAAAGCCACCTGGATGGCCGGCGAAGGCGTGCAGATCCTGGGCGGCAACGGCTACATCAACGAATACCCCACGGGCCGCCTGTGGCGCGACGCCAAGCTGTACGAAATTGGCGCAGGCACCAGCGAGATCCGCCGCATGCTGATCGGCCGCGAACTGTACGCCGAAACCGCCTGAGCCGGCAGCCATGATCTACCGCGGCGACGTCCAGCGCATCGAACCGGCTCCGGCGCCGCAGCCCGATCCGCTGGACGTGGCGCGCCAGATCCTGGCCGGCTTCGACCGCCACTATGCGCTGTTCCGTTACAGCGCGCAGCGCGCCAAGTCGCTGTTCGAATCGGGCGACTGGCACGGCATACAGCAGCTGTCGCGCGAGCGCATCGAATACTACGATACGCGGGTGCGCGAGTGCGCCACGCAATTGCGCCAGATGCTGCGCCACGGCGCCGCCCCCGACGAAGCCGCCACCAGCCTTACCGCCGAACAGACCACGTTCTGGCAGGCCGTAAAGCAACAGTTCGTGGGCCTGCTGCACCAGCACCGCCAGCCCGAATGCGCCGAGACGTTCTTCAATTCGGTGTCGTGCCGCATCCTGCATCGCGATTATTTCCACAACGACTTCCTGTTCGTGCGCCCGGCGGTGGCCACGGATTATCTGGACAGCCGCATTCCCTCGTACCGCGTGTATTACCCGTTGACCGAAGGCCTGCGCAAAAGCCTGGTCCGTGTGGTGGCCGACTTCGGCCTGGCCGTGGCCTATGCCGACCTGCCCCGCGACACCCGCCTGCTGGCGCGCACGGCCGTGCGACAGCTGCGCGCCCAGTGGCCGCGCCACGTGGGCAAGCGGCTGGCCTCGGACTGCCAGATCCAGGTACTAGGCACGCTGTTCTTCCGCAACAAGGGCGCCTACATCGTCGGCCGCCTGATCAACCAGGGCAACGTGCACCCTTTCGCCGTGGCCCTGGCGCGCAATGCCGCGGGCCAGGCCGAACTGGACGCGCTGCTGCTGGGCGCCGACGACCTGAGCACGCTGTTCAGCTTCACCCGCGCGTACTTCCTGGTGGACATGGAAACGCCCGCGGCGGTGGTCAATTTCTTGTCCAGCCTGCTGCCGCGCAAGCCCAAGGCCGAGCTGTACACCATGATCGGCCTGCAAAAACAGGGCAAGACACTGTTTTACCGCGACTTCCTGCATCACCTGGCGCATTCGCGCGATGCCTTCGATATCGCACCCGGCATCAAGGGCATGGTGATGTGCGTGTTCACCCTGCCTTCGTACCCCTATGTGTTCAAGCTGATCAAGGACCGCATCGACAAAGACGGCATCGACCACGCCACCGTGCGGCGCAAGTACCAGATGGTGAAGCTGCACGACCGCGTGGGCCGCATGGCCGATACCTGGGAATACTCGCAGGTGGCGCTGCCGCGCGCGCGCTTTTCGTCAAACCTGCTGCGGGAACTGCGCGAACGCGTGCCCAGCCTGCTGGAAGAAAGCGGCGACACGGTGGTGATCCGCCATGTGTATATCGAACGCCGCATGACACCCTTGAACATCTACCTGCAGCATGCCTCCGAACCCCTGGTGGACCAGGCCGTGCGCGAATACGGCGACGCCATCCGCCAACTGGCTGCCGCGAACATTTTCCCGGGCGACATGCTGTACAAGAACTTCGGCGTCACCCGGCTGGGGCGCGTGGTGTTCTACGACTACGACGAAATCCAGCGCATGACCGAAATGCAGTTCCGCCGCATCCCGCCCGCCCCCAACGAAGAAGCCGAACTGGCCAGCGAGCCCTGGTACGCGGTGGGACCCAACGACGTATTTCCCGAAGAGTTCGAGCGTTTCCTGCTGGGCGACCCGCGCGTGCGGCGCGCCTTCCTGCGCCACCACGCCGAACTGCTGCAGCCCGACTGGTGGCAGGCCTGCCGCGCCCGACTGGCGCAGGGCAGGATAGAAGAGTTTTTCCCGTACGATACTGACAGGCGGCTGCGCCCGGAAAGCGCGCCGCAACGCGTCGCGCACGCGTGACGCCACGCCCATATTTGTTTATCAGGAGCCCATCATGTCCGATCCCGTCGTCATTGTTTCCGTTGCCCGCACCCCCATGGGAGGCATGCTGGGCAGTTTGTCCGGCCTGGCCGCCCATGAGCTGGGCGCCGCCGCCATCAAGGCCGCCGTGGAACGCGCCGGCCTGAAGCCCGAGCAGGTGGACGAAGTCATCATGGGCAACGTGCTGCAGGCCGGCCAGGGCCAGGCGCCCGCCCGCCAGGCCGCGCTGGGCGCCGGCCTGCCGCTGGGGGTGGCATGCACCACCATCCACAAAGTATGCGGCTCGGGCCTGAAGGCCGCCATGTTCGGCCATGACCTGCTGGCGGCCGGCTCGGCGCGCGTGGTGGTGGCCGGCGGCCAGGAAAGCATGAGCAACGCCCCCTACCTGATGCTGAAGGGCCGCCAGGGCTATCGCTACGGGCACAGCACCGTGTACGACCACATGGCGCTGGACGGCCTGGAAGACGCCTACGACCGCGGCAAGGCCATGGGCGTGTTCGCCGAAGACTGCGCCAGCAAGTACAGCTTTACGCGCGAACAGCAGGACGCGTTCTCGCTGGAATCGCTGCGCCGTGCCCGCGCCGCCAGCGAAGACGGCAGCTTCAAGTGGGAAATCACGCCCGTCACCGTGGCCGGCCGCAAGGGCGATACCGTGGTCGATACCGACGAAGCGCCCGCCAAGGCCATGCCGGAAAAAATCCCCACCCTGAAGCCCGCCTTCAAGAAAGACGGCACGGTCACCGCGGCCAACTCGTCGTCCATTTCCGACGGCGCCGCCGCCATGGTGCTGATGCGCGCGTCCACCGCTGAAGAGCTGGGCCTGAAACCGCTGGCCCGCATCGTGGCCCACAGCCAGCATTCGCAAGAACCCAACTGGTTCACCACCGCGCCGGTGGGCGCGCTGAAGAACCTGTTCGAGAAAACCGGCTGGAAAGCCGAAGACGTGGACCTGTACGAAATCAACGAAGCCTTCGCCGTGGTGACCATGGCCGCCATGAACGACTTCAAGCTGCCGCACGACAAGGTCAACGTGCACGGCGGCGCCACCGCGCTGGGCCACCCCATCGGCGCCTCGGGCGCGCGCCTGATGGCCACCCTGGTGGGCGCGCTGCGCAAAACCGGCGGCAAGCGCGGCGTGGCCACGCTGTGCATCGGCGGCGGCGAAGCCGTGGCCATGGGCATCGAGATGCTGTAACCAGCAAAGCCCCTTGGGTGTCTGACTCCCGCAGGGTGTCAGACACCCACCGAATCCGATTTGCACCGCAATGCAAATACCCAGGTGTCAGGCACCCTTCGGGAGCCTGACACCCGCAAGGCCGGCGAGCCCGCAGAAAGCTTGACGCACACCGAGACAACCATGCCCATCATCGAGAGCCGCATCAACCCCCGTTCGCAAGACTACGCCGACAACGCGCGCGCCATGCAGGCGCAGTTGGACGACCTGGCGCGCCAGTTGGCGCAGACCGCGCTGGGAGGCAGCGAGTCTGCGCGCGCCAAGCACGTGGCGCGCGGCAAACTGCTGCCACGCGAGCGCGTGGAACGGCTGATCGACCCGGGCACCCCGTTCCTGGAACTGTCGCCCATGGCCGCCCACGGCATGTACGACGGCGAGGCGCCGGGGGCCGGCGTGATCACCGGCATTGGCCGCATCGCGGGCACCGAATGCGTCATTGTGTGCAACGACGCCACCGTCAAGGGCGGCACGTACTACCCCATGACGGTGAAGAAGCATCTGCGCGCGCAGGAAATCGCCGCGCAGAACCAGCTGCCCTGCGTGTACCTGGTGGATTCGGGCGGCGCCAACCTGCCGCAGCAAGACGAGGTCTTTCCCGACCGCGACCACTTCGGGCGCATCTTCTACAACCAGGCCACCATGTCGGCCCAGGGCATCGCGCAGATCGCGGTGGTGATGGGTTCGTGCACGGCGGGCGGCGCCTACGTGCCCGCCATGAGCGATGAATCGATCATCGTGCGCAACCAGGGCACCATCTTTCTGGGCGGCCCCCCGCTGGTCAAGGCCGCTACCGGCGAAGAAGTCAGCGCCGAAGACCTGGGCGGCGGCGACGTGCATACGCGCCTGTCGGGCGTGGCCGACCACCTGGCCGTCAACGACATGCACGCCCTGCAGCTGGCGCGCAACGCCGTGGCGCGCCTGAACCGCCAGAAACCCGCGCCGCTGGCGCTGGCGCCCGCGCGCGAACCGCGCTACGACCCCGGCGAGCTCAACGGCATCATTCCCGCCGACACCCGCAAGCCCTATGACGTGCGCGAGATCATTGCCCGCGTGGTGGACGGCTCGGAGTTCGATGAATTCAAGGCCCGCTACGGCACTACGCTGGTCACCGGCTTTGCGCATATCCATGGCATGCCGGTGGGCATCGTGGCCAACAACGGCATCCTGTTCTCGGAATCGGCGCAGAAAGGCGCGCACTTCATCGAGCTGTGCGCCCAGCGCAAGATCCCGCTGGTGTTCCTGCAGAACATCACCGGCTTCATGGTGGGCCGCAAGTACGAAAACGAAGGCATCGCGCGGCACGGGGCCAAGATGGTCACCGCCGTGGCCACCGCCAAGGTGCCCAAGTTCACGGTGCTGATAGGCGGATCGTTCGGCGCAGGCAACTACGGCATGTGCGGCCGCGCCTATTCGCCGCGCATGCTGTTCATGTGGCCCAACGCCCGCATCTCGGTCATGGGTGGCGAGCAGGCGGCCAGCGTCCTGGCCACGGTGCGCCGCGACGGCATCCAGGCCAAGGGCGGCCAGTGGTCGCCCGAGGAAGAAGAGGCCTTCAAGGCGCCCATCCGCGCGCAATACGAACGCGAAGGGCACCCCTACTACGCCACCGCGCGCCTGTGGGACGACGGCATCATCGCTCCCGCCGATACGCGCCGCGTGCTGGGGCTGGCCTTGTCGGCCGCATTGAATGCGCCGATCGAGGACACCCGTTTCGGGGTATTCCGGATGTAGATAGGGCTCATCCCTCAAGGGGGCGGCGCGGGCGGACCGGCAAAGCCGGATCCGCGGCGCCCCCGCTGGGATCAACGCAATGCGCGAGAACATAGTCCAACGCGCGGCGCTGTAGGGAAAGATGCAGCACTAGTAGTCACTATTCGAGATGGGACCACACATATGTTCGATACTCTGCTGATCGCCAACCGCGGTGAAATCGCCTGCCGCGTCGCCGCCACTGCCCGCCGCCTGGGCATCCGCACAGTGGCCGTTTATTCCGACGCCGACGCGGGCGCGCGCCATGTCGCGGCGTGCGACGTGGCGGTGCATATCGGCGGCCCCGAGCCGCGCGCCAGCTACCTGCGCGGCGACGCCATCCTGCAGGCCGCGCGCGACACCGGCGCGCAGGCTATCCACCCCGGCTACGGCTTCCTGTCGGAAAACGAGGCCTTCGCGCAGGCCGCGGCCGATGCCGGCATCGCCTTCGTGGGCCCGCCGGCATCCGCCATTGCCGCCATGGGCAGCAAATCGGCGGCCAAGGCCCTGATGGAAAAAGCCGGCGTGCCGCTGGTGCCCGGCTATCACGGCGACAACCAGGATCCGCAGTTCCTGAAAACGCAGGCCGATTCCATCGGCTACCCCGTACTGATCAAGGCCAGCGCCGGCGGCGGCGGCAAGGGTATGCGCGTGGTCGAATCGGCCGGCGCATTCCTGGACGCGCTGGCATCCTGCCAGCGCGAGGCCGCGTCCAGTTTCGGCGATGACCGCGTGCTGATCGAACGCTATCTGCAGAAGCCTCGCCATATTGAAATCCAGGTATTCGCCGACGCGCACGGCAATTGCGTGTACCTGTTCGAACGCGACTGCTCGGTGCAGCGCCGCCACCAGAAGGTCATTGAAGAAGCCCCCGCGCCCGGCATGACGCCCGAGCGGCGCCAGGCCATGGGCGAAGCCGCCGTGGCCGCCGCGCGCGCCGTGGGCTACGTAGGCGCCGGCACTGTGGAATTCATTGCCGAGCCCGACGGCCGCTTCTATTTCATGGAAATGAACACGCGGCTGCAGGTAGAGCACCCGGTCACCGAGATGATCACCGGCCACGACCTGGTGGAATGGCAGCTGCGCGTGGCCGCGGGCCAGCCCTTGCCGGCCGCCCAGGAAGACCTGCGCATCGACGGCCACGCCATCGAGGCGCGCATCTATGCCGAGAACCCCGACAAAGGATTCCTGCCTTCTATCGGCACGTTGGGCTACCTGGAACTGCCGCCCCATGTGGCGTTTGCCAACGGCCCGGTGCGGGTGGACGGCGGCGTGCGCATGGGCGATACCATTACCCCGTACTACGACCCCATGATCGCCAAGCTGATCGTGCATGGCGCCGACCGCGACCAGGCCCGCGCGCGCATGATCCAGGCCCTGGCGCACACCCACGCGGTGGGCGTACAGACCAACGTGGCCTTCCTGACCCGCCTGATGCAGGACGAAGCCTTCGCTGGCGCCGACCTGGATACCGGCCTGATCGAGCGCCAGCGTCAAACCCTGCTGCCGCCGCCTGCGCCGGCCGACACCGCCGTGCTGGCCCTGGCCACCGCCGCGCTGCTGGTGCGCCAGGGCCTGGCGCCATCCGCCGGCCAGGCCGCCAAACCGGCCACGGACCCCTGGGACGTGCGCGATGGCTGGCGCCTGGGCGGCCGCTACCAGCAAACCTTGCAATGGCTCGACGGCGACACGCTGCGCGAGGTCGGCGTCGTGCGCCAGGGCCAGGCCTGGACGCTGCAAAACGGCGAACAGGCGCAGCCCTTCTCGTGGCGGGCGCAGCCGGGCGCCAACCCGAACCTGGCCTACGGCCTGCGCATTGCCCTGGGCGGCCATGAAAGCACCGGCACGGTGGTGCTGCAGGGAGAAAAAGCCTACGTGTTCCGCGAAGGCCGCACCCAGGTGCTGGGCCTGCACGATCCGCTGGCCCACGCGCAGGACGGCCAGGCCGACCATGGCGGCGGCCTTACCGCCCCCATGCCGGGCAAGATCATCTCCATTGCCGTCAAGGCGGGCGACAGCGTGTCCAAGGGCCAGCCCCTGCTGGTCATGGAAGCCATGAAGATGGAGCACACCATCTCCGCGCCCGCCGACGGCAAGGTCGAAGAACTGTTCTACGCGGTGGGCGACCAGGTGGCCGAAGGGGCGGAACTGGTGGCCATTCAGTAGTGCGGCGAATAATGCGGCGGGCCGGCCCGGCCATTCCGGCCGGCCGTCAGCCGCACGACCGCTCGAAGAACGCCAGGATCTGTTCGCCCAGCCACTGTTCCGGGGTATTGAAGTGGGCCATGATCGATACGTGGTTGTGATCGGGCACGGCAATGTGCAGGGGCGCCGCGTTGCGCGCCCGGCCCAGTGCCAGGGCAAATTCAAGGCCGTATAAATCCAGCAACGGATTCTCGTATTCGGCATTGGCCACCAGTACCGGCACGCTGGCGCGCGCGGCATGGGTCAGCGGCGAACAGGCATCGTAGCGCGCCGGGTCATCGCCGAAATAAGCCCTGACGCCGGCCGCGTTGGGGTTAGCGTCCAGCGTATCGGCCTTCAGGCGCGCCGATACCAGTACCATGCAGCGCGCATCCAGCGGCGCCAGCCCGGGCGGCGGGTCGCACGCCAGGCTTGCCACGTGCGTGCCGCCGGCAGAATGGCCGATCAGGCACACCTTGCGCGGGTCGCCGCCGAAAGTATGAACATGGCGCGCCACCCATGCGCCGGCCAGCGCCACGTCGAGGGTACCGCCAGGATAGGGGGCGTCCTGCGCCAGCCGGTACTCCACATTGACGCCGATGCATCCGTGGCGGGCAAACCAGGTCAGCACGTTGCCATACATCTCGGCGTTGATGTCTTTTGCACCCCGGATGAAGGCACCGCCGTGCACGAACAGGACCACGGGCGCATGCTGCGCTCCGGCGGGGCGATATACGTCGAGAACCTGGCGGGAGTGGCCACCATAAGCCAGGTTGGCCGCGACCTCGATCCCGGCCTTGGGCGCCTGCGCCAGCAGGGGCAAGTACAGCGCCTTGGTCTCGTCGCCGGCCTTGCGTATGTCTTGCTGCCAGCGCGAGCCGATCTGGCGCAGTTGCCGGGTAAGGGCTTCGGGGCGGGTGCGCATGCGGCCTCGGTTCAGGCGGAATCAGGCAGGAACGCGGTCCCTTCGACTTCCACCAGCCACTCGGGGCGGGCCAGCGCCTGCACGATCAAGACAGTGGAAGCCGGCCTGGCATCGCCCATAAAACCCGCGCGCACCGGGCCCAGCAGCGGAAGGTCCGATGGCCTGGCCAGGAACGTGCTGACCTTCACCAGGTGCCCGACCTGCATGCCGGCACTGGACAGCACAGCCACCAGGTTCGACCACGCCTGATGCGCCTGGGCCTCGAAGCCTTCGGCCAGCCTGCCATTCGCGTCCACGCCGACCTGGCCGGCGATATGTAGCCAGGTTCCGGCGCCGCCGGAGGCAATCGCCTGGCTGTAGGCGCCCAGCGGCGCGGCGATCGTGGCGACGTCGATGATGCGGTTCGCCATGTGGGCCTCACTGGACGCTATCGTCGATTTCCGGCACGCGCGGAATCTCGACACCGTAGGCGCCCACATCTTCGCGGATCTGGTTCAGGCCCTTGCGGATAATGGCCAGTTCTTCGTCCGGATGCGTCGCGCCCAGGCCATGGTCGGCGGCCAGCGCGCGGTTGCGGCCCGACCGGGCACGCTCGTCGTCCGGCAGGTTCACTACCGCATACACACCGTTGAGCAGGCTGCCCCGGAGCTTCTTCGCCACTTTCTCGCCGATGGTGCGTTTCTCGGTGTCGGGCAGTTCAGCGAAAAACCGGCGCATGATGATGCGGCCGAACTGGATATGGCGGGCTTCGTCCCGCAAGATGAGCCGACAGGCTTCCCGTATCGAGGCAAAACGCGCATTCTCGTAGCGCGCCTGCAGCAGTTCGCCCGAAAGCTGTTCGAACAAGGTATTGACCGACAGGCCCGCGTAGAAACTCATCGCTTTTTCGTCTTTCTCGTCGTGAAAGCGCGGAATGATGTCTTTGAAATAGTCGGCCCGCGGCGTGGCTTCGTAGCCGCTCAAGTGCTCCGCGATGCGGAAGCTGGCCTCGTGATGCCGGAATTCTTCGGCAATGAAGTTGGTGATGTGCTGCTTTATCTCGAAAGGCTGGTGCGAGAAAATCGCCTCGCGCAGGCGTTCGGCGCCATAAGGAGTGGCGCCATGCTCCATCCAGGCGCGCAGGCTCCACCATTCCGCGCCCGCAGTGCGGACCTCGTCGGGAAGATCCGCATTCTTCAAATCGGAATAATCGATGTCGGCGACGGGATCCCAGGCCAGATCCCGCGCTTGCGTGCACAGGCGCCAGACTTCCGGGTATTCGACAGTCGCGACGACTGGATAAGGGTTCGGAACCTGCGGGATTTCTTCAAGCAAGGACGGTTGCATCTGGTCGATCCTCAAGTGGAAACAGGCAAGGGCCTTGAAGATGGTCATGCTAGGTGGGCGGTTTTGATATATCCAATACTATTTACATAGCCGCGTGATTCGTGTCAGATATTGCGATCCGACCTCAGCCGCCCGGAGGCGCCCATGTTCGAACTTCGCCTGGTTCGCCAGTTTGTCGTCGTCGCCGAAGAACTGAACTTTCGCCGCGCGGCCGAGCGGTTGCACATGTCCCAGCCGCCGCTGTCCACCGCGGTGCAGAACCTCGAAGCCGATATCGGCACGGCCCTGCTGGACCGCAGCAAACACCACGTCAGGCTGACGCCGGCAGGCCAGGTTTTCTACCAGGATGCGATACGGTTGCTGCAATTCGTCGAACAGGCACGCGAACGCGCCCGCCGCACGGGCAGCGGACTGGAAGGCGCCTTGCGCCTGTCGTTCGTGCCGAGCGCCGCGCTTGATGTGCTGCCAGAGATCTTCAAGCGATTCCAGCGCGATTATCCAACCGTGCAATTGACACTGACGGCGGAAACCACGCGGCGCCAGCTGGAAGACGTACATAACGGGCATGCCGACCTTGCGCTGCTGGTGGGGCCGCTTTACGACGCGCGCGGGCTCGAACTGGTGGGGCTGCGCCCCCAGCATTTCGTGCTTGCCGTACCCGCCGGACATCCCCTCGCCAAACGCCAGAAGGTGAAGATGAAAGAACTGGCGGCCGAGCCATTCGTTTCGTTCCCCGCGGCCGAGGGAACGGGCTTTGTCAGCGCGCTGCTCGGCGCCTGTCAGGCCGCGGGCTTCATGCCCAGGGTCGTGCAGGAAGCCTCGCAGATGCAGGCCATCCTGACGCTGGTCGCGGGCGGGCTTGGCATCGCGCTGGTGCCGGCGTCGATGCGCCGCCTGCATATGGAAGACGTATGTTTCCTTGACATAGCCCAGGCTCGGAACCCGCCGGCGTATCAATTGGTTTTTGCCTACGCCACCGGCAACGACAACCCGGTCATCCAGGCGTTCCTGGCCAGCGCGCTGGGCCATGCCCCCAACGCAATGCACAAGCGCACTAGAACAGTGCGGGCGCGGCGTGCGGCCGCGTGATTCGCCATACGTATCAGCGTCTGCATTGAACGGTATTAGACAAGCGGATACGAAGTTGGGAGCATTTGGCACGAAACATCATCGCCCAGCAATGGAATGCCACCCATGACGGATGACCTGCATGAACCAACTGTGCCGACTGATAGCGCCCGCGGTTTCCTGTATTCTGCTTGCCGCCTCGGGGCAGGCGGCAGCCCAGGACTACCCCACCCGTCCTGTTGCATTGGTGGTTCCGTATCCCGCGGGGGGCTCCGCTGACATCCTGGCGCGAGCCATCGGCGAGAAGCTGGGCGCCCAACTGGGGCAGCCGGTCGTCGTCGAGAACAAAAGCGGCGCGGGTACCGCGATAGGGGCGCGCTTTGTTGCGCAAGCGCCGGCGGACGGCTACACCTTGCTGCTGGGTACGGTCAGCTCGCACGCCATCAACCCGGCGATCGTGAACGTCGGCTACGACCCGGTCCGCGACTTCGCGCTGATAGCGCCCGTGGCCTCGACCCCCTTCGTGCTGGTAACGCCGGCCACATCACCTTTCCAGACACTGTCGGACGTGCTTGCCGCCGCGCGCAAGCAGCCGGGCACCCTGGACTATGCCTCCGCCGGCCCTGGAACATCCAACCACCTGGCGGGTGAAATGCTGGCCAACGCCGCCAAAGTGCGGCTGACGCACGTTCCGTACCGGGGCAGCGCGCCGGCCCTGGTGGACGTGATGGCAGGCCATGTGCCCCTGATGTTCGATCTGCAGACCACCTCGATTCCCAACATCCAGCAAGGCAAGCTGCGCGCCCTGGCGGTCACCGGCCTGCAGCGCAGCGCGTTGCTGCCCGACGTGCCCACGGTGGCCGAAAGCGGCATACCGGGCTTCGAAGTCAGTGCCTGGTTTGCGGTATTCGCGCCAGCCAAAGTACCGCCGCAGGTGTTGCAGCGCCTGCGGAGCGCCATGGCCGCCATCATGGATTCCGGCGACTTGAAACAACAGCTGCGGCGTATCGGTGCCGAACCCGACCCGCGGCCACCCGGCGAGTTTTCCGTTTACCTTGAACAGGAAATCGAAAAATACGCCGCGGTCGTACAAGCGGCGGGGCTGGCCCCCAAGTAAACGGATCTAGCCGCCGGCAGCCAGGTTCGCGCACTACACAGCCTACTGTTGCTGGACGCCATACAGCGTTCCTGTTTCGCCGCTGCCGGGCAGAAAATTGTCGCTGGGCGATTATTTGTTGCGTTGCAACTTTACGGCGCCCGCCGGCTTTTCTTATCTTGTGACCCAACCCCGCAACCGGACCCGGCCACCTTCATGTCCACGCTTGATGCTTCCGCCGTATCTTCTACCAGGAAAGTCTGCCGGGTGCTGGCCAGCCTTTCCGACCAGCGCGTGCACCGGCTGACGGACATCGCACACAGCGCGGCGCTGGATATTTCCACCGCGCGCCGGATCCTGAAAGACCTGGAAGCCGAGAGCTTCATCGAGCGCGACCCGGTCAGCAAGCACTACGTTCTGGGCCCGCAGGTGTATGCCATGCACCACGCCATGGTCGACGGCCTGGACGTGCGCTCGCTGGCGCGGCCTGCCCTGATCCGCCTGGCGCGCCGCTTTGGCGACACCGTCATCCTGTCGCTGCCCATAGGGTGGGAATCTATTTGCGTGGATCTGTGCTTTGGCGACTACCCCATCCGCGCCAACTACCTGCAGGTGGGCAGCCGCCGTCCGCTGGGAGTGGGCGCGGGCAGCCTGGCCCTGTTGTCGGCGCTGGACGAAACCGAGGCCGCCGCCGTGCTGCCCATGGTGCGCCAACGCCTGGCCGCCAAGTACCCGCGCTTTCCGCAACAATTACTGGACGACGCCGCGCGGCGCGCGCGCCAGCTGGGCCACGCCATGCTGCTGGATGTGGTGGTGGAGAAAATGGGCGGGCTGGGCGTGGCCGTGCGCGGGCCCAGCGGGCGGGCCATTGCCGCGCTGAGCGTGGCCGCGCTGAACGAGCGCATCGAACCGCGCGAACAGGAACTGGCCCAGGCCCTGTCCCACGAGGCACGCGAGATCGAACGCGCGTGGCTGCCGCATGCCTGACCGCCACGCGGGCCCGCGCGCCTACATCGTGGCCGCCGCCACCACCCGCTTCGGCCGCCACGAAGGCAGTTCGGCGCTGGACCTGATGGCGCAGGCCGCCAACCTGGCATTGGCGCAATCGGGGCTGGCCCGCGACAGCATCGACGGCGTGCTTTGCGGCTATGCCACCACGTTCCCGCACCTGATGCTGGGCACCCTGCTCAGCGAAAAGCTGGGCCTGGACCCCTGCTATGCGCACGGCATGCAGATGGGCGGCGCCACCGGCGCCGCCATGGTGATGCTGGCGCGCGAACTGCTGCGCACGGGCACTTGCCGCCGCGTACTGGTCGTGGCCGGTGAAAACCGGCTTACCGGGCAGGCCGTGGACGCGTCGATCCAGACATTGGCGCAAGTGGGCGAGGCCGACACCGAGGTGCCCAACGGCGCATCCGTGCCCGCCTACTATGCCTTGCTGGCGTCGGACTACATGCACCGCACCGGCACCCGCCGCGAATCGCTGGCGGAACTGGCCGCGCTGATGCGCCACAACGCATCCGGCCACCCCGACGCGCACCTGCGCGACCCCATCACCGTGCAACAGGTGCTGGATTCCAAGCCTATTGCCACGCCGCTGCATCTGCTGGACTGCTGCCCCATCTCGGATGGCGCCGCGGCCCTGGTGCTAAGTGCCGACGACGGGCCCGTGCTGGTCACAGGCGCGGGACAGGCACATCGCCACCAACACCTTTGCGCCATGCGCGACGTGCTGGACACCGGCGCAGCGCGCGCCTGCGGACGGGCCCTGGCCCAGGCGCAACTGAATCCCTCGCAGATCGACTACCTGGCGATCTACGATTCTTTCACCATCACGCTGGCCATGCTGCTGGAAGAACTGGGCTATGCCCCGCGCGGCGGCGCCGGCGCGCGCGCGCGGCAGGGCGATTTTGCGTCCGACGGGCCGCTGCCCCTGAACACCCACGGCGGACTGTTGTCGTCATCCAGCAGGGATTCCAGGATCGCCTTGATCGGCGCCATGCCGGTGCCCGTGGCGGCGAACACCATGGGGC
>NZ_JAJMLX010000439.1 GCF_020991325.1 Bordetella petrii | reverse complement strand
CACGGCAGCGGGCGGGGCGGGCTGCGCCAGGGCCGGCGCCCCCGCCAGCATGCCCAGCCATACCAGCAGGGCGGCCAGCCAAGCCATCGGGCGCTTATTGGGCGGGCTTGGGGCTGCTGGCATCATTGCTGAACTTGATTTCCGGCGGGCGGGAAATGGCGGCCTCGTCCTCGACGCCGAAATTGGCCTTGGGCGCGTAGCCGAAGATCTTGGCCGTGATCACCCCCGGGAACTGGCGCACCAGCACGTTGTACTGCTGCACCGACTGCACATACCGCCCACGTGCCACCGAAATGCGGTTCTCGGTGCCTTCCAGCTGCGCCTGCAGGTCGCGGAACAGGCCATCGGCCTTCAATTGCGGATAGTTTTCCGACACGGCGATCAGGCGCGACAGGGCCGACGTGAGCTGGGCCTGGGCCTGCTGGAAGCGCTGCAGGGCCTGCGGGTCGTCGAGCTGGTCGGCGGATATCTGCAGGGTGCCGACCTTGCTGCGCGCCTCGGTCACCTGGGTCAGCACCTCGCGCTCGTGCGTCATGTAGGCATCCACCGATTTCACCAGCTGCGGCACCAGGTCGGCGCGCCGCTGGTATTGGTTCAAGACTTCGGACCAGGCCGCCTTGACCTGTTCGTCGGCCGCCTGGATGCTGTTGTATCCACAACCGGACAGCAGCGTGGCTGTCGACACGGCCAGGGCCAGGCCCCACCAGCGCAAGATATTCATGGTGTCGTGATTCCTGTTCGGGGGAAATGCCGCCATTACAGCAGGTAGCCCGGCGTTTGCCCAGGGCGGGCCGCGGCGGCCCCCGGCCTTTGTTACCACAAGACACTGGCCACGCCGTGCATAAATACCGGCATGGGCTACAATGCCGGCGGTGTGCACAGCCAATCGGCACACGTTCGCTGGCGCATCGCCGCCACGCCCGGGCCCTGCTTAGGTACGGGCCTTTCCTTTTCTCCTCATTCGACCGCCTGGATTGGAGTCTCTCAACTTGAGCGACAGGCTGCCGCTGGAGTTGTTTTGACTGCCATCGTTTCTTTCGCCGACCTCGGTCTGGCCGATCCCCTTTTGCGTGCCATCGCCGACACCGGCTATACCGCGCCCACTCCCATCCAGGCCCAGGCCATCCCGCAAGTACTGAAGGGCGGCGACCTGCTGGCCGCCGCGCAAACCGGCACCGGCAAGACCGCCGGCTTCACGCTGCCCATTCTGCACCTGCTGATGCAGAACAAGCCGGCCCTGAAGAAGCCGGGCCGCCCGCGTTGCCTGATCCTGACGCCCACGCGCGAACTGACGGCGCAAGTGGCCGAATCGGTGCAAACCTATGGCAAGCACACGCCGCTGACATCCATGGTGATGTTCGGCGGGGTCAATATCAATCCGCAGATTTCCGCCCTGCGCAAGCCGCTGGATATCCTGGTGGCCACGCCCGGCCGCCTGCTGGACCACTGCGGCCAGAAAACCGTGGACCTGTCCGGCGTGGAAATCCTGGTGCTGGACGAAGCCGACCGCATGCTGGACATGGGCTTCATCCGCGACATCCGCAAAGTACTGGCCCTGCTGCCCAAGCAGCGCCAGAACCTGCTGTTCTCGGCCACCTTCTCGGACGAGATCCGCAGCCTGGCGCGCGGCGTGCTGAACAACCCGGGCGAAGTCTCGGTCACCCCGCGCAACACCGCCACCGAGCTGGTGACGCAAACCGTGCATCTGGTGGAGCAGCATCACAAGCGCGACCTGATCAGCCACATCATCCGCGAAAGCGGCTGGCACCAGGTGCTGGTGTTCACCCGCACCAAACATGGCGCCAACCGCCTGGCCGAAAAACTTACCAAGGACGGCCTGAGCGCCGCCGCCATCCACGGCAACAAGAGCCAGGCGGCCCGTACCCGCGCCTTGGCGGGTTTCAAGGACGGTAACGTGGCCGTGCTGGTGGCCACCGACATCGCCGCCCGCGGCCTGGACATCGACCAACTGCCCCAGGTGGTGAATTTCGAGCTGCCCAATGTGCCCGAAGACTACGTGCACCGCATCGGCCGCACCGGCCGGGCCGGCGCCACGGGCGCGGCGGTGTCGCTGGTGGACAGTAGCGAAATCAAGCTGCTCAAGGGCATCGAGCGCCTGATCGGCAAGACCATCGAACGCAAGCCGGTAGACGGCTGGACCCCGCCCGCCGGCAGCAGCGCCGCCACGTACGCCCGCCAGGAACGCGAGGAAGACACCCGCCAGCCAGCGCGCGCGCGGCGCGGCATCCAGGGCGAACAGGCCATTGCCCAGTTTCAGGAAGCTGGCGACGCGCGCC
>NZ_JAJMLX010000438.1 GCF_020991325.1 Bordetella petrii | reverse complement strand
TGAGGGCCACGGTTGATCAGGTCGCCGGCGAACTGGGCGCGCGCGCCGCTGCCTCGGTGCGCAGCCGCTATGCGCTGCCCGCCGTGCTGGCCGAATGGGACAGCCTGTTCGAGGCCGTGCGGGGCAGATCGTGAACACCGGCACCTGCTTGCGCGTGACGCATGTCATTACCGGCCTGGGGCAGGGTGGGGCCGAATCGGTATTGTTCCGCCTGGCCACCTATCCCGACCAGCGCGTGCGGCATACCGTGGTGTCCCTGACGGACGAAGGCATATACGGCACCCGCCTGCGTGCCGCGGGTGTAACTGTGCATACGCTGGACATGCCGCGCGGGCGCCTGACGCTTAGCGGTTTCCTGGCCCTGCGCCGCCTGCTGGCGCAAGACAAGCCGGACGCCGTGCAGACCTGGATGTACCACGCCGACCTGATCGGCGGCCTGGCCGCGCGCCTGGCCGGCATCCGCGCCCTGGCCTGGGGCATCCGCAATTCGGGGGCCCACCTGCAGCGCAGCAGCCGTTCGGCCCGGCTGGTGCTGAAACTGTGCGCGCTGTTGTCGGGGCGGATTCCCGCCACCATCGTCTGCGCCGCGCGCGACTCGGCCGTGCGGCATGAACAGTACGGCTACCGGGCCGATCGCCTGGAAGTCATCGCCAATGGCTACGACCTGTCGCGCTACCAGCCCGACGCCGCCGCCCGCCAGCGCGTGCGCGAGTTGTGGGAAGTGCCGTCCGATACGCCGCTGATAGGCTGCGTGGCGCGCTGGGACCCACTGAAGGACCACGCCAACCTGCTGGGCGCGGTGGCGGCCCTGGTGCGCGATGGCCGCGACCATGGCTTGCAGTGTGTGCTGGTGGGGCGCGGCATGACGCCCGGCAATGCCGAGTTGATGGCGTTGATCGATAAGCTGGGTCTGGGCGGCCGCGTGCTGCTGGCCGGCCCCAGCGATGATGTGCCCGCCGTGATGAACGGACTGGACTTGCACGTGCTGTCCAGCTG
The DNA here is from genome assembly GCF_020991325.1 of Bordetella petrii. Classification (GTDB taxonomy): domain Bacteria; phylum Pseudomonadota; class Gammaproteobacteria; order Burkholderiales; family Burkholderiaceae_B; genus Bordetella_A; species Bordetella_A petrii_E. The sequence continues at coordinate 1,311 of NZ_JAJMLX010000438.1, read as the reverse complement.
CGCCGAGGGTTTCCCCAATGTGGTGGCTGAAGCCATGGCCTGTGGCACGCCCTGCGTGGTAACCGATGTGGGCGATGCCGCCCATATCCTGGGTTCCACGGGTGCGGTGGTGCCGCCCGAGCAGCCCGAGGCGCTGGCCCACGGCATAGCCGCCGCGCTGGACGATATTGCCGCGCGCGGCCGCTTGGCGGCGGGTGCCGCCGGACGCGACCGGGTGCTGGCCGAGTTCGATCTGGCGAACATGGTGGCGGCCTATGAAACCGTATGGCGACGCATCGCCGGAGCCCGTTGATGAGTACACGTCCTCGCCTGCTGTTCGTGGTGAACAACCCCGCATTCTTCCTGTCGCACCGGTTGCCCCTGGCGTTGGCGGCCCAGCGCGCTGGCTATGACGTGCACGTGGCCACCATGGCGGGCGACAGCGTGGCGGACATCGTGTCGCACGGGCTGACGCAGCACGTGGTGCCCATGACGCGCAGCGGCAAGAATCCCTTGCAGGAACTGCGCACCTTGTGGGCGTTGTACCGGTTGTTCCGGCAATTGCGGCCCGACGTAGTGCACTTGGTCACCATCAAACCGGTACTGTATGGCGGCATTGCCGCGCGCCTGGCGGGCGTGCCCGCCATGGTGTCGGCGATTTCCGGGCTGGGTTTCGTGTTCGTGGCGCAAGGCGCCAAGGCCGCGATGATCCGGCAGGTGGTGGCCACGCTGTACCGCCTGGCGCTGGGACACGGCAACAGCCGCGTGGTGTTCCAGAATGGCAATGACCGCGATGTGCTGTGCGGCCTGGGCGCGGTGCGCGATGAGCAGGTCGTGATGATACGAGGGTCGGGCGTGGCCCTGGCGGACTTCCCGGCGGTGGACGAGCCGCCCGGGCCCGTGGCGGCCTTGATGGTGTCGCGCCTGCTGCGCGACAAGGGACTGCTGGAATTCGTCGAGGCGGCGCGCCTGCTGAAGCAGCGCGGCACCGAAGTGCGCATGCTGCTGGCCGGCGGCGTCGACCCTGGCAATCCGGCCTCGGCATCCCAGTCCGACGTGGATGCCTGGCGGGCGGAAGGCTGCATCGAGGCGCTGGGCGAACGCAGCGACGTGGCCGCGCTGTATGCGCAGGCGCACATTGCGGTGCTGCCGTCTTACCGCGAAGGCCTGCCGCGTTCCTTGATCGAGGCGGCGGCCTGCGGCCGGGCCGTGGTTACCACCGACGTGCCGGGCTGCCGCGATGCCATCGAGCCGGACGTGACCGGTTTGCTGGTGCCCGCGCGCGATGCGCAGGCCCTGGCCTACGCCATCGTACGCCTGGCCTCCTACGCC
>NZ_JAJMLX010000437.1 GCF_020991325.1 Bordetella petrii | reverse complement strand
CCAGCGCGCGGCGGCGGATTTCCAGGCGGGCGTGGCGCCGCACGGACCCGGGATCATCGCGCGGCGCCACCGATTGGCGCGCGCACAGCGCCAGGTAGCGGGCGGTAAGCAGGAAAGCCACGAACATGGTGACCGAATCGAAATAGACCTCGCCGCGCTGGGCCACGGTGGCGTACACGCTGGGCAGGAATGCCGCGACGATGCCCAGCGCCACGGGCACGTCCATGCCGCCCTGGCGCAGGCGCAAGCTGCGGGCCGCGCCCTGCCACACCGGCCAGGCCGAATACAGCACCACCGGCAGGGTCAGGGCCAGGCTGGCCCAGTTCATGAGCACGATGGCCCAGTCCAGCGTGGCGAGCGCGTCGGCGGGAATGCCGTCATGGCGTACATAGCCGGGCCAGGCGAACATCATGACCTGCATCATGGCCAGCCAGGCCCACCCCAGGCGCAGCAAGGCATGGCGCCGCGCCTGCCGGCCGGCAGGCGCAAGACTGGGGGGAACCGAGAAAATCGAGGGGGCTGGCATGCGCCTGATCGTAGCGATCCGACGCGGCGAACCAGTTGACTTAAATCAACCCAGTCGCAATCAGACTGTTGCCCGGCTACATTACCGCGCGGCGCTCGCGCAAGGCGGCGATCTGTTCGGGCGAGAGATCCAATTCCGCCAGCACGCTGTCCGAGTGCTCTCCGAACACCGGCGCGGCGTAAGGCGCGGGGCCAGGCGTGCGGCCGTACTTGATGGGATGCGCGAAGCCGCGGTAGCGGCCTACGACCGGGTGCTGGTATTCGGCCACCATACCTTCGGCGCGCACCTGCGGAAAATCGAACATGTCCTCGATGCAGCGGACCGCGGCGCAGGGGACTTCTTCGCCGAACAAGGCTTCCCATTCCAGCGCGCCGCGGGCCTGCAAGGCGGCGTGCAGGCGCGGCACGATTTCATCGCGGTGCTGCGCGCGCTTGCGGACCGAATCATAGCGCTCGTTGGCGGCCAGTTCCTGCAGCCCGGTCTTGGCGCACAACGAGGCCCAGAAATGCGGCGTATTCGCGGAAATGTACAGATAGCCTTCGCGGGTGGGATGCAGGCCGGTGATGCCGCCCGAGCGCATGTCGCGGCCCACGTCGCGCGGTTCGTTCTCGGCCCACACCATGCGCGCCGACTGCAGCGTCAGGGCACTGCGCAACAGCGACACCCCCACGTACTGGCCCTGCCCGCTACGCTCGCGCTCGTACAGCGCGGACGCCACGCCGGAAGCCACCAGCGCCGAAGCGTAATAGTCCACGATCGAGCCATACAGGATCTCGGGCGGCCCGCCGGCCTTGCCCTGAAGCGCGCACATGCCTGTCATGGTCTGCAGCACCTGGTCGTAGCCTGCCTTGTCTTTCAGCGGGCCGCTTTCCCCATAACCCGTCACGGCGCAATAGATCAGGCGCGGATTGATCTGCTTCAGTTGTTCATAGGCAATGCCCAGCCGGGCCGGCACGCTGGGACGGAAGTTGTGCACCAGCACATCGGCGCGGCTGGCCAGATCGCGCAGCACACTCTGAGCCTCGGCCTGCTTCAGGTCCAGCGCCAGGCCACGCTTGCTGCGGTTCACACCCAGGAACGCGCGGCTCTCGGTTTCCAGGGTGGATGGATACTTGCGCAGATTGTCGCCGCTGGGCGGCTCGACCTTGACCACGTCGGCCCCCTGGTCGGCCAGCAGCGCGCAACCATAAGGGCCGGCGATATAGGCGCTCAGGTCCAGCACGCGCACGCCGTGCAGCGGTCCCTGGCCGCTAGAAGTATCGGAGAATCGGGAAGATGAATTCATGTATTGGTCCTGCGAAAACGGCGCGGCGCGATGCGCCGCGGCTTATTCAGGCAACAGCCCCAGGCGGGTGGCGGTCTCGACGATGATCTCGGCGCGGCGCACGAAGGGCGCATCGACCATTTTCCCGTCTACCACATAGGCGCCCACGCCGCGGGCATCGGCCTCGCGGGCCGCCTCGACCACGCGCAGGGCGTGCGCGATTTCTTCGTCGCCGGGCCGGAAGGCGGCGTTCGCCAATGGCACCTGGCTGGGATGGATGCAGCTTTTTCCCAGGAACCCCAGGCGGCGCGCCAATGCCGCCTCGGCCTGGAAACCCTCGCTGTCGCGGATATCGGCGAATGCCGAATCGTAGGCGAACACCCCGGCTTCGGCCGCCGCGAGGCGCAAGGCAAACATGGCCTGCTGTATGGCGGCCGGTTCGCGCCGCGCCACGCCCATGGGTTCGAACAGGTCGCCCAGGCCCAGTTGCAGGCCGGCCACCCGGGGATCGGCGGCGGCCAG
>NZ_JAJMLX010000436.1 GCF_020991325.1 Bordetella petrii | reverse complement strand
GCGTCGGGCTCGACCACGGTAGTATGGCAACGCGCGCGCGCCAGCACCACGGCGACGTCGGCCCCCATGGTGCCGCCGCCCACGACAACGGCGTGCGTGGCCGCCGGGTTGGCCAATGCGGCTGGTAGTGTCGTGCTCATGTCTCTGCTCCGTTTTCAACTATGGGGGAGTGTAGAGTCGAGGTGCCGCAGGTTCATTTGCCGGCGGTGGACCAGGCGCCAACCCGCACGGGGCGCACCATCATCAATACGGTGTCTGACACGCAAGGTGTCAGACACCCATGGCGTTATCTTAAGCGGGGGGCTGGGCTTTCTCTTCGGGTACCGTCTCGCGTTCCGCCTGCGCGCGCAGGAAATCGAAATCCACGCCCTGGTCGGCCTGGGTCACCGTCTGCAAGAACAGCTTGCGGTAGCCGCGTTCGGCGCTAGGCCGCTCGATAACGTGTTCGGCGGCGCGGCGCGCCAGTTCTTCGTCGCTGACCAGCAGCGCGATTTCACGTTGCCGCACCGACAGCCGGATGCGGTCGCCGGTGCGTACATGCGCCAGCGGCCCGCCCACCGCGGCTTCGGGGGTGACGTGCAGCACGATGGTGCCGGCCGCCGTGCCGCTCATGCGGCCGTCGGAAATGCGCACCATGTCTTTCACGCCGGCGCGCGCCAGTTTGCGCGGAATGGGCATGTAGCCGGCTTCCGGCATGCCGGGGCCGCCGGTGGGGCCGATGCGCTTGAGCACCAGCACGTCGTCGGCCGTCACGTCCAGGGTGTCGTCGTCGATGCGCAGCGCCATGTCTTCGGCGTTTTCGAAGACCACCGCGCGGCCCTCGTGTTCCATCAGTTTGGGATCGGCCGCCGATTGCTTGATGATGGCTCCGCCCGGCGCCAGGTTGCCGCGCAGTACCGCCAGGCTGCCCACCGGATAAATGGGCGAACTGAACGGCCGGATGACGTCCTGCGCGAAAGCGGGCGGCGCGGCATCCAGTTCTTCGCCTAGCGTTCGTCCCGACACGGTCAGGGTGTCCAGGTGCAGCAAGGGGCGCAATTCCCGCAGCAGGGCGGGCATGCCGCCGGCCTTGTGGAAGTCTTCCATGTAGTGCTGCCCCGAGGGTTTCAGGTCAACCAGCACCGGGGTTTCGCGGCCGAGCCGGTCCAGGCCGGCCAGGTCGATATCAATGCCCAGCCGTCCGGCGATGGCGGTCAGGTGGATCAGGCCGTTGGTGGAACCGCCTATGGCCAGCAGCACGCGCAAGGCGTTCTCGAAGGCCTTGCCGGTCAGGATGCGGTCGGGGGTGAGGCGGCTGGCCGCCATGGCCACCGCCGTGGCGCCGGTGCGTTCGGCCACGCGCACCCGGTCAGCCGTGACCGCCGGGGGCGAGGCGCCGCCGAACAGCATGATGCCCAGCGCTTCCGACAGGCAGGCCATGGTACTGGCAGTGCCCATCACCGAGCAGGTGCCCACGCTGGCCACCAACTGGTTGTTCACGTCGGCAATCTCGGTGGCGTCGATTTCTTCGGCGCGGTAGCGGCCCCAGTATCGGCGGCAATCGGTACAGGCGCCCACGCGTTCGCCGCGATGCGCGCCGGTCAGCATGGAGCCGGTTACCAGCTGGATGGCGGGCACGCCGGCCGACGATGCGCCCATCAATTGCGCGGGCACGGTCTTGTCGCAACCGCCGATCAGCACCACGGCATCCATGGGCTGGGCGCGGATCATTTCTTCCGTATCCATGGACATGAGGTTGCGCAGGTACATGCTGGTGGGCTGCGAGAAACTTTCATGCACCGAGATGGTGGGAAAGTCCACCGGCAAGCCGCCCGCCAGCATGACGCCGCGCTTGATGGCCTCGACCAGCTGCGGCGCGTTGCCATGGCAGGGGTTGTAGCTGCTGCCGGTGTTGACGATACCGATAACCGGGCGCGACAGCGCGTCGTCGGTATAGCCCGCGCCCTTGATGAAGGCCTTGCGCAGGAATAGCGAGAACCCGGTGTCGCCGTAGTTGGTCAGGCCCTTGCGCAGCCCGCTGGGGGCCGCGGCATTGTCTTTCTTGGCGGTCATTGCAATTCCAATAATATTATTGATAATCTATGGGCCGCATCATAGCCGTGCCTCCAGCCGGCAGGCAAGCCCGCCTACGGCCTCCCTGAATTCTGTGCAGCAACAACGAGCCGGGCATCACATCGAATCCCGAACAACCACCCCGGCCAGGAGACAAAGTATGTTCCCATTCTGCAAGCCCAGCCCCGCCCGTCGAGTATTCCTGGCCGCCATGCTGGCCTTCGGCGCCAGCCTGGCGGTGCCGGCGGCGCCCGCGGCGGCC
>NZ_JAJMLX010000435.1 GCF_020991325.1 Bordetella petrii | reverse complement strand
GGTTTCGCCTGGGCGCTGCGCCGCCGCCTGGCGGCCGCGCAGGCCTGACCTACACCGCCTGCAGGCGCTGCAGCACCGTTTCCTTGCCGATCAAGGCCAGCACCGCATCCACCGCGGGGGTCTGGGTCTGGCCCACCACCGCCACGCGCAGCGGGATCGCCAGTTGCGGCATTTTCAGGCCGCGTTCGGCCAGCATGGCTTTGATCAGGGCGGAAATGGCCTCGCGGGTCCAGTCGGTGCCCGCGGCGCGCTGCGCGAAATCGGCCAGCGCCTCGCGCGCGGCCGGGGTCAGGTGTTGTTCGGCCAGGTCGGCGCCGGCCGCCTCGTAGGGCTTGCAGAACAGCATCGCGGCCTCGGCCAGTTGTTCCAGGGTTTCGGCGCGGTCTTTCAGCAGGCCCATGGCCGTGGCCAGGTCTACCGCGCCGGCATTGCCGCCGCGCCATTCAATACGCGGCGCAACGCGTTTGGCCAGTTCGGCGTTGTCCATCTGCTTGATGTAGTGCGCGTTCACCCAGTTCAGCTTCTTCGGGTCCCACTGCGATGCCGATTTCGACAGGTGCCGCGTGTCGAACCAGGCCACGAACTGCTCGCGCGTGAAGAGTTCATCGTCGCCATGGCTCCAGCCCAGGCGCGCCAGGTAGTTCACCATGGCTTCCGGCAGATAGCCCTGCGCGTCGTATTCCATGACGTTGACCGCGCCATGGCGCTTGGACAGTTTTTCGCCGTCGGGGCCCAGAATCATGGGCACGTGCCCGTACTGGGGCAGGGTGGCGCCCAGGGCGCGCAGGATATTGATCTGGCGCGGCGTATTGTTGACGTGGTCGTCGCCGCGCAGCACGTGCGTGATGCCCATGTCCCAGTCGTCGACCACCACGCAGAAGTTATAGGTGGGGGTGCCGTCGGGGCGGGCGATGATCAGGTCGTCCAGTTCGGTGTTGTCGAAGCTGATCGGCCCCTTCACCATGTCGTTCCAGCCGGTGGCGCCGTCCTGCGGGTTCTTGAAGCGCACCACGGGCTGGCGGCCCGCCGGCACCGGCGGCAGGGTCTTGCCCGGTTCCGGGCGCCAGGTGCCGTCGTAGCGCGGCTTCAGCCCCTGGGCGCGGGCCGCTTCACGCATGGCCTCGACCTCCTCGGGAGAGCTGTAGCAATGGTAGGCGGTGCCATCCTTCAGCATCTGCGCAACCACTTCGCGATAGCGGTCCATGCGCTTCATCTGGTAGAACGGGCCCTCGTCGGGCTGCATGCCCAGCCAGTCCATGCTGTCCAGGATGGCTTGCACGGCTTCGGGCGTGGACCGTTCCACATCGGTGTCTTCGATGCGCAGCACGAAGACACCCTCGTGGTGGCGCGCGAACGCCCAGGAAAACAGCGCGGTGCGGGCGCCGCCCAAGTGCAGGAAGCCCGTGGGCGAAGGGGCGAAGCGGGTGCGGATAGGAGCAGGGGTCGAGGTCATAAGCGGCAGGGAAAAAACAACGTGGCCGGCCCCGCGCATGGCGGGAAAACTGGGGTGCGGTCAATGGCGATCGCGGGGCCGTCTTGTTACGATGGCCGTATTTTAGAATAGCGCCCGTTCTGCTCATGTTGCGACACGCTCTCGCCCCGTTGTTCGAGCCCGAATCGCTGCTTGTGGTGGCCGACCGCCCGCTGCCCGTGGCCGATACGCTGCCGTCCGCCTTGCGCGCCCGCAGCACCCTGGTCGCGGCCGAACCCGGCGTGGCGCCCGATCTTCCCGGCACCTGCGTGGGCCTGGAGCCGGGGCAACGCCCCGACCTGGCGCTGGTGTGCGTTTCCCCGGCGGTGTTGCCCGAAACCCTGCGGCGCCTGGCACCGCTGCGCCCCCGCGCGGCCATCGTGCTGCCCCACGAACTGCCCGACCCTTATCCCGGCGGCACTTTGGCCCTGTGCCGTGCCTGGGCCCGGGAAAACCACTGTGCCCTGCTGGGGCCGCGCGCTTTTGGCGCCCAGCGGCCCCACGCGGGGCTGAACCTCAGCCAGCATCCCCGGCTGGCGCGCGCCGGCCGGGTGGCCATGGTGGCCCAGTCGCGTTCCATCACGGCAGCCGTCATGGATTGGGCCGAAGACGTGCACATCGGCTTTTCCACCGCGGTGTCGCTGGGCGACGAGGCCGCGGTGGGCCTGGAGCAAGTGCTCGATTTCCTGGCCAGCGACCCGCGCACCGACAGCATCGTGCTGTATCTCGAAGAACCGGGCGTGGCGCGTGAATTCATGAGCGCGCTGCGGTCCGCGGCCAGCGTCAAGCCCGTCATCGTGCTCAAGGCCGGGCGCGATGGCGCGCCGGGCAGCGACGCAGCCCTGGACGCTGCCCT
>NZ_JAJMLX010000434.1 GCF_020991325.1 Bordetella petrii | reverse complement strand
CGGCGGGCGCGGGCCGCCCGCCCATCCACGTCATGGTCCAGACCGATGGCGAGGCGCCCGGGCCCGCCGTGTCGCGCGTGGTGCGCGACCTGGTGGCCCGGCTCGACGAACAAGTGCTGGCGGCGGCCGATTTCCTGCTGGATCATTATTCGCCCGAGCCTTGGCTGAAACAGGGCATGGATCCTGCCCAGTTGCTGCCCGAGGAAACCGCCGAGGCCATGGCCGACCGCGCGGTGCTGCGCGCCCTGTGGCTGTTCGACGAGACGGGCGACGGCTACGAAATGTGGTTCACCATGCCCTGGGACGCCGAACACACCTACGACGTGGAATTCGAAGACGGCGAGCCCGTGGACTGCTCGGTCAACGACTGAGCGCGGCCGGCGGCGCCATTTTCCGCGGCCGGCGGGGCGATATCGGGGGCCTTGTGTCCCCCGGGCGGCCGGCTGGGCCGTGTTCCGGGGCATTTTGACACCTTCCGTGACACCGTCTCGCCGGAGTCCGGGTCAATCCCGGCTAAAATCGCGCTATTCAGCAAGGCTCCAACCATCATTCCATCGTAATCAGGAGTACCACCCCATGGCTCTCGTCTCCATGCGCCAGTTGCTCGACCATGCCGCCGAGCACGGTTATGGCATCCCCGCGTTCAACGTCAACAACCTGGAACAGGTCCAGGCCATCATGGAAGCTGCTGCCGAGACCGACAGCCCGGTGATCATGCAGGCCTCGGCCGGCGCGCGCAAATACGCGGGCGAAGGCTTCCTGAAATACCTGATCCAGGCGGCGGTGGAATCCTACCCGCACATCCCGGTGGTCATGCACCAAGACCACGGCCAGTCGCCCAAGGTTTGTCAGGGCGCCATCGATCTGGGCTTCTCCAGCGTCATGATGGATGGCTCCCTGAAAGAAGACGGCAAGACCATCGCCGACTACGATTACAACGTGGACGTCACCAAGCAGGTGGTGGACACCGCGCACAAGCTGGGCGTTACCGTTGAAGGCGAACTGGGCTGCCTGGGTTCGCTGGAAACCATGCAGGGCGACAAGGAAGACGGCCACGGCGCCGACGGCAAGCTCACCATGGACCAGTTGCTTACCGATCCCGAGCAGGCCGCCGATTTCGTGCGCCGCACGCAGCTCGACGCGCTGGCCATCGCCATCGGCACCAGCCACGGCGCCTACAAGTTCACCCGCAAGCCCACCGGCGACATCCTGTCGATTTCGCGCATCAAGGAAATCCACGCCCGCCTGCCCAACACCCACCTGGTGATGCACGGCAGCTCCAGCGTGCCGCAAGACCTGCTGGCCGAAATCCGCGAATTCGGCGGCGACATGAAGGAAACCTACGGCGTGCCCGTGGAAGAAATCCAGGAAGCCATCAAGTATGGCGTGCGCAAGGTGAATATCGACACCGATATCCGCCTGGCCATGACCGGCGCCATCCGCCGCTTCTTCGCCGAGAATCCCAGCAAGTTCGATCCGCGCGAATACCTGAAGCCGGCGCGCGCCGCCGCCAAGGCCATCTGCGTGCAGCGTTATACCCAGTTCGGCACCGCCGGCAATGCCAGCAAGATCAAGCCGCTGCCCCTTACGGAAATGGCCCAGCAGTACGCCGCGGGCAAGCTGTCGCAAGTGGTGCAATAAGCTTCAATGAAGACAGGGCGCCGCTCCCAGTGGGGGGCGCCCGGCCGCCGGCGCCTCAGCCCGGCGAATTGCGTCCGAAGCTGGGTATCGTGGTGTCGATGTGGTGCCACGACGGCGCGGATTCCGTCCACAGCCCCAGGCGGGCGCGGAACTGTTCCGGATCATCCAGCGACCCCGCTTTCACAATGGCGTAGCCGGCGCCCTGCGTGCCGCCGAACAGCGGCGTGCCGCAATGCTGGCAGAAGCTGCGCATGACCGTATTGCCCGAATCACCCATGTAGCTGTGCTCGTGGGCCCGGCCCTGCAGGATGCGCAGCGCCTCGGGGGCCACCAGCAGCGCATGGGCCGGCGCGCCGCCGCTGGCGTACTGGCAGTCGCGGCAGTGACAGGTGGCTGCGGTCATCGGCTCGGCCGTGATTTCATAGCGGACCGCGCCGCATTGGCAGCCGCCGGTAAGCGGGACAAAAGAGGGTTTCTGGACCATGCAGGAGCTCCTGGTTGAATTAGGGCTAGGCTAACCGATGGCGGACTGGCCAGCCGACTGGGCTGCGCTTCTTGGCCGTTGGTTGCGCCGCTGATATTCGTGTTCTTGCATTTGTGTTCTTGCGTCGCCTGTCCGTCCTGGGCGTGGGGCCAGGCGAAGCCCGTCGGGCTCGGGCGCATCCAGGCGCCCTCGGCGCGCTGCGCGCGCTACCCC
>NZ_JAJMLX010000433.1 GCF_020991325.1 Bordetella petrii | reverse complement strand
CGCGGTACACCGGCCGCAGCCCGGCCTGGTAGCGGGTGCGGCGCCGCGCCACGTGGCGGGCGGTCAGGGCGGCCAGCGGCTGCAGCAGGCGGGAAAGCCAGCTGTCTTGTTGCCAATGGCGCTCGGGAAACGATGAGGACGGTTTCACCGGGCGTTCTGGGCGGCGAAATTGACCCGGCCTATGCCGGCCAGGCGGGCGGCTTCCATGACATTGACGACCGACTGGTGCGATGCCTGGGCATCGGCATGGATCACCAGCAAGGGCTGGGCCTTGCCGGCGGCCGCCTGCGCCAGGGACTGGGCGATATCGGCCGCGCCGGCGGCATCCACCAGCGTGCCATTGACCGCGTAGCGGCCTTCGCGGCTGACCGCGACCTCGATGGCGGGCGGCGTGTCCTGTTCGATGGCCGCCTCGGGCAGGGCGACTTTCAATTGGGTATAGCGCGCGAACGAGGTGGTGACGGCCAGGAAAATCAGAATCACCAGCAGAACGTCGATTAATGGGATCAGATTGATCTCGAGATCGTCGCGTTCGCCGCGCGTGCCACGGAAATTCATCGCGCGGTACCTGGCGCTGGGGCCGCCGCGCTGGCGCGCGCCACGCGCGCGGCGACCTGTTCCATGGCATTGAGCAGGTTGTCGACACGGCCGCGCAGATAGCGGTGGGCGATCATGGCGGGAATGGCGATGAGGATGCCGAATGCAGTGTTATACAGCGCGATGGATATGCCACGGGCCAATTGGGCGGGGTCGCCCCCCGACGGCGTGTACGAACCGAAAATCTCGATCATGCCGACCACGGTGCCGAACAGCCCCATCAGGGGCGCTATGACGGCCACGGTACCCAGCGCGGGAATGTAGCGGTTCAGGTCATGCGCCACGGCGCGCCCAACGTCTTCGACCGAGGCGCGCTGGGCTTCGCGCGGCTGATGCCGCTGGCGCAGCACTTCGGCCAGGATGCGGCCCAGCGGCGAATTGCGTTCCAGCCGGACCAGGGCTTCCGGTGTGTCCTGGCCGTTGCGTTGCATGTCCAGCACCTGGTCGGCGAGCCCGCGGGGCAGGATCAGGCTGCGCCGCAGCGACAGCAGGCGTTCGACAATCAATGCCAGGCCCAGGATGGACGTGACGAGCAGCGGCCAGATCGGCCACCCGGCTTCGCGGACAATGGACAGCAAGACTTGGGCTCCTGGGGGAGGCAGCGCCAGCGCGGCGCGGCCGATTTCCAGGGCGAACTGTAACGGGCGGAAGGCCCCCTGGCAAGACCGGCGCCCGGCCGCAAACTATCCACAATTTTTGTGGATAATTCTGTGCAGAACTTGCCCCAAACACGGACAAATGCTGGCTTCGGGCTGGATCGGGGCTGGGTGGTGTGTTTATGACAGGCAAATTTCTACATAAAAATCAAATACTTGAATCTAATTTGCTAGCGCTGCGGGCATACAGCAAGATGGGACCGGGCCGCGATATCATTTAGCCCCGCCCAGCCAGCCCTGTGGACAGGTACCTCTCTGGAAAGCCTTATGACAATTGAATTTCCCGTAAAAAACGACGTATTTACGCGGGATATCATGACAGTTGCCCAGTTGAATCAAGCAGTGGGCCAATTGCTGGACCGTAACATCCCCGCGCTGTGGGTGCGGGGCGAGATCTCCAATTTCACACAGGCGGCGTCCGGCCACTGGTACTTCACTTTGAAAGACAGCCGGGCGGCGGTGCGTGCGGTGATGTTCCGCAGCCGTGCCTCCGCGGTCGGCTTCGTGCCGCGGGCGGGCGACCAGGTCGAGGTCAGGGCGCGGGTGTCGCTGTACGAGCCGCGGGGCGATTACCAACTGCAGGCCGACGGCATGCGCCGGGCCGGATTAGGCAATCTGTACGAGGCCTTCCTGCGGCTAAAGGCACAGTTGGCGGACGAAGGCCTGTTCGATCCGGCCGCCAAGCGGGCGCCCGTGGCCTTGCCCCGCGCCATTGGCGTCATTACGTCCCTGCACGCTGCCGCGCTGCGCGACGTGTTGTCGGCCCTGGCGCGGCGGGCGCCGCAGGTGCCGGTCATCGTCTATCCCGCGCCGGTGCAGGGTGGCGACGCCGCCGGCAGGCTAGCCGCGCAGTTGCAGTTGGCCAACGCGCGGCAGGAAGTAGATACCCTGCTGCTGGTGCGTGGCGGGGGCAGCATCGAAGACCTGTGGAGCTTCAATGACGAGACGCTGGCGCGGCTGGTAGCCGCCAGCGCCATACCTGTCATCAGCGGGGTGGGGCACGAAACCGATTTCACCATCGTGGATTTCGTGGCCGACGTGCGCGCGCCCACGCCGACGGCCGCGGCCGAACTGGCCTGCGCCCC
>NZ_JAJMLX010000432.1 GCF_020991325.1 Bordetella petrii | reverse complement strand
CGGGCGTCGTCCAGCCGCGCGAAGGGCCGCAGCGCTTCGGTGCGGCGTTCGGCCGCAATGCCCGGGCCGTGGTCCGCCACGTCCAGCACGGCGTGGCCGCCTTCATGGCGCAGGCGGATATCCACCGGCGGCTTGCCATGGTGCAGGGCGTTGCCGATCAGGTTGTCCAGCAGCCGGCCCAGCGCCACGGCGTCGCCCTGTACGGTCATGGGCTCGTCGGGCATGTCCAGGGTGATGGCGGTGCCGGTGCTTTGCCAGCCGCCCACGCGGTCGGTCAGCCATTCGGCCAGCGCCAGCGGCGCATAGCGGTAGGCGGCGGGATCCGTGCCACGCACGAAGCCGATGAACTGGTCCACCATGTGCTGCATGTCTTGCAGGTCTTTGCGCAGGCCTTCTTTCAGGGCCGGGTCGTCGGCCATTTCCACCCGCAGCCACATACGCGACAGCGGCCCTTTCAGGTCGTGGGGCAAGCCCGACAGCAGGGTGCGGCGCACGGAATCCGATTCGGCCAGCGCGTCCAGCATGGCGTTGAAGCGCTGGCCCAGGGCGCGCGTCTCGTGGGGGCCCGAGGGTTCCACGCGCTGGGGTTGCCCCGCGGCCAGGCGGTCGGCGGCCTCGGCCAGGCGCGTCAGCGGGCGGGTAATGTGCCAGGAAAAACCCGCGGCCAGCAGCAGTATCAGGCCCAGGCCGCCCAGCCACACGGCGATCATCGGCGTGGCTACCGGCGGATCCAGGCGATCCAGGGGGATGACCAGCCATTCGCGTAGGCGCGGCGCATCTTCGGTGTCGGGGTTGCGCGCCAGCGAGATGAATAGCTCGGGTTCGGGCCCGTGCGACAGGGCCACGCGCGTGCCGTCGTTCAGGCGGTCGTTTAGCTCGCGGATGGGGCCGCGCAGGTCGCGCCGGATATCGTCGGGCTGGTCGCGCAGCATTTCGCGCAGGCGCCGGCGGCGCATTTCTTCGTGCTGCGGATCGCCGCGCCATTGTTCGCCGCGCGGCGGTGTGGGCGGTGGCGGCGGCGGGCGGGTGAAGCGCTGCAGGCGGGCTTCGGCCGGCAGGGTGCGCGACCACAGCCGCCACTGGTTCTGCGAGGCATTGCGCACGAAATCGGCGCGTTCTTCGGCGGGAATCTGCGACACGGCGGCGCGCAGCGTGCGGATGGTGGTGGCGATGTAGCCGATGGCCACATCTTCCAGGAATTTCTGGCGGTAGTAGGACACCGTGGCCAGCGTGGCGGCCTGCGCCAGCAGCACCGCGCCCAGCACCAGCAATACCAGGCGTGCCCGCAGCGAGCGCGGCAGCAGAAAGCGGGACAGGCGCGTCATGGGCGGGCGTTGGGGTGGTCAGGGGGCAAAGCGGTAGCCTATGCCCCACACGGTCTGGATCCAGCGCGGCTGCTTGGGGTCGTCTTCGATGGCGCGCCGCAGGCGCAAGATGGCGATGTCGATGGCGCGGTCGTTGCGTTCGCCGGCGTCGTCGTCGCGCGCCAACGCCAGCAGGCGTTCGCGCGACAACGGTTTGCCGGCATTGCGCACCAGCGCTTCCAGCAGGTTGATTTCGCCGCCGGTCAGCTTGACGGCCTCGCCGTCGCGCAGCAATTGGCGCATGGACGGATCGAACACGAAGGGCCCGAAAGACACGGGCGCGTCTTTGGTCAGGGCCGACGGGCCGCGCTTGCGGCGCAACACCGCTTCGATGCGCGCCAGCAGTTCGCGTGGGTCGAAGGGTTTGCCCAGGTAGTCGTCGGCGCCGGCTTCCAGCCCGATGATGCGGTCCACGGCTTCGTCACGCGCGGTCAGCAAAATGACCGGGATGTCTTCGCCTTGCTCGCGCAGGCGCCGACAGGCGTCGGCGCCATCGCCGCCCGGCAGCATGCGGTCCAGCACCAGCAGGTCGGGGGCGTAGCGCGCAATGCGCGCCGCCAGGTCGCTGGCGTCGGGCGCCAGCAGCGTGTCGTAGCCGTGCCGGTTCAGGTAGTCGGCCAGCAGTTGCCGCAATGCGGGGTCGTCGTCGACAACCAGCAGCTTGGTATGAGGGGTGTCCATGTCGCCATAGTGGCCGGGGAACGGGCGGGGGGCAAGGGGAAGGAAATGGATTGAAATATACCGCGACGCCGTGGGCTGTTATTAAAATGAGGCCCGACTTTCCGCACCCATTTAAGAAGCCTTACAGATGCTCCGTCCCCTGGTCTTTACACTATATGGTGTCATGACCATGCGCACGCTTACGCACAGACGGATGGGCCGCTCTGTCTGGGCGGCGGGGCTGGCCTGCAATATGGCCCTGGGGGCCTGCGCATCCGTCGACCGTCCCGCCGCCGATCCCGCGCCCGCGGCGCCGGCCGTGCAC
>NZ_JAJMLX010000431.1 GCF_020991325.1 Bordetella petrii | reverse complement strand
CGGTACGCCAGGCCTACGCGCGCATTCAGGCCAGCGCGGCCCGCCACGCGCCACGGGCGCGGATCGACGGCGTGCTGGTGCAGCGCATGGAAAGCGGCGTGGCCGAGCTGATCATCGGCGCCACGCGCGATCCGGTGTTCGGCCCGGTGCTTACGGTGGGCCTGGGCGGCGTGCTGACCGAACTGTACGGCGACACCAGCCACCGCGTGCTGCCCGTGGGCTTGGAGGAAGCTGAAGCCATGCTGCGCGAGCTGAGAGTTTTCCCGTTATTGGACGGTTACCGGGGTAAGCCCAAGGCCGATGTGGCCGCGGCCTGCCAGGCGATCGTCGCCGTGGGCGCAGCGCTGCTGGCTACGCCCGAGGCAGCGGAAATTGAAGTGAATCCGCTGCTGGTCAAAGAGGCGGGGCAGGGCGTTGCCGTACTGGACGCGCTGATCCTGCCGCATTCGCAGTAGTCCATCGTTCAGGAGGAGACATCATGTTGAAGAACATACTGGCCGGCATTGCACTGGCCACCGCAACCGCCACCACACCGGCCTGGGCCCAGGCCGGCTACCCTTCGCAGCCGGTGCGCATCGTGGTGCCGTTTTCGCCGGGCGGCGCCACCGACATCATGACGCGCCTGGTGGCCGAACACCTTACCACCGAGCTGGGCCAGCCCGTCATCGTGGAAAACAAGCCGGGCGGCGGCACCATGATCGCGTCCGACTATGTGGCGCGCGCCAAGCCCGACGGCTACACCCTGCTGATGGCAGCCTCGTCGCTGGGCATCGCGCCCAGCACCTATGCCAAGGTCAATTACGACCCCATCAAGGATTTCGCGCCGGTCAGCCAGGTGGCCTCGGTGGTGCATGTGCTGGAAGTGCACCCGTCCCTGCCCGTGAAGACCGTGGGCGAACTGATCGCCTACCTGAAGGCAAACCCAGGCAAGGTCAGCTATGGGTCGGTGGGCGCTGGCAGTTCCACCCACCTGGAGGCCGAACTGTTCAAGCACATGGCCGGCGTCGAGATGGAGCACATCCCCTACAAGGGCAGCTCGCCCGCGCTGACCGACCTGGTGGCCGGCCGCCTGCAGGTCATGTTCGATGCCTGGGCGTCGTCGGGGCCTTTCGTGAAGGACGGCAAGCTGCGCGCGCTGGCCGTCACCACGGCCCAGCCTTCGGCGTCCGTGCCCGACCTGCCCACCGTGGCCGCGTCCGGCCTGCCCGGCTATTCGGCCATGCCCTGGCTGGGGCTGGTGGCGCCGGCCGGCACGCCGCCCGAGGCGATCGACAAGGTTTACCAGGCCGTAGCCAAGACCCTGCAACGCGACGAGGTGAAGCAGAAGTTCGCCGACCTGGGCCTGGACATCATCGGCAGCGATCCCAAGACGTTCGCGGCGTTCATCAGGCAGGACATCGACACCTGGGCCAAGGTGGCGCGCGAATCCAATATCCGCCTGCAATGAATCATCTGGCTGACCATCAGGCGCTGGATGCGCTGGAAAGCGATGAAGCCTTCCGGGCCGGCCTGCGCGACTGGCTGGCCGGGCGCTACGCCCGGTTCGTGCGCGGCTGGCCCGGCGCGGCCGATCCCGCCAGCCTGGATTTCCGCCAGGCCTGGGAAGACGCGCTATGCGAAGGCGGATGGTCGGGCCTGGGCTGGCCGCGCGCGCATGGCGGCCGCGAACTGCCTTTGCAGCGCCAGGCGATTTTCCACGAAGAGCATGCCCGTTGCGGGGCGCCGCTGGGCGTGAACCTGATCGGGCATGGCATCCTGGCGCCCACCCTGCTGCACTTCGGCACGCCGGCGCAGAAAAGCCGTTATCTACCCGGCATTCTGTCGAACCGCGAGGTGTGGTGCCAGGGTTACTCGGAACCCGGTTCCGGTTCCGACCTGGCCTCGGTGCGCACACGCGCCGAGGCGGCCCCCGGCGGGTATCTGCTCAATGGGCACAAGATCTGGACATCGTTCGCCGACCGGGCGCGCTGGTGCTTCGTGCTGGCCCGCACCGATCCCGATGCGCCGCCCCATCGCGGGCTGAGCTTCCTGCTGGTCGACATGCACGACCCCGGCGTGCGTGTCGAGCCCATACGCCAGCTGACCGGCGAGGCGGAATTCTGCGAGGTGTTCTTCCAGGATGTGCGGGTGCCGGCCGACTGCCTGCTGGGCGCCGAGAACCAGGGATGGAAGATCGCCATGGCCGCCGCCAGCTTCGAGCGCGGCACGTACTTTATTCCGCGCCTGGTCCGTTTCGCCCAGGAACTGGAGCAGGTGCACGCGCTGGCCTCGCGCACCGGCGCGGCCGACGATGCATCGCTGCGCCACCGCTGGGCCCGCCTGGCGGCCGACAGCCATGTGCTGATGCTGAAATCGCGGCGCGCCCTGCAG
>NZ_JAJMLX010000430.1 GCF_020991325.1 Bordetella petrii | reverse complement strand
CCAAGTTCTACCAGGTGCTGTACGTGCAGGTGCTGTTCGCCATTGCGGTCGGCATCCTGCTGGGCCATTACTGGCCGTTGCTGGGCATACCTTTCGGGATTCAGTTCACGCATTTCCCCTTCGATCCAGGCCTGCACCTTGGCGTTCAGGTCTTCGGGGGAAAGCCCTTGCGATTCTATCGCGGGCCCGAACGAGACGGTAATCAGCCCGGGCTGCTTGACGAAGGCATTGCGGCGCCAGCATTCGCCCGAATTGAGCGCAACCGGGATCACGGCCGCGCCGGTACGCGAGGCCAGCAGCGCGCCGCCCATCTTGAAACGCGCGGCCTGGCCCGGCGGCACGCGCGTGCCTTCCGGGAACAGCAGCGGCCAACGGCCTTCTTCAAGCCGCACCTTGCCCTGCCGGATGACTTGTTCGAAGGCGTCGCGGCCCTTGGCGCGGTCGATGGGAATCATGCGCAGCAGCGCCAGGCCCCAGCCAAAGAACGGCAGCATGTGCAGTTCTTTCTTGTACACGTAGCAGACTTCGCGCGGCATGTGCGCGGGGAAAAACAGCGTTTCCCAGGCCGACTGGTGCTTGGCCAGCAGGATGCAGCCGCCGTCGGGCAGGTTGTGGGCGCCCTTGATCTGCCAGCGTATGCCGCAGAACACCTTGGCGCCCCAGATGGCCAGCCGTGGCCAGCCTACGGTAAGCCTGTAGCGCGTGTGCAGCGGCAGCGGTGCCCACAGGATGCAGGCGAAGGCGTACGGAATTACCGTTACCACCAGGAACACCATATAGAAAAACGAGCGCAGCCAGGGCATGGGTTCAGGCGTCCTGCAACAGGGCGTCGGCAACGGCCGACAGGTCGCGGGCGACGCGCGTGCCTTCGGGCAGCGTGCCCTGGCGGGCTTTTTCTCCGTTGCCCGTGAGTACCAGCCAGGGCGCGCAGCCGGCCGCGGCGGCGGCCTGCAGGTCGCGCAGCGAATCGCCCACGGCGGGCACGCCGGCCAGGTCGGCGTCGTAGCGGCGCGCGATGTCGTGGTACATGCCGGGCAGCGGTTTGCGGCACAGGCAGCCGTCGTCGGGGCCATGCGGGCACAGGAAGATGGAATCGATGACGCCGCCGGCCTGGCCGAGTTCACGATGCAGCTTGGCGTGGATGGCGTTGAGCATGGCCATGTCGAACAGGCCGCGCGCCAAGCCCGACTGGTTGGTGGCCACCACCACGGTGTAGCCCGCCTGCGACAGGCGGGCGATGCCGGCCAGGCTGCCCGGCAGGGCAATCCATTCGTCGGGGTTCTTGACGAAGGCGTCGCTGTCTTGATTGATGACGCCGTCGCGGTCTAGGACGATGAGTTTCACTGTGCCAGCCTGGAAATGTCAGCCACCTGGTTCATCAAGCCGTGCAGCTGCGACAGCAGCGCCAGGCGGTTGGCGCGCACGGCCGGATCTTCGGCCATGACCATGACGTCGGCGAAGAAGGCGTCCACCGGTTCGCGCGCCTGCGCCAGCGTGCTGAGGCTGCCGGCGAAATCGCCCGCCTGCAGCTGGGCCTGGGCCTGCGGACGCAGCGTGGCCACGGCGGCGGCCAGGGCCTGTTCGGCGGGTTCGGTCAGGCGGGCGGTGTCCACCAGGCCGATGTCGCCTTCGGCTTTCTTCAGCAGGTTGCCGATGCGTTTGTTGGCGGCGGCCAGGCTGGCGGCCTCGGGCAATTGGCCGAAGGCCGTCACGGCGCGCACGCGCGCGCCGGTCTGGTGCAGCGGCGGCGCCAGTGCGATGACCGCGTCGACGGCATTGCGGTCGAATTCGGAGGCCAACTGGTTGCGGTAGCGTTCGTAGATAAAGGCCCGTACTTCGGGCACGGTGGTGGCCGGGATCTTGCCTTCCGGGAAGGTGCTGGCGGCCAGTTCCAGCAGGCCGTCGAGCGTGAGCGGGCCGTCGGCGCTGGCGGCCAGCAGCCCGCCGGCGGCCAGTTGTTCGAAGGCGCTGATCAGGCCCAGCGCGGCGCGGCGCAGGCCGAAGGGATCGCGTTCGCCGGTGGGCGCCAGGCCGATGCCCCAGATACCCACCAGGGTTTCCGCGCGCTCGGCGATGAACAGCACGGCGGCGGTCAGCACCGCGATCACGACGGTGGGCGACGGTTCCCACGGATCGAGCCAGTACAGGACGTTCATCGCGCGCGCATCACTTCGCCTGTGCCGGCGACTTCACGGCGAACGGCGCATCGACCGTTTCGCCGTCGGAGAACTTCAGGCGCAGGTGCACGGTGTCGCCGGGCTTGATCGCGTGCTTCGGCTCCTCGAGCATGAAGTGGTAGCCGCCCGGCGCGATGTCGACCTTGCCGCGCGCGGGGATCGTCAGCTTGTCGACCATTTCCATTTTCTGCGTCGAGCCGTTCGAGACGGTCTGGTGCAGCATC
>NZ_JAJMLX010000043.1 GCF_020991325.1 Bordetella petrii | reverse complement strand
GGCGGCGGCCGGCGGCGAGGCCGGCGCGGGAGGCGGCGATGGCAATCGGGTAAGCCTTGAGATCGTTGCCGACATCACCACGGAAGGCGAGGGCGCGTTCGGCATTCTGGCGCAATCGATAGGCGGCGGAGGCGGACTGCGCGGCGACTCGTCCACGGCATCCGCCGGCCCGACGGGCACCGGCCGCACGGGTAGAGGCGGCATGGTCCACCTGAGCCAACTGGGCAGGGTGTCCGCAACCGGCAACAATGCCGTGGGCATCTTCACCCAGAGCCAGGGTCCCGTATCCGATGGCGGCATGGATCTCACCATCAATGGCAACGTGGCCGGCGGCAGCGGCGAGCAGGGCGCGGGCATCTGGATGGTGGGCGGCAACCAGAACTGGCTGGCGGTGCAGTCCGGGGCGCAGGTCTCGGCGGCCTCGGGTGTTGCCATCCGCTATGACGGCACGCGCTCCATCAATCAGGGCAGCGTGCTCACCATGCAGAACTACGGCCTGATCGAAGGCGACATCCTGATGCATGCTCCGGACAGCAACGAGGCCGGCACCGTGAACAACATGGGCCAGATCACCGGCGCCACCGTGGCCAAGGCGGCTACGCCGGCCCCGCGTGGCGGCGTGCTGGCCGGGGCGCGGCGCTACGACGCCAACGTGGTGAACCACGGCACCCTGATCGTCGGCAGCCGCGCCATCGTCGACAGCACGGTCATCTCGGGCAACTTTGAACAGGGCGGTCAGGGAACGTTGCTGGTCAATGCCGATTTCGAGCAGCGCGGCGCCGACCGCCTGCAGGTACAGGGCAACGCGCAACTCGACGGCACGCTCGACATCGCGGCCCTGTCGCTGCTACCCAAGCGCCAGGTGACGGTGCTTACCGTCGAAGGCGATGCGCGCGGCCAACTGGCGCCGCGCCGCTCGCCCATTTTCGATTACGCCCTGAACCAGGACGGCAAGCACTACAAACTGTCGGTCGACGCGGCGGACTTCAATGCGGCGGGCCTGGGCCTGAATACCCGGCAGGCCGGGCTGGCGGGCCACCTGCAGGAAATCTGGGACGCCGATACGCCCGATGGCTTCGGCAAGTTGTTTGCGTCCATCGACAATGCCGCCGTCCAGGGGCAGGGCAACTACCGTGAACTGCTGTCTAATTTGTCGCCGGACGTGATGCTGGCGCCGGCCACGCAGATGCAGGCCGGCATGATGCGCTTCGGCAGCAGCCTGATGAGCTGCCCGGCGTTCACCGGCACGGATGCCATGCAGCAGGAAAGCGAATGCGTGTGGGGGCAGGTGTCACACCGCGATACGCGCCAGGATCCCAGCGACGGCGCCGCCGGCTTTACCAGCAACGGCACCACCTACCAGGTGGGGGCGCAAAAGCAGGTGGCACCCCACTGGTTCGTGGGTGTGTCGGCGGCCTATCAGAACGACTCCATCCGCGGCGACGGCGGGCGCGTCGGCAGCAAGGGCGACAGTGGTTTCATGGGCGTGGCCCTGAAACACGAAATCGGCCCCTGGCTGCTGGCCGCCGGCCTGAGCGGCAGCTATGGCAGCTACGACACCGAGCGCCAGATCGGCGTCGACGGTTTCGGCCGCACGGCCTCGAGCGATCCCGACGTCTACGGCGGCGCGGCCCGCCTGCGCGTGGCGCGCACCTTCGCGTTCCCGTCGTTCTACCTGAAGCCCTATATGGATGTGGACGCCATCTACGCCCGCATGCCCGGCTACCAGGAAAAGGGCAGCGGCCTGGCCTTGAAGGTCGACGGCAGCGACCAGTTCACCTTCGCCTTCTCGCCCACGCTGGAAGTCGGCGGGCGCGTGGAACTGGATGGCGCCACCTTGCGGCCGTTCGCTTATGTGGGCGCCACTTTCCTGTCGGATGATGAATGGAAAACCCGGGCGCGCTTTGCTGGAGCCCCGGATGGCGCCCGGGGCTTCCAGACCTCGCTGCCCATGGACGACGCGGTGGCGCGGGTGGGGGCGGGCCTGCAGATATCCAGCAAGGCCGGGGTCGACGTGCGCTTGCAGTACCAGGGGGAATTCTCGGGCAAGACGTCTAGCAACAGCGGCTTCCTGAAGGTGGGTGTCCCCTTTTAAAGCCTGCCCGGGGTACTGACTTTTATATATATAAGAATGATTAAAATGTATTTTCTTATATATTCAGATAATGAAAGAATCGAAGATATCTTCGGTTCTTTCATGGTGCACCCCGATGAAACGCTTCTCCCTGATGCTGGCTGCGGCTGCGCTGCTTACCGGCGCCGCCTCGGCCGCGCAAGCCGCCAACCCCCTCTTGAACCCCTCCGAACTGGACGCCGTGCGCAGCGATGCCGCCGTGCGCGTGATCGACATCCGCCCGCCGCAGGAATATGCCGCCAACCATATCCCGGGCGCCGTATCGGCCCCCTATGGACAGTGGCGCGGCCCGGCCGATAACCCGGGCAAGCTGCCTCCGCTCGATAAGCTGACCGAACTGGTCCGCAGCCTGGGCGTGAACCAGGACACCCATGCCGTCGTGGTGTCGTCGGGCGCCAACGCCACCGATTTCGGCAGTTCGGCCCGCGTGTACTGGACGCTGAAATACTTGGGCCTGTCGAACCTGTCCATCCTGAATGGCGGCCTGAAAGCCTGGGCCGACGCCGGCCTGCCGCAAGACCAGGCCGTGCCTTCGGTGGCGGCCAGCAACTATACGCCGGTGCTGAACCAGTCGCTGATCGCCACGCAAGACCACGTGCTGGCGCAAATCCAGAATCCCAAGGCGCAACTGGTCGATGCCCGTCCGTCCAATTTCTTCCGTGGCGAAGTGAAGGCGCCCACGGCCAAGGTGCCCGGCACCATCCAGTCGGCGCTGAATCTCGAGCACGACAAATGGTTCAAGCCGGGCACGGCGATCTTCGTGTCGCCCGAAGAAGCCAAGCTCATTGCCTCGCAATCGCTGCCCGAGCCGGCCGACGAAACTATCTCGTTCTGCAATACCGGCCACTGGGCCGCTACCGACTGGTTCGCCCTGTCGGAAGTGGTGGGGCAGAAAAACGTGAAGTTGTACCCGGCGTCGCTGGCCGAATGGACCCAGGCGCCCCAGGAATTGCCCATGGATAATGTGCCCACCCGGGGCCAGCAGATCCTGAAAAGCCTGAAGGACCTGGTCAGCTAGAGGCGAGCCCACCCCCGAAGCGTTGCGCGCGTCTCCGGTCTGGTAGCACTGTGTTTTGCAGGTGGGTGGGCTGGGGCGCAAGTGGGCGCTGAGGCCTTTTGCCTTTTGCCTTTTACCCTTTGCCATTTATTTTGACGGCACCTGATTCATGACACGATTTCCCCTTGCGGCCATTCTGGCCGCCTTTTTTGTGGCCCTGGCCTGGTTCGTATCGCTGCGCCAGGCCGTCCTGTTCCTGGTGGGCATAGGCATGGGCAGCGTGCTGGCCGGCGCGCGCTTCGGCTTCACCACGGGCTGGCGCCGCCTGATCGAGCAGCGCGACCCCAGCGGCGTAATGGCACAACTGCTGCTGCTTGCCGTGGCGGCCGCCGTGTCCATGCCGCTGCTGGCGGCATTTCCCACCGACCTGGGCGCGGCATTGGGCCCCCCCAGTGTCAGTCTGCTGGTAGGGGCTTTCGTGTTCGGCGCCGCCATGCAGATCGCCGACGGCTGCGGCTCGGGCACGCTGTACAAGGCGGGCATGGGCGTGCCCTTGAACATGACCATTCTGCCGGTGTTCGCGATCGGCAGCTTCCTGGGTTCGGCGCACCTGGAGCAGTGGCTGCAACTGGGTGCCACCCGGCCGGTGGGCCTGGTCAGCGCCGTGGGCCCCGGTGAAGCCCTGGGCCTGACCTTCGCGGGCCTGCTGGTGTTTGGCCTGGCCGCCCGGCTATGGGTGGGCAAGGGCGCCCGCTGGTTCAGCCGGCGCCTGCTGATCGGCGCCGTGCTGCTGGCGGCGCTGGCCATGCTGAACCTGGTCATCGCCGGCCAGCCCTGGGGCGTGGTGTACGGCTTCGGCTTGTGGGCCGCCAAGGTCGCCACCGCGGCGGGCGTGTTCGACCCGGCCGCCAACGCGTTCTGGAGCCAGCCCGTCAACCTGAACAACCTGTCGCAGTCGGTGTTCCTGGACGTTACCTCCATTACCAACATCGGCATCCTGGCGGGCGCCTTGCTGATCGCGGCGGGCAAGTCGCCGGAACAGCGCACGCCCCTTACCGGCAAGCAGTGGGTGGTGGGTATTATCGCGGGCTTCCTGCTGGGCTACAGCTCGCGCCTGGCGTTCGGCTGCAATATCGGCGCCATGGTCAGCGGCATTTCCACGGGCAGCCTGCACGGCTGGATCTGGGTGCCGGTGGCATTCTGCGGTTCTTTGATCGGCGTGCGCATCCGCCGCCATTACGCATTCTAAGGAGGCAGCATGAAGACCACTGTTTCGCGTCTGACCATCGCCTTCTGGGCGGTGCTGATCGCTTTCTTCGCCTGGGACTGGGCCGCGTCCGAGCCCGTGAATGTGCGCAACGAACCGCCGCTGATCGCCGCCGGCTCCGGGCAGGCGCCTTCCGGCGGGCACTGCGCCTCGACCTTCTAGGCCTTCCCTGGAGTAACGGCGCCGGCGGCGCCTTACTGCGCCGCCGGCAGCAACGAACCTTCCAGCGCGGCCACGGTGTTCATCACGTGCTGCCGCATGGCGTGTTCACAGGTGCCGGCGTCGCCCGTTTTCAGGGCATCGATCAGTTCCTGGTGGGCCTCGCGCGCGCGCACTGTGCGCCGGGCCTGCGACGACCACACGCGCATATAGGGCTCCACCACGGAATGCAGGTCGGCGATCTGGCCCAGCAGGCGCGGCTGCTGGCAAAAGCCGCACAGGTACTCATGGAACTCGCGGTGCGCCGTGGTCCAGTCCAGGTAGTCGCCCGAGCCCAGGTCCATCTGGTCCAGCATGTGTTCCAGGCGCCGGATATGTTCGGGCCGCATATGGGCCACCGCATTGCGCATGGCCAGGCCTTCCAGCACCGAACGCATCTCGAACACTTCGCGCATTTCGGCCGCGTTCAGGCCGCGCACCACCGCGCCGCGATTGGCGCGGATCTCGACCAGGCCTTCGGATGCCAGCCGGCGCAGGGCGCCGCGCACCGGCATGCGGCTGGTGCCGATCTGGCCGGCGATCACCTCGGGCACTAGACGGGCGCCCGGCGCATAGCCGCCCAGCCGGATCTGCTGGTGGATGTGCTGGTAGGCCTCTTCTTCGGCGGTCAGCGCGGTCTTGTGCAAGGTCAGCATGGATGTGCGCAGGAAAAGCAGGGCAGTGGAAAGCGCCAATGATAAAGCCGGGTCCGTGGCGCGCAGCTCCGGTTGCGGTGGCGCCGGCAACGCATTCAGTGCTTGCGTGCCCCGAGGATAGGCGACAAAATACCATGAATTGGATCCTATGATCCATAGATACAATTCCCTATGGCCAGGCCAGGCGGAGCTCCCGTTTAATGGCCCCGGCCATGCGGACGCTCGCGGCGAGCATGCGCCATGAACCACAATCAACAAGGGAACCCATGACATTTCGCACCACCCACCTGCTGGGGGCAGCAGCCCTGGCCCTAGGCGCTTTCACTTCCGCCGCGGTTGCGGCCCAGGAAGGCAACTGGCCCCAGCGGCCGGTGACCATCGTCGTACCGTTCCAGGCCGGGTCGGCCACCGACCTGATTACGCGCCAGCTGGGCCAGGCATTGTCCAAAGAGCTGGGCCAGCCGTTCGTGGTGGAATCGCGTCCGGGCGCCGCGGCGGCCATCGGCGCTTCCGTCGTGGCCCGCGCCGAACCCGACGGCTACACCCTGCTGATGGGCGGCCCGGCCGCCAATGTCACGAACCGCTTCCTGCACAAGAACCTGAGCTACGACCCCGCCACATTCGAACTGGTGTCGCTGGTGGCGTACACGCCCAACATCCTGCTGGCCAACCCCAAGCAGCCGTTCAAGACCCTGCAGGAAATGGTGGCCTATGCCAAGGCCAACCCGGGCAAGCTGACCTATGCCTCGTTCGGTACGGGTACCACGTCGCACATGGCCGGCGAACTGCTGAAAGCCGAAGCTGGCATCGACATCCTGCACGTGCCCTACAAGGGCGCGGGCGAAGCCATTCCCGCCTTGCTCAGCGGCCAGGTGTCCATGTACTTCGACACCATCATGACCGGCCTGCCGCAGGTCAAGAGCGGCGCGCTGATTCCGCTGGGCATGTCCAATGCCAAGCGCTCGGCCATGGCCCCGGAAATTCCCACCATTGCCGAACAAGGCTTTGCTGGCTATGACATCGCGCCCTGGTACGGTATTGTTGCGCCGTCGGGCACGCCCGCGCCCATTCTGGACAAGCTCAACGCCACCATCAACAAGGTGCTGAACGAACCCGAACTGCGCGGCAAGCTGGCCGAAACCGGCGCCGAGCCGCGCGGCGGATCGCGCGACGAATTCAAGGCCTTCATCGACGCCGAGATTCCGCGCACCCAGCGGCTGGTTGAACAATCGGGCGTGGGCGCGCAATAACTTTTTCTCACCTTCACACGCGATACCCGCATCATGTCCGCATCCCTCGATTGGTCTTTGCCTTACCCCTCCCGAAAAATGCCCGTGCTGGCCGCCAACGCGGTGGCCACCAGCCAGCCGCTGGCCGCGCAGGCGGGGCTGCGCATGATGCTGGCCGGCGGCAACGCCGTCGACAGCGCGATCGCCACGGCGATTGCGCTGACGGTGGTCGAGCCGGTCATGAACGGCATCGGCGGCGACATGTTCGCGCTGATCTGGCACGAAGGCCGCTTGTACAGCCTGAATTCCAGCGGCTGTGCTCCCGCTGCCTGGACGCCGGAATACTTCCAGGGCCGCGACGCGATGCCGCCCACCGGCTGGGGCACGGTCACTGTGCCCGGGCAGGTGGCGGGCTGGAAAGCCCTGTCCGAGCGCCTGGGCAAGCTGCCTTTCGCCAAGCTGTTCGAGCCCGCCATCGAATACGCCGAAAACGGCTTTCCCGTGTCGCCCACCATTGCGCGCCAATGGGCCACGCAGGCGCCCAAGCTGGCGCACGAACCCGGCTTTGCCGAAGCCTTCCTGCCGCAAGGCCGCGCCCCGCAGGCGGGCGAGTGGTGGCGTTTCCCGGAACAGGCCCGCACCTTGCGCGAAATCGCCGAAACCGGCGGCGAAAGCTTTTATCGCGGCAACCTGGCCAAACGCATCGCCGACCACGCCCGCGCCACCGGCGGCGCGCTGACCGAAGCCGACCTGGCGGCGCACCAGGCGGAATGGGCCGAGCCCATTTCGCAGGGCTTTCGCGACCACCGCCTGCACGAATGCCCGCCCAACGGGCAGGGCATCGCTGCCCTGATGGCATTGGGCATACTGGAACGCTTCGACCTGGAAAGCATGGGCGTGGACAGCGCCGATTACTACCACGTCAGCATCGAGGCCATGAAACTGGCCTTCGCCGACCTGCACCATCACATTGCCGACCCGCGCCACATGCGCGTGCCGGCGGCCGCGCTGCTGGACCCTTCCTACCTGGCCGAGCGCGCCAAGCTGATTTCCATGGAACGCGCGGCCGTGCCTGTGGCTGGCACGCCCAAGTCCGGCGGCACGGTGTACCTGACCGCGGCCGACGCGGCGGGCACCATGGTGTCGTTCATCCAGTCCAATTACCACGGCTTCGGGTCGGGCGTGGTGGTGCCGGGCACCGGCATCAGCCTGCACAACCGCGGCCTGAATTTCGTGCTGACCCCCGGCCATGCCAACCAGGTGGCGCCGGGCAAGAAACCCATGCACACCATCATTCCCGCGTTCGTCACCAAAGACGGCGCGGCGGTCATGTCGTATGGCGTCATGGGCGGTTCCATGCAGGCCCAAGGCCATCTGCAGATGATGACGCGGCTGGCCGCATTCAGGCAGAACCCGCAAGCCATGTGCGACGCGCCGCGCTTCCGTGTCGAGGCCGGTCCGGTCGTGAATGTGGAATCGCACCTGCCGGCCGACGTCGTGGCCACCCTGCGCGCGCGCGGCCACAACGTCGCGGTGGCGCCGGCCGACAGCCTGGAGTTCGGCTCGGCGCAACTGATTTATCGCATGGAGCACGGCTACTTCGCTGCGTCGGACGCGCGCAGGGATGGGCAGGCGGTGGGGTTCTGAAAAGGGCGATCGTTACGCCGGGTATTCCGGGCAGGCGGACTCTGGCCGGCCGGTTTCTTCCATGAGTATGGGGATCGCCAGATTGCACGAATGAATGCCCATGACAGTGGTCAGCTGGATCGCCTCCAGTAATTCTTCGCGCGTTGCACCCGCCTTTATCGCATTGCGCATGTGACGCCGCACGCCAGGCCCGTACAGGTGCGTGGTGGCGGCGTTGATGGCCACCAGGATCAGTTCTTTGTACTTCTGCGGTAATGGCCCCTTGCGCTGCGGCACGCTGCGAAACGCCAGATAGGCTTCCATGAATTCCGGATCCAGTTCGCGCAACTGGTCCCAGAGCGGGTTCCAGTCTCCTTTGGCAATATGCATGTCACACCAGGGTGTTGGCGTGCTTGGGCGAGAATCTTCCTGCATCATGCGGCTCCTGTATGGATCATGTGTGGGTGGCGTCGGCCAGGGCGAAATCCGCCGCGCGTTCGCCGATCATCATTGCGGGCGCATTGGTGTTGGACGAAGCTATCGTGGGCATGATCGAAATATCCGCTACCCGCAGCCCGTGTACGCCATGAACCTTCAGCCGTTCGTCCACCACAGACTCTCCGGGACGGCCCATGCGGCAGGTACCTACGGTGTGCCAGGCGGTCTGGCCAGACTGACGCGCATAGGCCAGCAGGTCGTCGTCAGTGGCCATGGCAGGGCCGGGCCGTTCTTCGGTAACGATTACGTCGCGCAACGCAGGCTGATGGGCGACGCTGCGGATCAAGCGCAGCATGTCCACAGCCGTTTGCTGATCTCGCGGGTCCTGTAAATAGTTGGGATTGATCGCCGGCGCCTTCCTGGCATCGGGCGATACGGCATGGATGCTGCCGCGCGAGTTCGGATACAGCATGAATCCGCCGATGGAGAAGCCTGAGTAGTGGTCGATACCGCCCACTCCGTCGCGCGAATACCGGTCTTTGCCGCTGATATGGTAAATGCGGATCATCACATCCGGATGCGGCAATGTTGCCTGTGTTCGCGTGATGGCATGAGCCGTCGAAGAGGTATTCGCCAACAGCCCTTTGCGCTGCACGACATACTGCAGCGCTGCTTTTGCCTTGTGGTATGGGCTGCGCATCAGGTCGTTGATGGTCTCGGCTACCGAAGAGCGGTAGGTGCAGCGGACTTGCAGGTGATCACTCATATGCTCTCCCACATCCGGCATATCGTGAACCACAGGAATGCCGAGCGACTGCAGCCTTGTCGCGCCGCCTATGCCCGACAACTCCAGCAGCTGGGGCGACTGTACCGCGCCGGCGCATAGAATGGTTTCTGCATGCGACGATGCCGTATGCCAGGAGTCATTCCATTCGTACTCGACCCCTACGCAACGCGTCCCCTCGAAGCGCAGGCGCCGTACGAACGCGCGAGTACGCACTACCAGATTGGATCTGGCCTGCGCAGGTCGCAAATAGCCTACAGCGGCACTGCATCGCCGGCCCGCGTCGGCACTTTGCTCCAGGTAGCGGACACCCTCATACCGCCCGGCGTTGTAGTCATCAGTGGAGGGTATGCCCGCCTGGCGGCAGGCAGAGATATAGGCATCGGAAATCGTGTCCGGCTCGCGCATTGCACGATCGGTGATGCGGATAGGGCCCGACTTGCCGCGCAAGGGGTGGTTGGAATAGGGATTGTTTTCGATCTTGCCGAAATACGGCAGCAAGTCCTGGAAGTTCCAGCCCTTGATCCCGTAGCGCTGTTCCCAGCCGTCGTATTCTCGAGGGTCGCCCCACACATAAGCCATGCCGTTGACCGAGCTCGACCCCCCCAGTACCTTGCCGCGCGGCCAATAGATCTGCTGGCCCGCCAGGCTGGCCTGAGGTTCGGTGCGGAACGGCCAGACCACTTTCTCGTTGGTCAGCAGCCTGCCCACGCCCAGGGGGATATGGATCCATAGGTTGTGATCCCGATCGCCACCTTCCAGCAGCAGCACCCGATACTTGCCCGACGCGCTGAGGCGATTCGCCACTACGCAGCCTGCCGATCCCGCTCCGACCACGATGTAGTCGTATTGCTCTGCTGTCTTCATTATTTTGCGCGGTTCTTGAAAGAGTCCCTACGGAAGCTGTACAGCGCGTCCGGGTCTACCTGGATATCCACCACGGCCGGCTGGCCGCAGCGAATGGCTGCGTCGATGGTCTGCGCCAGGTCGGCCGCCCGGTCTACACGAAAGCCCCGCGCATTCCACAATTCCGCCAACTTGTCGAATGGCGGGTTGCGTACGTCGGCGCCGATGTAGCGCTTGTCGAAGAAATCGCGCTGGTAGGCTTTCTCGGCGCCCCAGCAACCGTTATTCATTACCAGGCATACTGTGTTGATGCCGTTTTCCACGGCCGTTCCCAGTTCGCTGCAAGCCATGCCGAAGCCACCGTCGCCCATCAGGCTGATCACGGTGCGGTGCGGCTGGGCAAGCTTGGCGCCCAGGCCGCAGGCATACGAAAAGCCCACCAGGCCAAAATCCAGCGGCGTAAAAAGTGCCGGCGTCTGCGCATAGCGCATCTGGTCGGTGGCTTGCAGGCACAGTGTGCCGGCATCCATGGTGTAGATAGCGTCATCAGGCGCTACTTCCCGCAAGGTTTTGAACAGAAACGCCGGTTGCAATGGGTCGGCTCCGGGGCCCGCGGCTTCATCGCGTTGCTGCAGCAATGCGCTGCGCTGTGCGGCAAACGTCTGCACCCAGGCAGGGTCGGCGGCGGCGGACATTCCCTGCAGGGCGCTGACCAGATCGCCCGCCACCGTGTCGGCATCGCCCAGGATACCCACGTGCACCGGGAAGAAGCGCCCCAGAGCGGTCGGCTCGAGTTCGACCTGGATGAGCTTGGCCGCGGAGTTCAGGCTGTCGCGTTGATAGAAGGTCGTGTTGAAACCCAGGCGGGTGCCCAGTGCCAGGATGACATCGGCCTGCTTGGCAAGACCCGAGGCCACCGGGTTGCCGCGCGGGCCGACTTGCCCTGCATATAGCGGATGCTGGCACGAAATTGCGTCGCCGTGTCCCGGCGACATTGCGATGGGGGCCTGCAGGCGCTCGGCCAGCGCCAGCACGGCGCGCTGGCTGCGGCTGTTCTTGACGCCGCCGCCGGCCAGGATCAGCGGCCGCTGCGCCCGGGCGAGCAGTTGGGCGGCTTGTTCCAATACCCCTCGGGGCGCCGTCACGGCGTCAAATATCTGCGCTTGCTCGAACGCGCCGTAGGCTGATTGTTCTAGCGATTCGGCCAACAGGTCGCGAGGCAGGTTCAGCATGACCGGCCCGCGTCGGGGCGACAGGGCGGTCCGGTACGCTTCGCCCACCATTTCGGGAATGCGCGCGGTTTGCGTCAGGGTGTAGGTCTTTTTTGTAATGGGTTTGAAGAGCGCCTGCTGGTCCACCTCTTGAAAGGCATCGCGGTATATGTGGGCCGACGATAAGGACCCGCCCAATGCGATGACCGGCGAATATGCCGCGTGCGCCTGCGCCAGGCCGGTGACCAGATTAGTGGCGCCGGGCCCGTTCTGGCCGGCCAGGAACACGCCGGCATTGCCCGATGCCCGGGCATACCCATCGGCCATATGGACTCCGGTGCGCTCATCGCGTACCCCGATAAAGCGGATGTCCTTGGCGTCGTACAGGGCATCGAAGATCTCCATGCCCGCCGATCCGATCAGGCCGAATACGTGGTCGGTACCTTGGTTTTCCAGCGCCGTGACAACCGCCTGGCCGCCCGTCATGTTCTTCATCTGATTCTCCTTCTATTCGGATTCCTAGTTGCCTGCTTTCAGGATCTTGTTGAACTTGTCCATCTCACGGGCGATGTATGTGTCGAACTCGCCGAGCCGGCGGTTTTCCGGCACCAGGCCCTGGCGCGTCAGTTGTTCCCGCACGGCAGGGTCCTGGCTGACCTTGGCAATGATGTCGGCCAGCTTCTGCTTCACTTGGGAGGCCGTGCGTGCATTCATCACCACGCCGTACCAGATGCTGTAGTCGAAATCCCCCAGCCCGATCTCGGCTACCGTCGGCGTGTCGGGCAGCAGGGAGGACCGCTTCGGGCTGGTTACGGCCAGGGCCTTGAGCTGGCCCGAGTTGATGAAGGGCAAGGCCAGCGCGATGGGTGGAAACGACACATCCACCCGGCCGGCCGCCACTTCGGCCACCCCTTCCTGCACGCCCTTGTAGGGGATGTGTTCTAGCTGGATGCCGGCGCGTTGGTTGAAGTAGCGGCCCACCAGGTCAGTAGCTGAATTGACGCCGGCCGACCCATAAGTCAAGTGAGCGCCGGGCTTCCTGGCCGCGTCAATCAGCTCTTGCAGCCCGGGATAGGGGCTCTTGCTGTTGGCCACGACCAGCGTCGGCGAAGACGCAATGCTGGCAATGCCCGAGAAGTCTTTCAGCGTGTCATACGGCATCTTGTCATTGACGGCGGGAATAACCACGTACGACGACGACACGAACAGCATGGTGTTCTTGTCCACGGGCTCCGCCAGTGTGCGCTGGGCACCCACCATGCCGCCCGCGCCTGGCTTGTTCTCGACCACCACTGGCTGGCCCAGCAGGGCACCCATTTTTTCGGCGTAGATGCGGGCGATGATGTCTATCAGGGCGCCCGGGCTGAAGGGCACGATGATCTTCATTGGCGCATCGAGGGTCGACGACGCTGGCGTGCTCGCGGCCATGGCGTCAGAGGAAGCCGCCAGGAGAAGCGCGGCGACGATTCCGGCTTTAAGCCGGCGCTGCAAGGGAATCATGGTTGTCTCCTCGTGTTGTCTTGTTTGTCGTCATTTAAAATGTCGACATTTAAATGTAATTGATAAATCCGGCTTGTTCAAGCGGGTACTTAGTTCGTTCCAGTGCGGGCCAGTTCTTCCAGGACCGCGTCGCGGTTCTGAATGGCCAACCGGTAATGGCAGGCGGCGGCGCGTTCTGGGTCGCGCCCTGTGATGGCGTCGATGGTTTCTTCCCAGGTCACCAGCGAACGCTGGCGTCGCTCCAGCGTGGAAAGGCTGATCCGCACGTAAATCCCGATCTGCTTGGCGATATCGCGTGCATGATTGGCCAGAATGGGGTTGTCGGCCAGGGTGGCGATGTATTCGACCAGGTCGCGGCTGTGGCGCAAGTATTCCGCTGCGTCATCGACGTTTTCCTCTAACTGCTGCAGGCGTTGCTTCAAGGCCCGGGCCTCTGCCGGTGTACAGCGCTCCGCCGCCAGTCGCGACGCGGCGGACACCATGGCGGCGCGCATCGCATACAGATCCAGGATTTCTTTGGCGGACAGTTGTGTCACCCGCGCGCCGCGTTGCGGCTGAATCGTCACCAGCCCGCGGATCTCGAGCAGCCGCAGTGCCTCGCGCACGGTAGCCCGGCTGACCCCGTACGCCGTCGCCAGGTCGTTCTCACGAAGGCGTTCGCCGGGAGTTGGACGACCTTCGGCAATTTGTTCGGCTAGAGCGTCGGCGATCTGCAGGGGCAGGGTTTTCAGAAGATTGCGGTTTTGCGGCGATTGGGGCATGTCGACCGGGGGTGGGCATCTGGGAATTCGGGGCCCAGGCATTGTAGGGTAGTGGCGCGCAAAGCCGATACCGGCGGCGATGTGATCCAGGGCAAAGTCCAGTCCGCGCAGCCGGTGGAAGCTAACGATCTCGTCGCGGCGGTCAACGGTCTTCGCGCCGCGGCGCGGCGCGGTGGTGGTGGTGTTAACCAAGTTGCCAAAATAAACCTACTAGGTTAAGGTCTCTCCATGGAGAAAAGGTCTCCACATTGCCGGCTCTCGACCGTAAAGGCGTTGGTGGCGGCAGGCAAGGTTCGCGCCACATATTCAGCGGTAAGCGGGGCGGCGCAAATGGGACTGGGAATCCCCGAAATGCTGGGCGTAGTGATGGCACTCACGTCGATGGATTTCCACAAAAGCATGACTACCCATGCGAACCACACGGTTTGGCAGGACGTCTATCGCCCCAGTACCCGTGTAGGCGAGGCCTATCTTAAGTTGACGGTCATCGACGACGTGCTGATCGTGTCTTTCAAGGAGCTATAGCCATGAAATGCCCGGCTTGCGGTGCGGCCGAACTTGTTCACGAGGCTCGCGACCTGCCCTATACCTACAAGGGCGAGACCACCGTCATTTTGTCGGTAATGGGCGATTTCTGCTCGGCGTGCGGCGAAGCGGTGTTGGCAACGAAAGAGTCGATCCGAATCGGCGAATCGATGCTGCAATTCAATAAGCAGGTGAATGCAGCGATTGTTGATCCCGATTTCATCGCGGGTGTGCGCAAGAAGCTACGCCTGGATCAGCGCGAGGCTGCTGAGATTTTCGGCGGTGGCGTCAATGCTTTCTCGCGTTATGAAAACGGAAAAACCAAGCCGCCGTTGGCTTTGGTGAAACTGTTCAAACTGCTGGATCGTCACCCTGATCTACTGGACGAGGTCAGAGCCTGACCACTCATCACGGCCTTATACCGAGAAGCCGCATCGTGCCATAGCGGGCGGATGAGTTGACGAGGGGACATCAGCCGAAACAAAAAAGCCTTGGAACACGTTGTGTTTCCAAGGCTTTTTTATCTGGAATTTTGGTGGAGCGGAGGAGGATCGAACTCCCGACCTTCGCATTGCGAACGCGACGCTCTCCCAGCTGAGCTACCGCCCCAACAAGCGCAAGAATATAGCATAAACAGGGCCGCGGTTGCTACGGCCGTTTTTTCAGGCCAGGTCCAGCGTAGCCACCACCGGGGTGTGGTCGGACGGTTGCTCGTTCGAGCGCGGCTGTTTGTCGATGACGCAAGCCACGCAGCGCTGCGCCAGCGGTTGCGACAGCAGTACGTGGTCGATGCGCAGCCCGGCGTTGCGGCGGAAGGCGAATTGCCGGTAGTCCCACCAGCTGAATGATTTTTCCGGCTGCTCGAACATGCGGAACGAGTCGGTCAGGCCCAGGTCGAGCAGGGCGCGGAATGCGGCGCGCTCGGGTTCGGACACCAGCACCTGGCCTTCCCATTTGGCGGGGTTGTGCACGTCTTCATCGGCCGGGGCCACATTGTAGTCGCCCAGCAGCGCCAGGCGGGGATAGGCCTTCAGTTCTTCGGCCAGCCAGCCATGCAGCTGGCGGAACCAGTCCAGTTTGTATACGTATTTGTCGGAATCCAGCGACTGGCCGTTGGGGCAGTAGGCGCTGATGACGCGCACGTCGCCGCCGGGCGCGGGCAGGGTAATGGCCAGCAGCCGCTGCTGCGGGTCATCCATGCCGGGAATGTTGCGCACCATGGCCGAGCCCGGCACGCGCGACAAAATGGCCACGCCGTTATAGGTTTTCTGGCCGGCCCACACGGCGTGGTAGCCCATTTGCGTGAAGGCATCCAGCGGGAAGTTCTCGTCGGTGAGCTTCAGTTCTTGCAGGCAGAGCGCGTCCACCGGGTTGGCGGCCAGCCAGTCCAGGACTTGCGGCAGGCGGACTTTGAGCGAATTGATGTTCCAGGTGGCTAATTTCATGGTCGCGAGAATGTACTGTTTTTCTTCGGACGGCAATAGAAGTGCGCCCAGTGTACCGAACGCACGGCAGCGGCGTGCCGGCGCCGCCGTGTTCCCGGCCGGGATGCGAAAAATTACGCATTGGCCGGCTTGCGCGCGCCGTTGTTCATTGCCTGCTTGCGCAACAGCGCGGCAAAGGCCCGGCTGGCGCGGGTTTGTTGCAGCCGGGGGTTGAACAGCAGGCCAGGAGTGCGCATGGGCGTGGGATTCTCCATGGGGATCATGCGTAGCGCCGGGCTGGGCGCGACGGCGCTGGCCGCGGCAATGGCTCCCACATTCAACCGCGCAACCATTCCCAGCATGGCGGCAATGGTGTTGGTCTCGGCCACGACGTTGGGCTCGGCTCCCGCGGCCGCAAAGCACTCGTCCAGCAGGCGCCGGGTGGAAAAGCTGGCTGGCAGCAGTACCAGCGGTTCCTGGTGCAGTTCGATCATGCGGATGCGCTTGCGTCCGGCAAGTGGGTGAGACGCCGAGACGACCAACAACAGTTCTTCATTGAACAGGGGTTCGAACCGCAACCCGCTGGTCGATTCCGGGCGGTAGGCCACGCCCAGATCCAGTTGGCCGGCTTCCAGCTGCGCGCCAATGGCGTCGGCCGGCAATTCTTCGATGATTACCTTCACCGTGGGGCTGCGCTGCAGGAAGCGCGCCACGCAGTCCGGGATAAAGCTCTGATTGAACGTGTGGGTAGTGCCTACGCGCAGTTCGCCGGTGATGGAGGCCGCGCTTTGCTTCAGTTCGCCCAGCCCTTGGTCGATTTCACGCAGTGCGCGGGATGCGTAGGCCAGGAAAGCTTCGCCGGCTTCGGTGATGACCACCCGCTTGCCGATACGGTCGAACAGGCGATGGCCGATTTCATCTTCCAGTTGGCGGATCTGGTGCGACAGGGTGGACTGGGTCACGTGCACGCGTTCGGCTGCCCGTGTGAAATTCAACGATCCGGCCAGGGCGATGAAATAGCGCAGGTGCCGTAGTTCCATGGCTTCTGGGATGATAAACAATCGATAGCATCAATGATAAACACATAAATTAATCATTTCCATCATTTAAAAGCGCCAGATAGCCTTACGTCTGGATAAATTGCCGGACGGATGACTCCATGGGAAAAGTATTGGATGGCGTGCGCGTCATCGAGCAAGGCACCTTCATCACCGGCCCCGCCGCCGGCATGATGCTGGCCGATCTGGGTGCGGATGTCATCAAGGTAGAGCAGCCAGGCGGCGGCGATCCGTTCCGCGCCTTCAAGGGCGGGCTGTACAGCCCGCATTACCAGACCTACAACCGCAATAAGCGCAGTATCGAGCTGGACTCCAAGGACGAGAAGGATGCCCAGGTTTTTGACGCGCTGATCCAGGATGCCGATGTTTATATCCAGAATTTTCGGCCGGGCACGGCCGAGCGGTTGGGCGCGGGCGAGGCCAGGCTCAGGGAACTGAATCCGCGGTTGGTCTATTGCGCGATCAGCGGCTTCGGCCAGACCGGCCCGGCGGCGGCGCGGCCGGCCTACGATACCGTCGCCCAGGCGGCCAGCGGTTTTCTGAATCTGCTGATCAATCCGGCCAACCCCCGGGTGGTAGGGCCGGCGATCGCCGATGCGCTTACCGGGTTCTACGCGGCATACGGCATTCTGGGCGCGCTGGTCGAGCGCGCACGCACGGGGCGCGGCCGGCGGGTGGATGTGTCCATGCTGGAAGCCATGTGCCACTTCAACCTGGATGCCTTTACGCATTTCTTCTCGGAAGGCGAGGTCATGGGGCCTTATAGCCGGCCCAGTGTTTCACAGTCGTATACCTTGCGCTGCGCCGATGGCAAGTGGATCGCCTTGCACATGTCGTCGCCCGAGAAGTTCTGGCGCGGCCTGGCCGAGGCCATTGAACGGCCGCAACTGTTCGACGATGCGCGGTATGCCACGCGCGAGGGCCGGATTGCCCACCAAGACGAATTGATCGAACTGCTGGGGGGTATTTTCGCCACCCGGCCGCGCGATGCGTGGTGCCAGCGCCTGCTGGCGCGCGATGTGCCGCACGCGCCGGTGTATGACACCAGCGAGGCCCTGCAGGATCCCCAGGCGCGCCACCTGGAAATCGAGATCGAGGGCGTGCATCCGCGACGCGGGGCGTGGCGAACGGTGCGTTCTCCCGTGAGCTTCGACGGCCAATTGCCTACCCAGGTGCGGCCGCCGCCGGAACTGGGCGAGCATAGCGATGAAATACGCGCCTCGTTGCGCAACCGCCGGGCCTGATACCGCCGGCTCCGATACTCAAGAAAGGACACCGCATGAAAATTGGCAAGGAAACCGTGCCCCGCACTGCCATTTGTACGTCGGACGAGCACACCATCGTGGTACGGGGAGCCGATCTGTGCCAGGACCTGATCGGCAAGATGGCGTTCGGCGATTATTTCTATTTGCTGGTAACCGGCCGCCGTCCCGATGCGGCGGCCGGCGCGGTGCTGAACGCGACCTTGGTGGCGATTGCCGAACATGGCCTGGTGCCCAGCGTGCAAGCCAGCCGCATGACGCTGGCCGCCGCGCCCGATGCCTTGCAAGGCGCCGTGGCGGCGGGCATTCTGGGATGCGGTTCGGTGATTCTTGGCGCGGCGGAAACGGCGGGACGCCTGTTCCACGAGATCGATAACAAGGCAGGGCAGGCGGGCGACATTGCAGAGGCGGCGCACGCCGTCATTACCGAGTACCGCGCCGCGCGCCGTGCCATTCCAGGCTACGGCCACCCTTTGCACAAGACCCGCGATCCGCGCGTGGCGCGCCTGTTCGAGGTTGCGCGCGACAGCGCGGCGGATCTGCGGTATGTGGCCATTGCCGAGGCGGTGGAGCAGGTTGTCCCCGGCATCGTGGGCAAGGATCTGCGCCTGAATGTCTCGGCGGCGATCCCTGCCGTCCTGCTGGGCGTGGGGTTCCCATTGGCGGCGCTGAAAGGCGTGCCGATACTGGCGCGCGCCGCCGGCCTGATCGCCCACCTGACCGAAGAACAAGAATCCCCCATCGGGTTTGCCCTGTCGTATCAGGCAACGCGTGAACTGCAATACCAAGGTGAAGTTCCCCCGGGTTTCGGGGCGGCGCGGCCGTAAAACGCCGGCCAAAAACGGCCGTCGCCCATGCGGCGGCCACAGACATATATCAATCACAAGGAGAGACAACCATGACACCGCTCGATTCCTGCAGGCGCTCGCAGACACGCCGGACGATGCTGGCCGCCACGTTGGCCGCGGCGGCGCTGGGCCTGTTGCCGGCGGCCGGCCAGGCCGCGCCATTCCCTGATCACTCCGTACGCATGGTGGTGCCTTTCGGGCCCGGCACCACGACAGACACGATTGCGCGTATCGTGGCCGAGGCGATGGCCAAGCCCCTGGGCCAGCAGGTGGTGGTGGAAAACAAGTCGGGCGGCGGCGGCACGATCGGTACCGCGCAGGTGGCGCGCGCCCAGGCGGACGGCTATACCCTGGTCATGGGTACCGTGGGCACGCATGCAATCAACCAGGCGCTGTACAAGAACCCGGGCTACGATCCGGTGAAAGACTTCGCGCCGGTTGCGTTTGTGGGGCAGACGCCCACCTTCCTGGTAACGGGTAGCGGGTCAGGCATCCAGTCACTGAAGGATCTCGCCGCCGCTGCGGCCAAGCCGCCCGGGGTGGCTTTTGCGTCAGCGGGCAGCGGTACGTCGGGCCACTTGGCGGGCGAACTGCTCAAGGCGCGCCTGGGCGGGGAAATGCTGCACGTACCCTATAAAGAGGGTGGCTTGGCGGTATCCGATGTGATGTCGGGCCAGGTGCAGTTCATGTTCTATCACCCGGCGGCGGTGCTGCCCCATATCAAGGCGGGCAAGCTGCGCGCCCTGGGGGTGTCGAGCGCGCGCCGCAGCGCGGCCGCTCCGGACGTACCCAGCATCGCCGAGCAGACTGGCAGCGATTTCGACCTGGTGGCCTGGTTCATGCTGTATGCGCCGGAAGGTACACCCGAACCCGCACTGACCGCGTTGCGCAAAGCTGCTGAAACAGCCTTGTCCGATCCCGGCGTGCTCAAGCGCCTGGCCAGCCAGGGAGTAGAGCAGGGCGGCGAGTCCACACGCGATCTGGCGAAGTTCGAGCAGGCCGAGATTGCGAAGTGGTCGGACCTGGTGCGCAAGTCTGGCGCGCAGGTGAACTAAACCCGCATAAACCCGCATGCGCGATATCGGCCTGCGCGTCCAGTAGCGCGCCGCGCTGCGGACGCTGCTGGAGGCGGCCTTCGAGGGCGCCGAGCCTACTGCGTCAACGTAGAAATAAACGCCGCGGTGCGCGAGTCGCGCGGTTGGGTGAACAGCTGGCTCGACGCGCCGGATTCCACCACCTGGCCGTCCTGCAGGAACACCGCTTCGCGGGAAATGGCGGCGGCCAGGCGCAGGTCGTGGGTGGCCATCAGCATGGTCATGCCTTCGCCGGCCAGTTGCTTCAGCACGTCCACCACTTCGGCCGCCAGCCCGGGGTCCAGCGCCGAGGTGGGCTCGTCGCACAGCAGCACGCGCGGCGAGGGCGCCAGGGCGCGAGCAATGGCCACCCGCTGCTGCTGTCCGCCCGACAGGTTCAGCGGCCAGGCGTTGGCCTTGTCCTGCATGCCCACCTTGGCCAGCAGTTCCTGGGCGCGCTCGCGGGCGCGCGGCTTGGTCCATTTCTGCACGGTGACCAGGCCTTCCATGACGTTGTCGATGACGGTCTGGTGCGGAAACAGCTGGAAATTCTGGAACACCATGCCGGTTTGCTTGCGCACGCGCTGGATGGCTTCGCGTTCGGGCTTGCGGCCGGGGGCGAATTGCACGGTTTCGTCGCCCAGGCGCAGCGTGCCTCCTTCCGGGGTTTCCAGCAGGTTCACACAGCGCAGCAGCGTGCTCTTGCCGCTGCCCGACGGGCCGATCAGCGCCGTGACGCTGCCTTCGGCAATGGCCACATCCACTTTCTTCAGCACCTGCTGGTCGTCGAAGAATTTGTCGATCTGCGTCAGCGAGATCATCGGTTCCTCTCGGAAAACACCGCATGCTGGCCGAAACGGCGTTCCAGGCGCACCTGCAGGGCCGACAGCGCCGAGCTGAACAACAGGTAGATCAGGGCGGCTTCGGTGTACAGGATCAGGGGTTCGTAGGTAACCGCGGCAATGCGCTGCGCGGCCTGGAAGATTTCGGGCACGGTCAGTACGGCTGCCAGCGACGTGTCTTTCACCAGCGAGATGAACGAATTGGCCAGCGGCGGCACGGCCACGCGGGCCGCCTGGGGCAGCACGGTGCGGCGCATGGCCTGGCCGCGCGTCATGCTGAGGGAATAGGCCGCTTCCCACTGGCCCTTGGAGATGGATTCGATGGCGCCGCGGATCACTTCCGAGTTGTAGGCGCCCACGTTCAGGGTGAAGCCGATCAGCGCGGCCGGCAAGGGGTCGAGCACGATGCCGGCGCTGGGCAGGCCATAGAAAATGACGAACAGCTGCACCAGCAATGGCGTGCCGCGGATCAGCCACACATAGAACCGCACCAGGGCCACCAACGGCGCCGGCCCGAACAGGCGGATCATCGCCACGATGAAGGCCAGCACCAGCCCGCCCGCGAACGACAACAGGGTCAAGGGCACCGTGAACACCAGCCCCGCGTGCAGCAGGGGCCAGAATGAATCGATCATCAACTGCAGCCAGGCGGGCACGGTGCTGGGGGTTCCTTGTGGTCTTGGCGCGGGTAAATGGCCTGGGCTCAGCCGGGCTTATTGGGCGGACAGGTCGGTGCCGAAGTACTGTTCGGAAATTTTCTTGTAGGTGCCGTCGGCCTTCATGTCGGCCAGGGCCTTGTTGATGGCTTCGCGCAGTTCCGGGTTGCCCTGGCGGATCAGCACGCCCGATTCGCTGAATTCGGCGCTTTTGTCGCTATCGACAATTTTGACCTTGGCGTTGGGCTTCTGCTTTTTGAAATCCAGGAACGACAGGTTGTCGTTGATGGTGGCGTCGACGCGGCCGGACATCAGCAGGTCGATGCTTTCGTTGAAGCCCTGCACGGCCACGACCTGGGCGCCGTATTTCTGGGCCAGCTTGCCGAAGTTGCTGGTCAGCGTGTTGGCCGAGCGCTTGCCTTTCAGGTCTTCGAAGCTTTTGATGGCGGCGTTGTCGTCGCGCACGATCAGTACGGCCTGCGAGGCAATGTACGGATCAGAAAAGTCGTACTTGGCCTTGCGCGCGTCGGTAATGCCCACCTGGTTGATGACCGCGTCGTAGCGCTTGACGTCCAGGCCGGCGATCAGGCCGTCCCATTTGCCTTCCACGAACTGTGCCTTCACGCCCAGGCGTTCGGCGATGGCGCGGCCGATGTCCACGTCGAAGCCGGTGAGCTTGCCCGAGGCATCGTGATAAGTGAAGGGGGCATACGTGCCTTCGGTGCCGATCTTGAACACGCCAGCCGATTTGATGGCGGCCAGGCCGTCCTGGGCGTAGGCGCCGGCGGCGACAGTCAGTTGCAGCAGGCCGGCCAGCAGGATCGAGCGGATGGGTTTCATGGTGGGTGCTCCAGTGGTTGCAGTCACGCGCACGAGGGCGGCCTTGTGGGCCGCCCGCGGCAATGAATAGGGCACTCTAACAAGGCGCCTATTTTTCCACAAAGCATAAAGAATCTTAAGAATATTCCTTTTAGTTATTTAAAGAAATCGGCGTCCGGCCTGCGCGTATCAGCGGGCGCGCAGCAGGCGCAGGCCGTTGGCCACCACCAACAGGCTGGCGCCGACATCGGCGAACACCGCCATCCACAGGGTGGCGTGCCCGGTGGCGGCCAGCACCAGGAACACGGCCTTGATGCCCAACGCCAGCGTAATGTTCTGCACCAGGATGCGGTGGGTGGCGCGCGATAGCCGCACGAACTGGCCGATCTTGCGCAGGTCGTCGTCCATCAGGGCCACATCGGCCGTCTCGATGGCGGTGCCGGTGCCCGCCGCGCCCATGGCGAAGCCAATGTCGGCGCGCGCCAGCGCGGGAGCATCGTTGATGCCGTCGCCCACCATGCCTACCTTGGTATCCGCGGCCAGCTTGGTTTCGATGACGCGCAGCTTGTCTTCGGGCAGCAGGTCGCCATGCGCTTCGTCGATGCCGGCCTGTTCAGCCACGGCCCAGGCGGTCCGGGTGTTGTCGCCCGTCAGCATCAGCGTGCGCACGCCCAGTTGGTGCAGCCGGGCAACGGCCTCGGCGCTGCCGGGTTTCAGGGTGTCGGCGACCGCGGCCAGGGCCAGTACGCGGCTGCCGTCGCTCAAGGCGATGGCCGTCTTGCCCTGGCCTTCGTAGGCCTGCATGCTGGCCTGCACGTCGTCGGACGCTACGCCCAGCTCGCGCATCAGGCGCAGATTGCCCAGGTGCAGGGTGGTGTCGCCGACGCGGCCGCGCACGCCGCGGCCGGGCAGGGCGGCAAAGTCTTGCACGGGCAG
>NZ_JAJMLX010000429.1 GCF_020991325.1 Bordetella petrii | reverse complement strand
GACCTGTCGGGCCTCGATTTACGCGGCGCGCGCTGCGTGGGCACCTGGTTCGAATGCGCCGACCTTTCCGGCACGCGCCTGGATCAGGCCGACCTGACCCGCGCGGTGCTGACGCGCGCGCAGGTGCGGGACGGCAGCTGGCGCGCGGCGGAGCTGGCCGGAGCCAACCTGGGGCACGCGCAGTTTTCCGGTACCGACCTTTCGGAGGCGCGCCTGTCCAATACCTTGCTGGATGGCATCGCGCTGGAGAACTGCGATTTATCCGGAACCCGCATAACCGACTGCACGCTGACCGAGGCCATGCTGCAAAACTGCCGCTTCGACGCGGCCCAACTGGACACGGTGACCTTCCTGCAGCAAACCCACCTGGCCGACATCCGGTTCACAGGCGCGCAACTGGCGCGGGTGGTGTGGCTGGACTGCACGCTGGATGCCGTGGCTTACGAACAGGCCACCCTGACGCGCTGCGCCTGGGTGCAATCGGAATACCATCGTCCGGCCAATTGGGCGCGGGCCCGGCTGGACATGTGCTGCGCCGTTGAAACCGATATGGATGACGCCGTGTTCGCCAGCGCGGTGCTGCATGAATGCAATCTGCGCGCCATCGGCCTGGCGGGCGCCGATTTCGCTGGCGCCGTGCTGCAGCGCTGCGATTTTTCGCAGGCGGACCTGAGCGGCGCCACCCTGGCGGGCGCGCGCGCCGATGAATCTTTGTTCATACGTACCCGCTTCACCGGCGCCACCCTGGCCGACGCGGATTTCAAAGGCGCCCTGCTGCAGAAGGCCG
Organism: Bordetella petrii; assembly: GCF_020991325.1. Lineage (GTDB taxonomy): Bacteria > Pseudomonadota > Gammaproteobacteria > Burkholderiales > Burkholderiaceae_B > Bordetella_A > Bordetella_A petrii_E. The sequence continues at coordinate 1,639 of NZ_JAJMLX010000429.1, read as the reverse complement.
ACCTGGCTCCCGCCGACCTGCGCGGTGCCAATCTGTTCCGGGCCGACCTGGCGCAGGCGCTGCTGGATGACACGACGGACACGCGCGGGGCCTACACGCACCTGGCGAACTCGCGCGCGGTGCAGGCATGATCAGCACGGCCATCCTGCGCGAACGCATCAAGGGCGGTGAAGTGCTGTCGGGGCTGGATCTGCGCGGCGCCGTGCTGGACGGCCTGGACCTGGCGGGCGCCGTGCTGGAAAAATGCGACCTGGGCGGCGCATCGTTGGTGCGGGCCAACCTGAGCGACAGCCGCATCAGCGAATGCCGCCTGCACGGCAGCGACTGGCGCGGCGCCGACATCACGCAGTGCGCATTTTTTCGCTGCGACCTGAGCCAGGCGTACCTGCAGGACACCGCCTGCCGCGATACCTCGTTCGTGGAATGCCAGGCGGCGCAGGCGGATTTCCGGGGCGTTTCGCTGCCGGCATGCAACTTTGTCCAGGCCGGGCTGGCGGGCGCGCGCTTCGACAAGGCGGTCTTCGACCAAGGCTCGGTGTCTGAATGCGTGTTGGAACACACCAGTTTCGCCGGCGCCCGCTTCAGCAAGACGCTGTTCTTCCGGGCCGACCTGCGCAGCGCGCGGCTGCAGCAGGCCCAGCTGGAACATGTGGCCTTCGTGGAGGCCGATTTCACGGGGCAGGTGCTGGCAGGCCAGGTATTGTCGGGATGCCAGTTCATCGATGCCCGCATGGACGGCTGCGACCTGCGCAACGCCCGGCTGGCGCAGGCCAATTTCAAGGGCGCTTCGCTGCGCGGCGCCAAGCTTGCCGGCGTGCATGCGCCGCATGCCCTGTTCGTCCAGGCCGACCTTAGTCAGGCCGATGCCACCGGCGCCCGCCTGGCGCAGAGCATGTGGCCCGACGCCTGCCTGGACGGTGCGGTACTCAGCGGCGCCGACCTGACCCAGTCGGTGCTGCACCGCGCCCGTTGCGCGGCGGTGCGCCTGGACGGCGCCCAATTGGTCTACACCGATTTTTCGTATGCGGACTTGCGCGATGCCGATTTGCGGCAGGCGCAGTTCCAGCGCACGCAGATGCATCGCGCGTTGCTCGATGGCGCGCGCTGGAGCACGCGCGACGGCATTCTACCGAACGACCCCGCCCTGTACGAAGCCGAACTCTGGTCGGCGCGGCGCGGCCCCGCAGCCGCCGACATTCACCGGCCCTAGCCCAAAGGAAGCCTAGTGTTCGCTGACAGCCAATTGATGGGAATGGACCTGGCCTTTCCCGACTTTTGCAAACTGCCGCCGGCAATGATCCCCTTTTGCTTTCCCAATTTCGCGTTGGGGCCGATGGCGATTCCGAACGTGTGGAATACGTTCCTGATGATGATGCCGGCGCACAACCTGCTGACCACCATCCCGCTCAGCAACGGCGACAACCCGGGCATAGGCCTGGGCCTGATCTCGCAGACGGTGATGTCGCAGGCGCGCCGCATTACCTGTGTGCCCAACGTGCTGTTCGGCTGCATTCCCGCCACGCGCCTGACCTGCCTGACGGTGCAGAACACCTTCAACACCCTGGGCGCCCGGGTGCTGCCAGGCCAGTTGCGCGTGGTGCTGCTGGGCGGCGGCGGCGGAGCGGGGCGCGGCGTGCGC
>NZ_JAJMLX010000428.1 GCF_020991325.1 Bordetella petrii | reverse complement strand
GCGCCCGCGTGGTGTGCGTGGACCTGGCCCTGGCGGCCGCGCGCGAAACCGCCGATATCATCGCCAGCGAAGGCGGGCAGGCGCTGGCGCTGCAGGCCGACGTGACCCGGGCGGCCGATATCGCGGCGGTGCACCAGCAGGCCGTGGCGGCCTACGGACGGGTCGACATCCTGAACAACAATGTCGGCATCGTCAGCGTGGGCGGCGTGGTGGAAACCGACGAAAGCGAATGGGACCGCGTCTACGCCATCAACCTGAAAAGCTGCTTCCTGGCCATGAAGCAGTTCATCCCGGCCATGCGCGACCAGGGCGGCGGGTCCATCATCAATATCTCGTCGATCGCCTCGCTGCGCTATACCGGCGTGCCGTACGTGACGTATTCCACTACCAAGGCGGCCATGAACCACATGACGCGCACCACTGCGGCGGAATATGCGAAGCACAAGGTGCGAGTCAACGCGATCCTGCCGGGCCTGATGAAGACGCCCATGGTGGAAAACGCCGCTAACCTGGCGGCGGAATATGCCGGTGGCGACGTGCAGCGCATGTGGCAGGAACGCGACGGCCAGGTGCCGATGGGACACATGGGAGACGCCTGGGATGTCGCCCACGCCGCGGTTTACCTGGCGTCGGACGAAGCCAGGTATGTCACGGGCATAGAACTGGTGGTGGACGGGGGCATCACGCTCAAATACTGAGACGGCGCCGACCGCGGGTGTCTGGCTCCCGCAGGGGGCCAGACACCGATATCAGCCGTTGATTAGCCGCTGGCCCGGGTGGTTTACGTCCGAGGTCGTGATCGTCTGGTCGGGGTCAGGCACCCTTCGGGAGCCAGCCCCCGGGGGACTGATCAGGCTTCCTTTTGCGGCATCTCGATCTTGACCTCGAGCACTTCCAGGGTGTCCTGGCGTTCCAGGTGCACCTTGATGTCGTCGGGGTTGATGTTGACGTACTTGGAGATCACGGCCACCAGCTCTTGTTGCAGCTGCGGCAGGTAGTCGGGCGAGGAACCGCGGCCCGAGCGCTCGTGCGCCAGAATGATTTGCAGGCGTTCCTTGGCGACGACCGCCGAGGTTTTTTTCTGGCCGAGCAGAAACGACAGGAAGGACATTGCTTACTTCCCTCCGAACAGGCGCTTGAGCAGGCTGGGCTTCTCGTAGTCGGTGAAGCGCAGCGGTTTTTCTTCGCCCAGGTAACGCGAGACCACGTCTTTGTAGGCTTCGGCGACGTCGGTGTCGCGCAGGTGGATGGCGGGCAGGCCCTGGTTCGATGCCTGCAGCACCGACTCCGATTCGGGGATGACGCCGATCAGCTTGATGCGCAGGATGTCTTCGATGTCGGTCAGGGACAGCATTTCGCCGTCGTTGACGCGCTTCGGGTTGTAGCGGGTCAGCAGCAGGTATTCCTTGACCGGTTCGTCGCCGTCGATGGCGCGGCGCGATTTGGCGGCCAGGATGCCCAGGATGCGGTCGGAGTCGCGCACCGAGGACACTTCCGGGTTGGTGACCACCAGGGCGTCGTCGGCGAAGTAGGCCGCCATCAGCGCGCCGGTTTCGATGCCGGCGGGCGAATCGCACACGATGTAGTCGAAGCCCATTTCCTTCAGGTCTTCGATGACCTTGGCCACGCCTTCCTGGGTCAGGGCGTCTTTGTCGCGGGTTTGCGAGGCCGGCAGGATGAACAGGTTTTCCAGCTGCTTGTCTTTGATCAGCGCTTGCTTCAGCGACGCTTCGCCCTGGATGACGTTGACGAAGTCGTACACCACGCGGCGTTCGCAGCCCATGATGAGGTCCAGGTTGCGCAGGCCGACGTCGAAGTCGATGACGGCCGTCTTGTGGCCGCGCATGGCCAAGCCTGAAGAAAAGCTGGCGCTGGTGGTGGTTTTACCGACCCCGCCCTTGCCGGAAGTCACCACAACAATACGTGTCATGACCGTTTAACCCTTATGTTCGAATAAATCGCGTTATCGTAAAGCAAAAAGCCCATGTAAGGCTTCTTACAAGATGTAGAAGTACTGGCCCGAAGGCAAAGCCCGGCCTATTTGCGCAGGGCTTCGATGCGCAAGGTTTCACCATCCAGGTGCACCAGTGCGGGCTGGTTGTGCAGCGAGCTGTCCAGCTTGTCTTCCACCACGCGGTAAACGCCGGCCACGGCCAGCAGCTCGGCGTCGAGCTGGGTGGTAAAAATACGTGCCGATGTATCGCCGCGTGCGCCAGCCATGGCCTTGCCGCGCAGGGGGCCATAGACGTGCACGTTGCCGTCGGCGATGACTTCCGCTCCCTGGCTGACCATGCCGATGACCACCAGGTCGGTGTGCCGGGCATAGACGCGTTGCCCCGAGCGCAGCGGCTTGGTGATGACCAGGGCCGAGACGGGGGCCGGGGGTTCGGCCGGGGCGTCGGTGGCGGCTTCGCCGGCTGCCGCCTCGGCGCGGGCC
>NZ_JAJMLX010000427.1 GCF_020991325.1 Bordetella petrii | reverse complement strand
ATGTGAGCTCAGCAGGCCTCCGGCGGCGGCGCCGCGCAGCAGGAAATCCCGCCGCGTGTTCGGCCCGGCCGCCGCCGAGCCGGCATCGGTTTCAAGGATGTTATCGGGCTCCGTGCTGCTGCGCATGCGTTGTGCTCCGTAGATGACTCAGCGTCAGAGCTTGGCCACCGAGACCTCGGTGGCCTTCACGAAGGCCAGCACTTCCGTGCCCACCTGCAGATCAAGCTCTTTCACCGAACGAGTGGTAATGACGGATGTGACCGTGCCGGCCGGCGTATCGACATCGACTTCCGAAAGCACCGGCCCCAGGATGATTTCCTTGATGCGGCCGCGGAATTGGTTGCGCGCGTTGATGGACTGAATGCTCATGGTACTGCTCCTTGTGAAAAAAGACCGGACGGGTTTATACCGCCAGCCGCAAATGGCCGATGGAAATGACGGGCGCCTTCCCGGCAGCGGCTTCGGCGGGCCGGTTCAGCACTGCGTCCAGCACGCAGTCTTCGAGCGCCGCGAACGCCGCGCTGGTGCGATTGCGCGGGCGCGGCAGCGCCACGCGCTGGTCCAGCACAATGCCGCCGTCCTCGATGACCAGGACACGGTCCGCCAGCGCAACCGCCTCGTGCACATCGTGGGTGACCAGCACGGCCGTGAAGCCGTCCCGCTGCCAGAGCCCCTCGATCAACTGCTGCATATCCAGGCGCGTCAGGGCGTCCAGGGCGGCCATGGGCTCGTCCAGCAGCAGCAGGCCCGGCCGGGGCAGCAGGGCCCGCGCCAGCGCCACGCGCTGCTTCTGGCCACCCGACAACGCCGCCGGCCATTCCGCGCCCCGTTCACCCAGGCCCACCTGCCGCAGCACCGCGGCACCCTCGCCCCGCGCGCGGGCCGACATGCCGATGGCCACGTTGTCCAGCACGCTTTTCCAGGGCAGCAGGCGAGCCTCCTGGAACATGATCCGCACGCGCTCATCGCTGCCTTCCGGCGCACGGCCGTCGAACTGGATGGGGCCGCCCTGGGCCGCCGGGCCGATAGGCGTGGGCAGGTCCAGCCCTGCCAGCAGGCGCAACAGCGTGCTCTTGCCGCAACCGCTGCGTCCCACCACGGCCACGAACTCGCCCGCCGCAATGTCCAGCGCAAGGCCGTTCAGGACCTGCCGGCCACCGAAGCGCTTGTGCAGGCCGCGCAGCGCGATGCGTACCGGCGGATGCGCCGCCGCCGGCTCCGCGTCGGGTGCGTCTATGGTGCGCGACGAATCGAGATATTGCAGGAATTCGAATTCATTCAGGTTCACGAACATGCGGGGTTCCCTAGAACGGCGCCGGCCTCAAGCCGGGCGATAAGCAGGATTCCAGCGCAGCAAGCGCCCTTCCAGGCCGCGCGCGCACCAGTCCGCCACCTTGCCCAGCAGCGCGTACAGCAGAATTCCCAGCAGCACCACGTCGGTCTGCAGGAACTCGCGCGCGTTCATGGTCATGTAGCCTATGCCCGACTGCGCCGAAATGGTCTCGGTGACAATCAGGATCACCCACACCAGGCCCAGAGCGAAGCGCAGGCCCACCAGCATCGAGGGCAAGGCGCCGGGCAGGATCACGTCGCGGTACAGCCGCCACCCCGAAAGCCCATACGAACGCCCCATTTCGATCAGGGCGGGATCCACCGACCGGATCCCGTGGAAGGTATTCAGGTACACGGGAAAAAACACGCCCAGCGACAGCAACGACAGCTTGGCCGCTTCCTCGATACCGAACCACAGGATGACCAGCGGGATCAGCGCCAGCACAGGAATATTGCGGATCATCTGCAGCGTGGTGTCGAGCAATGTCTCGGCCAGCCGCGAGGCCCCGTTCAGCAGCCCCAGGGCCAGGCCCAGCCCGCCACCCAGCAACAGCCCCCACAATGCCCGCAGCGCGCTGATGCGCAAGTGTTCCCACAGCTCGCCCGACACCGCCAGTTCCCACGCCGCGCGGGCGACGGCGAGCGGAGCCGGCAATACGCGCGACGACAGCCAGCCCAGTTGGGCCGACAACTGCCATACCACCAGGATCAATACCGGAACCAGCCACGGCAGCATGCGCCGGCGCCAGCGGACCAGGGTGGCGCGGCTCATGCGCGTGCCTTCCGCGACGGCACCAGCCCGGCGGCCATGACCTCCCCGAAGGGGCCGCTGAGCACGCCGCGCGCGGGCTCTGCCCGCCCCTTGCCCGGAAGCAGCGGGAACACCAACTCGGCAAAACGGTATGACTCTTCCAGATGCGGGTAGCCCGACAGGATGAAGGTGTCGATGCCCAAGTCGGCGTATTCACGCAGGCGCCGAGCCACGATTTCCGGGCTGCCCACCAGGGCCGTGCCCGCGCCGCCCCGCACCAGCCCCACGCGGGCCAAGGGCGACAAGACCTATCACCTGATCGTCAGTTTCCGCGCTGGCGAGCAGCTCGGCACCGACACCC
>NZ_JAJMLX010000426.1 GCF_020991325.1 Bordetella petrii | reverse complement strand
GCCGTCCACCTGCTGGTGCGGCAGATGCGCGGCGACGATGGACAACTGGGCCTGGACCCTGTCACCGCCGCCCGCCTGGCCCCCAATGACAGCCAGCGCATCCAGCGCGCGCTGGAAATCTGCCTGCTCAGCGGCCAGCCCATGTCGGCCCTGCTATCGGGCCGGCAACGCCCGGCCGGTGCGCCGGGGCAGCATCGCTATGTGACGCTGAGCCTGGAACCCTCGGACCGCCTGGCCCTGCATGCCCGCATTGCGCAGCGCTTCGACGCAATGCTGGACGCGGGCCTGCTGGATGAAGTGCGCGTCCTGCGCGCGCGCGGCGACCTGCACCCGGGCCTGCCCTCGATCCGCTGCGTGGGCTACCGGCAGATGTGGGGGCACCTGGACGGCCAGGCAGACCTGCCCACGGCCCGCGACCAGGCCATCGCGGCCACGCGGCAGCTGGCCAAGCGGCAACTGACCTGGCTGCGGGCGGAACCGGGTCGGCTGACGGTGGATTGCCTGGCCGGGGATGCCGTTGACAGGGTGGTTGATGGGGTGGCCGGGATCTGGGGTTGAAGGGGTGTGGGGGCCTGAGGTCGCCGGTTGAGGAGGAATCGTTCTTCAGGAGGAGGATGAGTTCTTCTGGCGCCGCGGGGCGGGAAAAAGCATTCGTGCATTGGATGGCGTGGGGTCGGGGCTTAGGCTGGGCCTGGGGTTTCAAGGCTGTGCTGGCTGCGCGGCTGGTGCCTGCCCCTGGATGCTGGGGTCTGGCTCCCGCCAGGGTGCCTGACCCCGATCACAGCGCACCGGCAGCCACTTCGGTGTCTGGCACCCTGGCGGGAGCCAGACACCCGGTGCCCCCGCGATCCCTGGCTCAGCCCCACACAACCCCGCGAGCCACCACCCGAAAGCTATTTTCCGCCGCGGTGGGCGGCGGAAAATAGCGGCCCTGTACTTTTTTCTTCTTCAAAGCCGGACACCCCGACGAAGGGCAAGAACCCCGCCCGCCCCAGCGTCGTCAAGGTTCAAAGCCGGTGCAAGCCGCGGGGTGGGGGGAAATGGGCGGGACGCGCCTCGGCGCCGGGGTCGGCCGCGGGGGGCGGCCGACTGGCGTCGTGAAGCGGACGGGCCATTTCCCCCCACCCCGCGGCGCCAACAGAAACAACAACAACAACCGCAGCAAACCCCTTACACCACGAAGGTCTGCGCCCCGCCCTGCTCCTGGGCCACGATCTCGCCGATCCGGCTGACAACTTCCCCTTGGGCCTGCAGGGTGGCGGCCACGGCGTCGGCCTGGTCGGCCGCCACCACCACCACCATCCCGATACCGCAGTTGAATACGCGGTGCATTTCGGTGTCTTCCACGCCGCCTTGCTGCTGCAGCCATTGGAACAGCTGGGGCATTTGCCAACCGTCGCGATGCAGGCGGGCCGACAGGCCGGGCTGCAGGATGCGGGGCACGTTGTCCAGCAGGCCGCCGCCGGTAATGTGCGCCAGGCCCTTGATGGCCTGCGGGTGGGCCGCCAGCGCTGCCAGCACCTGCTTCACGTAGATGCGCGTGGGCGCCATGACCACGTCGACCAGGGGCTGGCCGTGGAAATCCTGGTCGGGACGCGCGCCGGCGCGTTCCAGGATCTTGCGCACCAGCGAGTAGCCGTTGGAGTGCGCGCCGCTGGACGCCAGGCCCAGCACCACGTCGCCCGGCTGGATGGACTTGCCGTCCAGGATGGCCGATTTTTCCACCGCGCCCACCGCGAAGCCGGCCAGGTCATATTCGCCATCGGGGTACATACCGGGCATTTCGGCGGTTTCGCCGCCGATGAGCGCGCAGCCGGCCAGCTCGCAGCCGTGCGCAATGCCGCCCACCACCGCCGCGGCCGTATCCACCGACAGCTTGCCGCAGGCGAAATAATCCAGGAAAAACAGGGGTTCGGCGCCCTGGACCAGGATATCGTTCACGCTCATGGCGACCAGGTCGACCCCTACCGTGTCGTGGCGGCTCCATTCGAAAGCCAGGCGCAGCTTGGTGCCCACGCCATCGGTGCCAGACACAAGCACGGGCTCGCGGTACTTCCCGGGCACCTGGAACAAGGCGCCAAACCCGCCTATGCCGGCCAGCACGCCAGGACGCATGGTGCGCGCGGCCAACGGCTTGATGCGGTCGACCAGGGCGTCGCCCGCATCGATGTCGACGCCGGCGTCGCGGTACGTCAGGGGGGCAGAAGGTTGAGTAGTCATGAGAAAAACCGTGGGGTATGTGACAATTGCGGAGTTTTCGGGGTGCTGCGCCTGCATTTTACGATGCCGGGCGGCCGGCATCGCGCGGCCCGGCCTGGCGCCGGTTGCCGCCCCCCGTCATGCCTAGATATTCACTCATGAATCGCCAGCTGCTGCTCGACGTACTTCCCGCGCCTGCTCCCACGCTGCAGAACTACATTGCCGGCTCCAACGGCGAGGCGCTGGCGGCCGCGCGCGCGCTGGAAACCGGCCGGGCCCTGTACCTGTGGGGCCCGTCCT
>NZ_JAJMLX010000425.1 GCF_020991325.1 Bordetella petrii | reverse complement strand
TCGCCACCCGCCCCCATCCCCCGCCGACTTGCATCTGATCATCGAGGTTGCGCCGCTGGGGCGGGCCGGGTTCTTGCATCTTGGCGCGGGGTGGGGAAAGGGAAAAACATCGTGCGGGGCCGCCCGCGGAAGCCGCCCAGCGCGGCTTCCGCGGGCATTCGTGGGTATGGCCGGGTGTCTGGCTCCGAAAGGTGCCAGGGTGTTGGGTGTCGGGCTCCCGCCAGGGTGCCCGACACCGTCCTACTGAGATTGTCGTGGCACACAACGGTGTCTGGCACCAGAGGAGCCAGACACCCGGCAACATCCCGGCGGGGCGGTGTTTGGCAGCCTGGCGGGGGGCAGCCAGCCGACGCCCGAACTCCACCAAGCTGGCCGCATGGCCGGTCTCGGGCCCGCTCTTTGCGAGCCAGCCCTGCGCCCAACGGCGCCACACCCTCTCGATCATTCACGCCCGAATGCGCGCGAAGGCCGCGGTGGGCGGCCTTCGCGCGCGGCCCGACAATTTCTTTTTCCCTGTCCTAAAAATCGCCACGAAGCGCAAGAACGCAGTTCGTCCCGGCGTTGTCGGAAGCTTGGACAGGTGCAAGTCGCGGCGGGGGCGGGAAAGCGGCCCGGCGCCTCGGGGGCGAGCGAGGGAAACCGAAGGAAGCCGCAGGCTGACGAGGTTGACGACGCGGTCCCGGGCGCGCGGGGCGCCCGGGCGTCCCCGTGAAGCCGGGCCGCTTTCCCGCCCCCGCCGCGACGCCAAAAGAACCGCGCCTCACCGTACCAACGTACCAAGCTGGCGACTACCCCGAGTTCCGTAGTCCCGCGGCAATCCCGTTGATGGTGAGATGGATGGCGCTGCGCACCCGCTTGTCCGGTTCTTTCGAGCCGTCGCGCTGTTCATTCCGGTAGCGCCGGATCAGTTCGATCTGCAGGTAGTTCAGCGGGTCGATGTAGGCAAAGCGTTCGCGCAGCGATTCCCGCAGCGCGGGGTTGTCGGCCAGTAGCTCGCGTTGGGTCAGCAGGCGCAGCACGGCGATGGTGCGGCCGTGCTCGGCGCTGATCTGCCCGAAAATGCGTTCGCGCAACGAGCGGCCCGGCACCAGTTGGGCGTAGCGCGCCGCGATGGCAAGGTCGGATTTGGCCAGCACCATTTCCATGTTGGACAGCAGCGTGCGGAACGCCGGCCATTCGCGCGCCATTTCGCGCAGTTGGGCCAGGCGCGCGCGGCGCGACCGGGGCGCGCCGGGGGCGCCGGTTTCCAGGTACGCCTCGATGGCCGACCCGACGCCATACCAGCCGGTCAGCATCAAGCGGCATTGCGCCCACGAAAACCCCCACGGAATGGCGCGCAGGTCGTCGATGTGTTGGCCCTGCTTGCGCGAGGCCGGGCGCGAGCCGATGTTCAGGCCGGCGATTTCGGTAATGGGAGTGGCGGCGAAGAAGTACTCGGCGAAGCCGGGGGTGTCGTACACCAGGCCGCGATAGCTGCGCTGCGCGGTTTCCGACATGAACGACATGGCCGGGCCGTAGTGCGCCATGCGCGCGTCTTCCGCGCTGGTGGCCGCGGCACGCGGGGCCAGGGTGGATTCCAGCGTGGCCGCCACCAGCAGTTCCAGGTGCCAGCGGCCCACCTCGGCGTCTTTGTACTTGCTCTGGATGACCTCGCCTTGTTCCGTCAGGCGCAGTTGCCCGGCCACGGTGCCCGGCGGCTGCGCCAGGATGGCGTCGAAGCTGGAACCGCCGCCGCGGCCCACCGAGCCGCCGCGCCCGTGGAACAGGCGCAGCCGCACATTGCGCGCGCTGAACACATCCACCAGGGCGCGCTCGGCCTGGTACAGCGACCAGTTCGACGTGAGAAAGCCGCCGTCTTTGTTGCTGTCGGAATAGCCCAGCATGACTTCCTGGGTGCCGTTCTGCGCCCGCTTCACGCGCTGGCGCACCTCGGGCAGGTCCAGCCAGGCGGCCATGATTTCCGGGCCGCGTTCCAGGTCGGGAATGGTCTCGAACAACGGCACCACCATCAGGCCGTCGCCGGCGCCGATTTCGATGCCGGGGGCGTCGATCAGCCCGGTTTCCTTCTGCAGCACCAGCACTTCCAGCAAATCGCTCAGCGTTTCGGTGTGCGACACGATGGTCTGTTGCACCGCCAGCCGCCCGTAGCGCGCTCGGCCTGCCGCGGCGGCGCGCAGCACGGCCAGTTCGCGCGTGGTTTCTTCACTGTAGGCGATCCAGGGCGAGGCCAGCGGCCGCGCTTGCGCCAGTTCGGCGCGCAGCAATACCACGCGCGCGTCTTCGTCCAGGCGGGAGTAGTCCATCGGCTTGCCGTCGGCTTGCGTGCCGGCGCGCGTGAACAGTTCGGTCAGCACCCGTTCGTGTACGTCGGAACTTTGGCGCAGGTCCACGGTGGCCAGGTGGAAGCCGAACACCTCGACCGCCTGCTGCAGGCCCGACAGGCGCAGCCGCGCGATGGGCGCGGCATGGTGGGCGGACAGCGAGGCAGCGATCACGGCCAGGTCGGCGGCCAGTTCGCGCGGCGCGTCGTAGGC
>NZ_JAJMLX010000424.1 GCF_020991325.1 Bordetella petrii | reverse complement strand
TGGGCGCGCGCGCAACGCGGCCAGCCGCTGGCTTTCCGACGACACGGCCGGGTCGGCCTGCTGCGCCGGGCAGGCCAGCTGCACATCTTTGGGAAAGTCCACCAGCACCGGTCCCGGGCGGCCCTGGCGCGTCAGGTCGAAGGCGCGGCCCGCCACATCGGCTACATCGTCCACGGCGCGCACTTGCGTATTCCATTTGGTCACCGAACGCGAAATGCCCATGGCATCGCATTCCTGGAATGCGTCGGTGCCGATGGCCGACGTGGCCACCTGGCCGCTGATGCACAACACCGGGATCGAGTCGCACATGGCGTCCAGCAGGCCCGACGTGGTGTTGGCCATGCCGGGGCCCGACGTCACGAACACCACGCCGGGACGGCCGGTGGTGCGGGCATAGCCTTCGGCAGCATGCACGGCCGCCTGTTCATGGCGCACCAGCACATGGCGCAGGCGCGGCTCGGCGTACAGCGCGTCGTACAGCGGCAGCACCGCGCCGCCGGGGTAGCCGAACACCGTGTCGACACCGCGCTCGATCAGGGTGTCGAGCAGAATCTCGGCCCCATTGCGGGCGGGGCGGGTGTCATCATCGTGCAAGGCGGCAAGGGCGTGGGCGTGGAGGCGATCGTTCATGCTGAACATCTTATGCTGAATAGGGAAGAAGATTTCTCTTCTTTTCTACGAATTCCCGGTTTTTCCAGTAAATTTATCTTTATTTGCGCGGGAACCTGGAAAATGAAACTGGACAAGTTCGACCTGGCCATCCTGAAGGCGCTGCAGCAGAATGCGCGCGCCAGCCTCAACGACATCGGCGCCGAGGTGGGGCTGTCGTCCACGCCGTGCTGGAACCGCATCAAGCGCATGGAATCGGCCGGCGTCATCCGCGGCTACACCACGGATATCGATCCGGCCAGCCTGGGCTTCATGGACACGGTCATCGTGCACATTACGCTGGAAAGCCACAGCGAAGAAACCTTGTACGAGTTCGGCCGCGCGCTGGCGCAGATTCCCGAAGTGCTCGAGGCCTTCCTGGTGTCGGGCGACTACGACTATTACATACGCATCGCCGTGCGCGACACGCGCGACTATGAACGGCTATTGCGCGAACAGCTGTACCGCATCCCCGGCATACGCCATAGCAAATCGTGTTTCGTGCTGCGCCGGCTGAAGGAAACCCAACTGCCGCTGACACCGCCCGACACCGAGTAAACGGCCGCTGTCATCATGGGCGGTGTGGGCACCGATATAATCCCCGCTGGCCCGCTACCCGCCTTTGGCATCTTTCATGACCACAGCTGAATCTCCCAAGCCCTGGCACGTCGTGCGCCGCTCCAAATTGCACGGCAACGGCGTTTTCGCCGCACGCAAGATCCCGGCAGGTACGCGCATCATCGAATACGGGGGCCAGCGCATCAGCGCCAAAGAGGCCGACCGCCGCCATCCCACCAACCCCGACGACCCCTTCCACACGTTCTTCTTTTCGCTCAGTTCCGGCCGCGTCATCGATGGCGGCGACGACGGCAACGACGCGCGCTGGATCAACCATTCCTGCGAGCCCAACTGCGAAGCCCAGGAAGGCAAGCACGGCAAGCGCGTGTATATCACCGCGCTGCGCGACATTGTGCGCGGCGAAGAACTGTTCTACGACTACGGCCTGGTGCTCGACGGCAAGATCACCAAGAAGCTCAAGACATCGTATCAATGCCTGTGCGGCACGCCGGCCTGCCGCGGCACCATGCTGGCCTTGAAAACCAAGCAGAAATAAGCGGCGCGCCCGCCAGGCGTACAATGGGGCTTGCCGCCTGTCGCGGCATAGCAGTACGTCTTCAGGGCGGGGCGAAATTCCCCACCGGCGGTAAGCCGCAATGCGGCAAGCCCGCGAGCGCCCGGCCGCCATTCCCTGGCCGGGGTCAGCAGATCTGGTGCGATGCCAGGGCCGACGGTCATAGTCCGGATGAAAGAAGATGTGCCGGCTCGCATTCCCGCTCCACGCGGGGCCGTGCCGTGGCCCTTGGCCGCGCACGCCCTGTCCGGCCGCGGGTGCATGGCCTGGCTGCATGAGCCCTGAAACGTTTTTCGCCAACTTTCACTTGCGAGAGCGTTTCAATGTCCGCCGTTCCTTCCCTCCCCTACCTGCCCCCCGACCTTACCGCCCAGCCTTTTCCGGCACGCCTGGCGCGCGCGCTGCATCACATGCGCCTGGGGCGGCCCGTCATCCTGATGGATGATTTCGACCGCGAAAACGAGGCCGACCTGATCGTGGCCGCCGACAAACTCACCGTGCCCGTCATGGCCCAGCTGATCCGCGACTGCAGCGGCATCGTCTGCCTGTGCCTGACCGACGACACGCTGCAGCAACTGCAGTTGCCGCCCATGGTCGCGCGCAACGAAAGCCGCTACAGCACGGCCTTCACCGTGTCTATCGAAGCCCGCCAGGGCGTGTCCACCGGCGTGTCCGCGGCCGACCGTGTCACCACCATACGCGCGGCCATCAACCTGTGGCGTTCCACGCTGGTATGGATAGGCGGCCTGGGCATCCTGGTGCTGGCCGTGGCCATCCTGCCG
>NZ_JAJMLX010000423.1 GCF_020991325.1 Bordetella petrii | reverse complement strand
CCCAATGGCGCGCGCGCCGCGCCGCGCGCCGGCATTCCACCAACCCGCCCGAAAGCGAACCCGCGCCGGCGCCCCCGCTGCCTTTGTCCGGAGAACCCCATGCCTGAAGCCATGCTGGCAGCACGCGGCATCACCCGGCGCTTCGGCGGCCTGGTGGCCGTGAACGATGTTTCGCTGGACCTGCACCGCGGCACCGTGCACGCCGTCATCGGCACCAACGGCGCGGGCAAGTCGACCCTGATCAATATCCTGTCGGGCGAACTGTTGGCCAGCGCCGGGCAGGTCATGATGGAAGGACAGGACGTTACCGCCTGGCCGCAGCCGCAGCGCGCCCGGCGCGGCCTGGGCCGCAGTTACCAGCGTTCCACCATCTTTCCCACGCTGAGCGTGTACGAAAACTGCCGCCTGGCCGCGCAGGCCAGCCGCCAGCAATTCTGGCAATGGTGGCGCAACGCCAGCCAGTGCGCGCACAGCGCGGAACGCGCCCGCCATGCCCTGGAACGCACCGGCCTGGCGCGCAGTGCGGCGGTGCCCGCCGGCCTGCTGCCGCATGGCCACAAGCGGCAGCTGGAAATCGCCATGTGCCTGGCTGGCCAGCCGCGCGTGCTGCTGCTGGACGAACCGCTGGCCGGCATGGGTCCCGAAGAAACCGAGAGCATCCTGGCCCTGCTGCAAAGCTTGAAGGCCGAACACGCCATTCTGCTGGTAGAACACGACATGGACGCCGTGTTCGGCAACGCCGACATCATCACCGTGATGGTCAACGGCACCGCCATTGCCTGCGGCACGCCCGGACAGGTTCGCGCCAACCCCGAAGTGCAGAACGCTTACCTGGGAGACGCCACATGCGCGCATTGATCGATGCCAGCGGCCTGCACAGCTACTATGGCGCCAGCCACGTGCTGCGCGGCGTGGACGTCAGCATCGCGCCGGGAGAATCGGTGGGCCTGGTGGGCCGCAACGGCATGGGCAAGACGACCCTGATCCGCACCCTGATGGGCCACGTGCGCAGCCGCCAGGGCAGCCTGTCGGTGGCCGGCCAGGACTGCACCCGCGCCCAGCCGCATACCATCGCGCGCCTGGGCGTGGCCTACGTGCCCGAGGGGCGTGGCGTGTTTCCCAACCTCAGCGTGCGCGAGAACCTGCTGGTGGCCGCAAGAACGGGCACGCGCGGGCAGGCCCACTGGACCTACGACCGGGTGCTGGCCACTTTCCCGCGGCTGGCCGAGCGCCTGGACCACGGCGGCCAGCAGTTGTCGGGCGGCGAACAGCAGATGCTGGCGATCGGCCGCGCCTTGATGACCAACCCCGACCTGCTGATCCTGGACGAGGCCACCGAAGGCCTGGCCCCCTTGATCGTGGCGGAAATCTGGCGCATCGTGGCGGCCATCCGCGCCACCGGCATGTCCACGCTGATCGTGGACCGCAACTATCGCGCCGTGCTGTCGCACACAGACCGCTGCCTGGTCATGGAAAAAGGCCGCATCGTGCACCAGGGGGAAAGCCCCGCGCTGGCGGCGCAGCCGGAGCAATTGGCGCGGTACCTGGGGGTATAGCGGCGGACAGTGCCGCTGCGATCGGTGTCTGACACCCCTGGCGGGGAGTCAGACACCCGGTAGCGCGGGCGGGCAGTGCCGCGGATCGCGTTCGCGTCAGATCAGCGCCTCGATCAGGAACGGCCCCTTGCGCCCCAGCGCGCCCTGCATGGCCTTGGTGAAGCCTTCGATGGTATCGACGCGCACGGCTTCCACGCCCATGCCGGCGGCCAGCTGCACCCAGTCCAGGCTGGGTTCCTGCAGGTCCAGCATGCGCTTGGCATTGCGGCCGGGTTCCTGCACGCCCACGTTTTTCATTTCGCCATGCAGCGTGGCGTAGGAACGGTTGGCCAGGATGATGGTCAGGCAGTCCAGCTGTTCGCGCGCCTGCGTCCATAAAGCCTGCACGGTGTACATGCCGCTGCCGTCCGCCTGTAGCGTGATGACCTTGCGGTCGGGGCAGGCCACCGCCGCGCCGGCGGCCAGCGGCAGGCCGATGCCGATGGCGCCGCCCGTCAGTTGCAGCCAGTCGTGCGGCGCCGAGGTGGCGCTGATGGCGGGAAACTCGCGGCCCTGGGTTACCGATTCATCGCAGACGATAGCGTTTTCCGGCAGCATGCGCGCGGTGATGACGTTGACCGCGGTGCCGGTCAGCGCGCCGGCACGCGGCACGTCGATGGACGAGGCCACCGGCAACAGGCCCGGGGCGTCGTTCGCCACGCCCAGTTCATCGGCCAGCCATTGCAAGGCCTGCAGCAGGTCTTGTTCGGGGGTGGCCAGCACCAGGGGCTGCTGGTCTTGCGGCGCCAGCAGGCTGGGCTTGCCGGGATACGCAAAGAAGGCCACCGGGGCGGCGGCCCCCACCAGAATCAGTTGCCGCACGTCTTTCAGCAACGCCACCGCCTGGTCCACCGGATACGGCACGCGCGTTACCGGCGTGCGGTTCGCGCCGCGCTCGGTACGGCGGTTCGACGTCGGCGACAGCAGCTTCACCCCCGTGGCCTGCGCGATGCGGCCCGCCACGGCCAGG
>NZ_JAJMLX010000422.1 GCF_020991325.1 Bordetella petrii | reverse complement strand
CGGCGCGGAGGCTTCCGCCGCCGTCCGGGCGACGCCCGTCTCCGCGGCCTCGTGTGGCGCCAGGCGTCGTTGCACATTCTGGAAAAAGCGCTCCGAGAACTTGCGCGCGGCGCTGTCGATCAGGCGGCTGCCCAGCTGCGCGATCCGGCCGTTGATCGTGGTTTCGGCCGAATACGATAGCTGTGTGCCGCCATCGATGTCGGCAAGCGCAATACGCATGCGGCCCTGTGCCGAACCCGCCACGCCCGCGTCACCCTGGCCGACCAGGGCATAAGCCTGCATGGGAGTCTCGACTTCGCGGCGGAACGCGATCTGGAATGTGGCCTTGACCGGCCCGATGGCGCTGACCATGACGGCCGTGTAGCTATCGTCGCCATCGGCCGACAAGGACTTGCAGTCGGGCAGGGTGGCCTGCAGGAAGGCCGGGTCGTTCAGCGCATTCCATACCGTGCCGCGATCGGCGGCGAGGATCTTGGTACCTTCGATCAGCATGAGACGCTTTCCTTGTCGATCCGGATTCCGGCGAGTTTCAGGCCGTGGTCGGCGATGCGCATGCGGTCGTTCAAACAACGGAAACGGCCGAAACTCCAGACCACCAGCGGGCGGGCGAAATCCAGCATGGTGGGCCACTGGCGGGTGAATGCGTCATAGCGGCACGACCAGGACTGGGTGCGGTCGCTGATAAAGCGCACGCGCCGTTCCCATTCCTGCAGCGTGGCCGGCACATTCCTGGTGTCGCGCAGCAAGGTTGCCAGCGCCAGGGCGTTCATCAGTGTCAAGCCGCCGCCTTGGCCCAGCGTGGGCGGCAGGCCATGGGCCGCGTCGCCGATGATGGCCACATTGCCCACCGCCCACCTGGGGCAGCGCACCACGCCGTAGGGATACTGGGTGGCGGGCGCCCGATGCAGTGTCTCGAACAAGGGGCGCAGCAGGGGAAAGCGCCGCGACCAGTCTTGCACATCCAGGGGCAGGCGCGCGGCGGCCGCATCTTTGAACGGCGCGACCATGTACACGTAAGTGTGATCCGGCCCGGCAGGCGTGACGCCGATGCGGCGGTTACCCGACCAGTGTTCCACGGTTTGCGCTTCAGGCGTGAATTCGCGCGACGCCACCAGGAAGCGATCGATCAGGGTGGGCAGTTCCGTGAAGCCGCCACCGATGTCCAGTGAGCTTCGCACCGCCGAATGCACGCCGTCGGCGCCCACGATCAGGTCGGCCGCGAATTGTTCCCCGGATTGTGTCACCAGGCTGCCCGCCCGCACGCCGCGCACGCGCGACCCGGTGACAATCTGCGCGCCCGCCGCCAGCGCGGCGTCGCGCAGCCCTTCAATGAGCACCTGGCGCGGGAAAGTGTAGACGCGCGAGTCGCCTTCCAGCCGGCGCTGCTGCTTTACGCGGCCATCGGCGAAGCGGATCTGCGCGTACTCCAGCCGCGTGCCGAAAGGGCGGATACGGTCGAATACGCCCAGATGTTCCAGTACTTCCAGGCTGTTGTTCTTGATATAGATGCCGGCGCCGACTTCCCGGATATCCGGGCTTTGTTCGTGCACGCGCACGCTCCATCCGTGGCGGGCCAGCAGCGCGGCCAGCGACAGTCCGCCGATGCCGCCACCGGCAATTTCAGCATTGCGGGTCATGATGCGGCCTCCTCAGGCGATCTCGACGACCATTTCCAGCTCTACGGGCATGTCGGCGGGCAGGGCGGCGAAGCCCACCGCGCATCGCGCATGCACGCCGGCGGGGCCGAATACCGCGGTCAACAGGTTCGAGGCGCCGTCGATGACCTCGGGCTGGCGATGGAAACCGGGTGTGGAAGCCACCATGCCGAACAGCCGCACGACACGGGTAACCCGCGACAGGTCGCCGATCTCGGCTTTCAGAGAGGTCAGCGCGCTGATCGCGGCCACGCGCGCGCCTTCCTGGCCCTGCTCGACGCTGATCTCGGCGCCCAGCTTGCCCTGGTGGGTCTGCTGCGCGCCGCGGAAGGTGCCATGGCCGGCCACGAATACCAGCTTGCCGGTGGTGACGGCGCCCGTGTAGTTGCCCATGGGGGTGCGCTTGGGTGGCAGGTCTATGCCCATTTCCGCCAGGCGGGCTTCGGGGGTGGAGCCTTTGAGCGAATGGAAAGTGTCGAGCGACATACAGGGTTCTCCTAGGATTTGCGGTTGCGCTGCAGGCGCAATTGGGTGGCCGCGCCCGCGGTGAGCAGGGCGTGGAGGGCGAACTCATCGCGCAGGCGGTCGGTATTGAGGTCGGGGTGTACGTCCACAAGCGCAGACCGCTCGTCGGGCGCGAGCTTGAAACCGTCGGCGTAGGCGAACGGATCTTCGAGAAAGCGGCGCGCGCTGGCTGGACTGGTGCGCAGTTCGAAAACTGCCTGGATCAGTCCCGCGCGATGTTGCGGCAAGGCCGGATAGATCAGCGGTTCGGCACTGGCCGGCTCGGTCAGGTCCCAGCCATGCACGCTGTAGGTGTGATGCCACGAGGGCTCGAACAGCGACAGGAACGGTTTGCGGTTGCCGCCCACCGCGCCCATGGCGGCAAGCGTCATGCGCAGTTCCACATTGCCGGTACGGTCCAGCGCGGCGGCGTCGTAGC
>NZ_JAJMLX010000421.1 GCF_020991325.1 Bordetella petrii | reverse complement strand
GGGCGCAAGGCCGGGCAGCAGCGCCTGGCTGGCCAACACACCGAACGGGCAGTCCAGCGCGCCGTTGGCGTGGTCGGATGCCGGGCCTGCCGGCTTGCCGGGCACGTCCAGCAGCAGGGACGTGGCGGGGCCGGAACCCGTGCATAGCGTCAGCGCGACCTGGCCGCTGCGCGTTGCCGATGGCCCGGGCATGTAGCCGGCCGGAATGGCGGCGCGGCAGAACAACGCCACGATCGCCAGGCAGACGATCATGCGCCAGGCCTGTGCGGCCAATGGCAGGGCGGGGTTCCGGCGGCGGGTCATGCAGAGAATTCTAGTACAGATGCCGGCCGCCGATGCGGTGCCTAGTCGGGCCGCGTGGCGCGGGTTTTCGCATAGGCCTGCCGGTCGATGCCGTGGCGCTGCAGCTTGTCGTAGAAGGTCTTGCGGGGCAGGCCCAGGTCTTGCAGCGTGGCCTTGATGTCGCCCTGGTGGCGTGCCAGGGCCTCGCGGATCAGGCGGGCTTCGTGCTCTTCCATTTGGCGGGGCAGGCTTGGCAAGGCGGCGCCGGCCGGTGGCGCGCCGGCCGGCGCGGCATCGGGCAGCACGCCCAGCACGAAGCGTTCGGCAAAATGCGCCAGTTCGCGGATATTGCCGGGCCAGTGATGCTGCAGCAGGTGTTGCCGCACGGCGGCGGTAAGCGGCGGCACGTCGCGCTGGAAGCGCTGCGCGGCGCGGCCGGCATGGTGCGCGAACAGCAGGGGAATGTCGTCGCGGCGTTCGCGCAGGGGCGGCAGGTGGATGGTGACCACGTTCAAGCGGTAGTAAAGGTCTTCCCGGAAGCTTTCCCGCATCGAGGCCTGGCCCAGGTCGACCTTGGTGGCGGCCACCACGCGCAAGTCCACCGGGCGGATGTCGTTGGTGCCCAGCGGCGCCACCTGCCGGGTTTCCAGCACGCGCAGCAGCTTTACCTGCATGGCGGGCGGCATGCTTTCGATTTCGTCCAGGAACAAGGTGCCGCCGTTGGCGTGTTCAATGCGGCCGATGCGTTTTTTCTGGGCGCCGGTGAACGCGCCGGGCTCGTGGCCGAACAGCTCGCTTTCGATCACGCTTTCCGGCAGCGCGCCGCAGTTGATGGCCACCAGCGGATGGTGCCTGCGGCGGCTAAGTTGGTGCAGCAAGGTGGCCACCACTTCCTTGCCGGTGCCGGTTTCGCCTTCGATCAGCACGTCGACATTGGCATCGGCAATGTGGCGCAGCGTGTGCCGCACGCGCTCCATGGCCGGCGTGTCGCCGATGAAGGCCAGGTCGCCGGCGGCGTCCTGGTCGATGGCGTGGCGCAGCCTGCGGTTGGCCAGCACCAGGCGGCGTTTCTCGGCGGCGCGCGCGATGGCGGCAATCAGCAATTCGCCGGGATACGGTTTGTTGATGACATCGTAGGCGCCGTCGTGCATGGCCTGCACCGCCAGGGGCACGTCCAGGTGGCCGCTGATGAGTATGACGGGGATGTCGGCGTCGATGGCGCGCACGCGCTCGAACAGTTGCAGGCCGTCTATGCCTGGCATGCGCACGTCGGTGACCAGCACGCCGCCGAACTCGCGGTCCAGGTCCTGCAGCGCCGTGGCGGCCGAGGCGTGGGGGCGCACGTGCATATCGTGCAGCCGCAGGGTTTGCACGGTGGCTTGCAGCAGGTCGGTGTCGTCGTCGACGAAAACGACTTCAATAGGGGCGGAAGTATCGGGGTTCATGGCAAGGTGCGGTGTCGGTCTTCATCCGGCTGGCCGGCGGCGCGGCGCAGCGTCACGACGAAGCAGGCTCCGGTGGCGGGGGACGGGGGCGTGGCGGCATGCAGGGTGCCGCCGAACTCGGCCAGCAGGTCGCGCGAGATGACCAGCCCCAGGCCCAGGCCTTCCGGCTTGGTGGTATGAAACGGCGTGAACAGGCGCGCGCGCACTTCGTCCGGCAGGCCCGGCCCGTTGTCCTGGATACTGACGGCAACTGTATCGGCATGGGTTTCCATGACGATGCCAAGCCGGGCAGGCTGGCCTGGGCAGGCCGCCATGGCGTCCAGCGCATTCTGCAGCAGGTTGGCGAATACCTGTTCCAGGCGCATGCGGTCGGCCCAGACCCGCAAGGTAGGGGGCGGGGCGGCAAAGCGCAGGTCGACGTTCTCGCGCTTGATGCGCGGCGAGGCCAGCATCAGCGCGCCGTCCAGTGCATCGGCCAGGGCTATGGCGGCCACGCCGCTGCCCTGTTTGCGCGAGAACGCGCGCAGTTCGCTGGTAATGCCGCCGATGCGGTCGGTCAGGCGCGCGATATTGTGCAGGTTGCTGTGCACGGTGTCGGTGTCGGCGCGCTGCAGGAAGGCCACCGAGTTGTCGGCATAGTTGCGGATGGCGGCCAGGGGCTGGTTGATTTCGTGCGCCACGCCCGCGGTCACCTGGCCCAGCAGGGTCAGCTTGTTGGCCTGCACCAGTTCGTCCTGCATCTGGTGCAGGCGGGCCTCGGTGCGCTGGCGCTCGTCCATTTGCGCCAGCAATTCACGGTTGCTTTGGTCCAGCTGCTGCGTGCGTTGCCGCACCTGCGCTTCCAGTTCCTGGTTGCGCCGGGCTTGTTCGCTGGCCTGGCGGTGGGCGCGGCGCCGGCGGCGGTAGCCCAGCGCGGCCAG
>NZ_JAJMLX010000420.1 GCF_020991325.1 Bordetella petrii | reverse complement strand
GCAAGTGCAGGCCTACGATCGCACCGATACCCAGGCCATTGCCACCGGCACGCTGGAAACCATCGACAACCAGATCGTCGGCCAATGAAAACACGGGCGCCGCGGCCGGCGCCGCCGCCACGATGAATTCGCGTCCCGGCAGCTCCTGCCGGCGCGCTTGCCCACCAGCAGCGTCGCGCCAATGCATGGTCACCGCCGGAAGCGCCAGCTTGCCAGTGTCCAGGGCCACGTAATCGGCCCGATCGATGCGCTGTCCGCCCCGGAAGCCGCCACGGCCGTCGGTCAGGGTACTTACGTCCGGCTCGCGCGGATAGCGCTTGAACCCGGGTACGTCCTCCAGCGGCGCGGCCGGCAGCAACATGGCCTGCACGCCATCGGCGCGCTGCACGATGCTGCGCGTTACGCGGCCGCCCTTGACCAACGGATCGGGCGCCAGCGCGAACTCCTGCGATATCTGCAGTTGCCCAGCGGCGATGGCCGCCGCGCCATCAGGATTGGGGCTGCCGGCCGCGACGGTGAATGAAAGCGGATCGCTGCGGGCACTGACCGGGTGGTTCCCCGGCCCCACCTGGGCACTCACGCTCAGCGCGGGCACCTGCAGGGTGCCGGGAGTGGTGGGGCTTAGCACATAGGTATAGCGCAGGCCGCTGTAGGCGACGCCGTTTTTCTGTGCGCGAACGATCTCGCCCTGGCCCGATGGCGGCGTGACCATGACACCAGGCAGATCCAGCGGCGGCAGCTGCGGCGGCTGTGTGAACCAGGTGGGCGTCATGACTTGCAACTCCAGCCGCAGGGTCGACCCCACCACGACTTGCGCCGGTGTCTGCAGACGGGCCGTGACTTCCATCACGGGGCCGTCCTGTGCGCGAACCGGCGCGGCCGCACCCAGGATGAAGGCCAGCGGCAACAGCAGCCGCCACACACGCTGCAAGGCAAGCGCGCCCGTATTCATCGCGTCACTCCTGCGGCATCTTTGGCGGCATCTTCGGCGGCGAACTTGCCGCGCAGGAAGCGCGCGGGCGAGACGGTCAGATTGCGCAGCCAGGCGTCTTCCGACAGCGCCTGGCCGCCCTGCACCCGCGTCATCTTTCCTGCCTGCGCCGACTTGTCCTGGATGCTGCGGTCGGGCGGTTCGACGGGCTGGCCTTGCTGCTCCTGGCTCATTGCGTCCAGCAGTCTAGCCACGATGTCCCGGTTGACCATGGCGGGCTGCCAATCCGGTTTCAGGGCCAGCGCCTGATCGTAAGCAGCCAGGGCGGCGTCGTACTGATGCAGGCGCACCTGGGTATTGCCGGCATAGAAGTATCCTTCGGCCGTGGGCAACGTGGAAAACGCGTTCAGCGCCGCCTTGTAGTTTCCCGCCTGATATGCCGCGCGGCCTTTCCAGTAAGGGTCGCGAAAGTGAGCCGCCGCCGCTTCGTAACGGCCCTGTTCGAACGCCAGCCGGCCCTGCTGGTCGGCGGTAAGGAACGCATCGGCCACAGGGCCGGCCTGCGCGGGCGGCGGAGCGGCCGTGGCCAGCACGGCGATCAGCACGCCCGCGGCCCAGGCAACGTTCCAGCCGCGCCGCACGGCCAGCAGGGCCAGCAGCGCCAGCGGCCAGCACAGCCAGTAACCGGCATCTTTCCAATGGATCTGGCCAGACTGCGCGTCCTGTACGACACGGAAATGCTGCTGTGCATGCAAGGCAATCCAGTCCAGGTCATCGGGCCCGCCGGTAAGGCTGCCCAGGGATGCGCCCGCCGCGCCGGCCAGGTCGCGCAAGCCGTCTGCGTCCAGGCCCGCTTGCCCCACCGCCATCAACAGCACCTGCATATCGCGCGCCGCCTGGGCATGCTCGCGCACGGGGTCCAATTGCTGCGTGTCCACGCCGTCGGTCAACAGCAGCAAGGTGCCGCCAGCCCGCTCCGCCTGCAGCACGCGCGCGGCCAGCGCAATAGCGCCCGCCGCGTCGCGGCCGGCGTTATCAGTCAGGTCCGTGGACAAGGCCTGGGCAAAGAGATCCAGCAGGTTGCCGTCGTCGGTGGGAGGCAGCACCAGGTGGCTGCTGCCGGCATAGGCGATCAATCCGGTCTTGGCGCCAGCCCGGCGCGCCGCCAGGTCGCGCACCGTGTGCTTGGCCGCTTCCAGGCGAGTCGGTGGCACGTCGGCGCCATCCATGGAAGGCGACAGGTCCACCGCCACGATCAGCGGTGCGACATTGTCCAGGTAGGCGGGCTCGTCCCTTTCCCAGGCGGGCCCCGCCAGCGCCAGCGCGCCCAATGCCATCATTGCGGCCAGCAGGTCGATGGGACGCGGTCCGCGGCTGCCCGCAGCGCGCACCGTCAGGTACGGCAGCAACTCAGCGGCAATCCCGCTGCCGCGCGCCAGGGACGCGCGCTCGCCGCGCCTCGCCCCCCCCAGCAGTCCCGCCAATGGCAAGACCAGCAACCACCAGGGACGCAGGAAGTGGAAGGCGCTCAGGTCGAGGTCCATGCGCCGTCCTCTTTTTCCCGCGCCACCGACTGCCCATCCCGCCGCCATGCCAGCAGCGCCGCGATCGCATGCCACAGCGCCAGCAGCAGCACCGCCAGGCCCACTGGCACCCAGAAGAAATCGCGCTTGGGCTGGTGGCTCAGCGTGTCGACCCGGCGCGGCTGATGCTGGTGGT
>NZ_JAJMLX010000042.1 GCF_020991325.1 Bordetella petrii | reverse complement strand
CGCCCTGGCGCGTGGCGGCCACCGGAGAGATCAGCAATGCGCGAACTGCAGCAGCACTCCGAACCCTCGGTCATCGCGGAATTCGGCCCGGCACCGCGCGCCGTGCCGGCCGGCCATGCGCAACCGTCCACGCCAGGGGCCGGCAACTGGCAGGGCACCCCGGTGGCCAGCGGCCAGGCGCAAGGCCGGGTCCATATCGCGTGCAGCCCGGCCGATGGCCTGGGAATGCAGCCGGGCGACGTGCTGGCCGTGCCGTCCACCGATCCCGCCTGGACCCCGCTGTTCCTGAAAGCCGGCGCGCTGATCATGGAAACCGGCGGCTATCTGTCGCACGGCGCCATTGTCGCGCGGGAATTCGGCATCCCGGCGGTTGCCAACCTGCCCGACATCCTGAGTGCGCTACAGCCTGGTGAAACACTGGTGGTCGATGGGTCCCGTGGCCGCGTACAGCGGCCTGACTGAAGCGGCTTGGCCCAGGGGTCAGGCTCCCGCAGGGTGCCCGACCCCGTTTGTGCCACGCAAGTCCCAATAGAACGGTCATTGTGTGCCACGACAGTCCCAGTAGAACGGTGTCTGGCACCCTGGCGGGAGCCAGACACCCATGAATATCCATGGAAACCCGGCGCCACGCCCCAGTCCGCCGCGGCTGGGGCGGCCCAGGGTTTGTCCCAATATTACGAATACGAATAGCAATTACTATTATTTATATGTATCATCCTGTCCCGACTCCGTCCAGACAGGTTGAATGCCATGCGCGCCCGTGTTTTGCTGTTGACTCCGCTTGCGATCGGCGCAGGCACGCTGGCCGGCACGGCCATCGCGGCCGAAGAAACCGCCCCCGCCACCCTGGCGCCGGTGGTGGTGCAAGGCAGCAGCGACGCCAATGCGGCAACCACGCCGGTGGCCACCGGCGCGCTGGGGTCGCGCAGTGCATTGAACACGCCCTTCTCTGTCCGGTCCGTCGGCGCGGAAGACATCGCCGACCGCCAGGTAACGTCCCTGGGCCAGGTGTTCGCCCGCGAATCCAGCGTCATTGCCGCCGGCAACAGCTATAACAGCCGGCCGTCCACGCTGGTGGTGCGCGGCCTGCCGCTGGACGCCTTCAACAGCTACAAGATCGACGGCGTGTCCATCGTCAACTACGGCGTGGAACTACCCCTGGAACATTTCGAACGGGTCGACCTGCTGAAGGGCGCCACGGGATTCATGTACGGCTTCGGCTCGCCGGGCGGCATCGTCAACTACATCACCAAGAAGCCCACCGACGAATTCCTGGCCAGCGCCAGCGTGGGCTACCGCAGCGACAGCGTGTTCTCGCAGCATGTGGACCTGGGCGGACGCCTGGGCCCGGACGACCGCCTGGGCTACCGCATCAATTACACCCACGAACAAGGCGGCACCTATAACCACGGCGACATCGACCGCAATTCATTCTCGGCGGCGCTGGATTTGCGGCTGACGCCCGACCTGCTGTGGACATTCGAGGGCATGTACCAGGACCGCGACACCAGCGGAACCGTGCAGGCGATCTCGCTGGGCCCGCTGTTCAAGGGCAGCGGCGTTCCCGACACGATCAGCGGCCGTACCCGCCTGTCCACCGAAGGCAGCGGCTACCGCGCCGTCAGCAAGTTCGCCAAGACCGGACTGCAGTGGGCGTTCGCGCCGCAATGGACGGCATCGGTCTCGTACAGCTACAGCCAGGCGGTGCGCACGTACAAAGAAGAAACGCTGAACCTGCTGAACGACGCGGGCGATTATCTGGACAATATGTACGACCAGAAGAACGCCTACCGTTTCAACCAGCTCGAGGCCATGGTGCAGGGCCAATTCACCACCGGTTTCCTGAAACACGAGGTCGTGCTGGGCGCCTCCACCCAGACCCAGGTCAACGATTTCAACACCAACAGCTTCTACGGCCCTATCGGCACCGGCAACATCTTCAACGGCACCCGGCCATCGCCCTATACCGGTTCGCTATCGCCCGAGATGTACCGCGGCACCGAATACCGGCAAAACGCACTGTATGCCAGCGATACCATCCAGTTCGGCGAGCATTGGTCGTTGCTGGCCGGGGTTCGCTATATCGACTACCGCCAGCGCGATTTCGACCCTTCGGGCGTGCGGGAAAGCGAATACAAAAAGCACCCCGTCACTCCCACCGTGGCCCTGATGTACAAACCGCGCCACGACACCACGCTGTATGCCAGCTATGTAGAAGCGTTGGAACAAGGCGCCACCGTGGGCAGCCAGTACGCCAACGCCGGCGCAGTGCTGGCCCCGCTGGAAAGCAAGCAGTATGAAATCGGCGTGAAGACCGCACAGGAAGACTGGGGCGCCTCGGCGGCGCTATTCCGCATCGAACGCGGCGCGTCCTATGTGAACGACGCCAACGAATATGTGCAAGACGGCGAAGGCCGGCTGCAAGGCCTGGAACTGGCGGGCAACGCCCGCCTGGCGCGCGACTGGTCGGTGCTGGCCAACGCCATGTGGCTGGATCCGAAGTACCGCACCGGCAACCCCAGCCTGGAAGGCAAGCGCCTGCCCGGCGCCGCGCGCTTCGTGGCCAGCGGCCAGGTGGTATATAACGTGCCCGCCGCGCCAGGCCTGAGTCTGGCGGCCGGAATGAAGTACGTGGGCGCGTCCAAGCTGGACTCGGCCAACCAGCTGGAACTGCCCAGCTACTACACCCTGGACCTGGGCGCGGTGTATCGCACCCGCATCCTGGACAAGGGCGTGGTGCTGCGCGCCGCCATCGACAACCTGACCGACCGCCGCTACTGGTATTCCGTGGGCACCAACAGCATCCTGCCCGCGCCGTCGCGCACGGTCAGCTTGAATGCGCAGGTGTATTTCTGAGAAGAAAGCTCGGCGCAGCTCGCAGGAAGCAGGCTGCCTTGCTAATGCACGCCGCACTCCCGCGCCTGCGCGTCCAGCTCGCCCGCAACGTCGAGCAGGCGCGCGTGCAATTCATCCAGCCTGTCTGCGCCGTGGGTTTCCGGCGTGCCGATGAGGCATACCCCCGCGAACGCATCGCCCTTGACGTTGCGCACCGGCACACCGAAGGCATTGGACCCGGGCACCACATAGCCCAAATTGACGCCGAACCCGTGCTCGTCGGACTTCACCAGCATTTTCTGCAAACCCGCCATACGCGAGGTGCCATGGCTCCTGATCTCGTGATTGACGTTTTCCAGCAGCGCCGTACGTGCCTCGTCCGCCCGCAAGGTCTGCAGAATGGCGACCCCGCCCGCCGAGGTAAACAAGGGGCGGCGCGTGCCTGAATACACCATGGCACCCGTCATCGTCACGGTGCCGGCACGCACGCTGCACACATACTCGCTGCCGCTGCGCAACTGGAACAACACGATGCCGGCCATGCGGCGCGCGAAATCAGCAATGATATCTTCCGCGCGCCGCTGGAACTGCGTGTAATGAGGCAGCGCCAGGCCCAACTCGTACATCAGCGGGCCGGGCACATAATGCCGGTCGCTGCTGCGCTGCTCCAGCAGGCGTTCTTCCACCATGCAAGCCAGCATGCGATGCACGGTGGCCTTGTCCTGCTCACAGGCCATCGCCAGGTCTGAAAGCCGCCAACCCACCGCCGGCCGTGTCGCCACTGTTCTCAAGAGCCTGATCCCCCTGCCCAGGCTTTGCGTGCCCATGCGCGCGGATGAAGAGGAACTCAACTGCCGTCCCACCGGCAAATCGGCAAGATTCATCGCTTTATGTCTCCGGATATTGGCCACCGTTCTCGACATATGCTTACCCCACGGCCCCCGCGCGGGCAATTGGGGTTTGCCTGGCCGGCGGTGCCACGGGTCTTGCTCCGCCTGGGGCTTGCCTCTTGGGCATGGCGCCAAAAATTCAATATGTGAAACTGCCGCGCGGACAGCACCGCGCCCGCGCGGCAAGCGACATTAAGGTATGGCGTTCTTGTCTGGAGCCACACCATGAAGATTCAGTCCGCCATCAATCTGGAAGACCTCCGCCGCCTGGCCCGCCGCAAATTGCCTCGCATCGCGTTCGACTTCATTGACGGCGGCGCGGACGATGAGCGTTGCCTGGCGCGCAACCGCGCAGCGTTCGCGGAGCACAAACTGGTACCAAGGTACCTGCGCGACGTCAGTCAACTGGACCAGTCCGTCAGCCTGTTCGGCCACCGCTATGACAGTCCCATCGGCATATCGCCAACCGGACTGGCCGCCCTGTGGCGCCCGGACGCGGATCTCATGCAGGCCGCAGCCGCGCGGGTGGCCAACGTGCCGTTTCTCCTGTCCAGTTCCAGCAACGCGTCGCTCGAAGACACCATCCGCATCGCGCCGGACAACGTCTGGTTCCAGATGTACTGCACGCGCGATGAGCACATCAACGCAGACCTGGTCCAGCGCGCGATCCGCGTGCAGACGCGCGTGCTCGTGATCACGATCGATGTGCCCGTGAACTCCAACCGCGAACGCAACCGGCGTAACGGTTTCTCGCGCCCCTTCCGGATGACCCCCGGCGTGGTGCTCGAGGCCCTGGGCCATCCAGCCTGGGTTCTGCGCTACTTGCGGACTGGCGGCATTCCCATGATGTGCAATTGGCAGCCCTATGCGCCGGCATCGGCGGATGCGAGCCAGGTTGCGGACATGTTCGGCACGCTGACGCCCGCGCCCATGGTGAGCTGGGAACATGTCGAACGCGTGCGCCAGGCCTGGCCCGGCCCCCTGATGATCAAGGGCCTGATGCACCCCCAGGATGCCCGGCGGGCCATGCAGCTTGGCGCGGACGGCATCGTGGTGTCCAACCATGGCGGCCGCCAGCTGGACGCGGCGCCGTCACCCGTGGAGGTACTGCCCGCGATCCGCCAGGCGGTAGGGCCGCGCGCCACGCTCATCCTGGACAGCGGCGTGCGGCGAGGCTCGGACGTGATCGTGGCCCGCTGCCTGGGCGCCGACGCCGCCATTTTCGGCCGGCCCTCGCTTTACGGCGTGGCCGCGGCCGGCCAGGCCGGAGTAGAACGCGCGCTGCAGATCGTGCGCGATGAAATCAACATGGTCTTGACGCAGCTGGGATGCGCGCACTACGAAATGCTGGACGCCGGCTATCTGCTGGCGCCGCCGGCCCCCGCGGCCGGCGGCATCCCCGCCCCGCAGCACGGCGACGCTACGTCGCTGCGCCACAGCGCTTGATGAAGGTCCCGATTTCGCGGATGGCCGCCGTGGAGGCGGCGGCCTCGGGGTTCCTGGTGATGAAGCCTTCGGCCTGGCCCGGATACAGCCGCACGGCCGCCTCGCCACCCGCGGCCCGGTAGGCCGCCACGAAACGGTCCAGGTGCGCGCGCGGGTGCACGATGTCATCCTCGCCCTGCACGCACAGCAGCGGGGGCAAGTCCAGGGCCTCGCCGCCTTCCAGTGCCACCGCCGGCGCGCCTTCCCGCATGGCATCCTCGGTCAGCCAGTACTTTTCGTGGTCGGGCACCACCCGGTCCAGCGCCGCCGGATAGGGGCTGCCGCTGCGCTGCATGGCCTTGGCATGGCGATAGCGTCCCAGGGGGTCGATCACGGGCCAGCATGCCACGATGAAGGCCGCGCGCGCATCGGCCGGCCCGGCACCTGGCACGGGTGTTGCCAGGTAGCGCGGGTCGCGGGCACGCAACGCGGCCAGCACGGCCTGGTGGCCGCCGCTGGAAACCCCCATGATGCCGATGGCATCCGGCCGGCTTTGCCATTGGTCTGCATCGCCCTTGAAATACCGCAGCGCCGCGTTGATATCGCATAAAGATCCGGGATACGACGCCTGGGGCGGCATGCGGAAGTCCAGCGCCGCCACCACGATGCCCTGGCCGCACAGCGCCTGGTTCATGCTGTGTTCATCCTGCCGGCTGCCCCGGCACCACGCGCCCCCATGCACTTCAAGCACCATGGGAAACGGGCCCGGGCCATCCGGCCTATACACCGTAGCGGCCAAGGGCTGGCCCTTCCCGTTTATGTATTCCGCTTCTTCGACCCATACGCGGCCGATCCTGCTTGCGGCTTCGCTCATGCCGATTGCTCCTGGTGAACTACCGCGAAAATCAGTCTTTGTAGGTAGGATCGCGCCGATCCAGATAGCGGCGCATTGCCGGCCACTCCAGCACGCCGTGCGGGCGCCGGACCTCCGGCCGGTACAAGTGTTCGGTTCGCTTCACCACCCCGGGATCCGCATGGTTCAGTTCGGCATTGCAGGCCATGGCATCCACCTGCGCACGGCATGCCATTTCCAGCCAGTAGATCGTGTTGAATGCCTGGGCGATATCCGCGCTGGCCACCAGCAGCCCATGATTGCGCAGCACCATGGCATCGTGCGTGCCCAGGTCCCGGACCAGGCGCTGGCGCTCGTCCAGGTCGATGGCCGGCCCTTCGAAGTCGTGATACGGAATGCTGGCGAACCGCATGGCGGTCTGCGTCAGCGGAAGCAGGCCGCACTTCAAGGCCGAGACGGCCATGCCCGCCCGCGAATGGGTATGGATCACGCAATGCACATCGGGCCTGGCGGCATGCACGGCACTGTGGATCACGTAGCCGGCCTGGTTGACGCCGTAGTCGTCATTGGGGTTGAAAAGCACTTCGCCGTCGATGTCGATGGTGATCAGCGACGACGCGGTGATTTCTTCGTACATGAAACCAAAGGGGTTGATCAGGATCTTGTCCTTTTCCCCTGGGACGCTGGCCGTGATGTGGTTGTAGACCAGGTCGCTCATGCCGAACAAGGGCATCAAGCGGTACGCGGCGGCCAGATCGACGCGGGCGTCCCATTCCGCTTCCGACACCGCCGACCGGGTGTTGCTTGCGCTAGACATGTCCTGGGTTTCCTGGCGCCGGGCGGGCAGGCGCGCCTGCCGGGCCCCCTGGGGCTTGCGCATCGAGCACGGGCCCGATGCTCTGGTCGAGCATCTCGATAATCGTCGGGAAATACCGCCGGCCAAAACCCTTTCGGGCCGCGGCGTCGTAATACCGGTGCGCCAGTTCTACGAACGCAGTGGAACTGCGGGTATCCTGCGCCAGGTCCAGCACGTAGCTGATATCTTTCAGCGCATACTCCGGCGGAAAACCGCCTGCCGGAAACTGGCGCGGCAGCATGGCCTTCATGCCGTGATTGCGCAGCACGAAGCTGTCGCCCGACCCCTTCGACAAAGCATCCAGCAGCAAGGCCGGATCCACGCCCGCGCGCTGGCCCAGCACCATCATTTCGGCCAGCGCCGCGGTGTGCTCGAACACCAGCGCGTTATTGATCAGCTTGACCACCTGGCCGCAGCCCGCGCCGCCGCAACGCGTCACGTCCGAACCGATGTAGCGCAAATAAGGTTCCACGCGCTCGAACAGGTCCGGCGCAGCCCCTACCATGATGCTGAGTTCGCCGCGCCGCGCGGCTTCCGCGGTGCGCGCCACCGGCGCGTCGACGAATGCAATGCCTTTCTCCCGCAGCCGGGCCTCGACATTGCGCGCGGTGGCAACGGTAGTCGTGCTCAGGTCGATGATCAGCGCGGGCGGCCTGGGCCCGGCTGCCAGGCCGTCCGGACCCAGGCACACCGCCTCGACCTGGGCGCTGCCGGGTAAGGACAGGAAGACGATATCCGCGGCCTGCGCCAAGTCCGCCAGGGATCCGGCGCGGCGGGCTGCGGTGCCCTCCAAGGCGGCGTAGGCGGCCGGGTTCAGATCGTGGACGATGACACCGGCCGGGTGCTTGGTGGCGATGTTCCAGCACATCGGCGCGCCGATGTTGCCCAGGCCGATAAAGCCCAAAGTGGGAATTGCGGGGTCGGTCATGCATGCTCCTGTACAGGCGGAAGTGGGCCGCGCCGGCTCAATCGGGTTTGATGCCGGCCTTCTTGATCAACTCACTCCAGCGCCGGGTTTCCGCTGCCTGGTGCGCGCGCAGGTCTTCCTGCGTGCCGCCGCCTACGGTTCCCCCCTGGTCTTCGACCCATTTCCGGGTGTCGGGCTGGTCCAGCGCGGCGGTGATATCGCCATTGAGCCTGGCCACGATGTCCGGCGGCGTGCCGGCCGGAACATAAATACCCCACCACGCGTTGACAGCGAACCCCTTCAGCCCGGCCGCCTCGGCCACGGTGGGGATGTCCGGCAAAGTGCCCACACGATCGGCTCCCGTCACCGCCAGCGGCCGCGCCGCGCCGGACTGCACGTGCGGCAGCATCACCGAGCTGTTGTGAAACAGCACTTCGTAATGGCCCGCCAGCAGATCGGTGGCCATTTGCGCGCTGGACTTGTACGGAATGGGCTGCATCTTCAGGCCCGTCATTTCCATCAGCAGTTCGGCTGACAAATGTGGCGTCGTCCCGATTCCCGGATGCCCGTAGCGCAGCTTGTTGGGGTTGCGCTTGCCGTAGGCAATGAGTTCGTCCAGCGTCTTGGCCGGCACGCTGGGGTGTACCACCAGCAGGTTGGGCATGGACATGGCCAGTGTCACCGGCTGGAAATCCTTGACCGGATCGTAGGGCAGCTTCATCAGGCTGCCGCCCACCGACATGGCGCCGATCGTGCTGATCAGCAGCGTATAGCCGTCAGGCGCCTGCTTGGCCGCCTTCTCCGTGCCAATAATGCCGCCCAGTCCCACGGCGTTCTCGACGACGACGGGCTGCTTCCACTTGATGCCCAGGTCGTTCGCCAGGCGGCGGCTGATGGCATCGGGGCTGCTGCCGGTGGCCGCGGCCACGATCAGCTTGACGGGATGGGCGGGGAAGCCCTGGGCCGCGCCATCCGTTTGCGCGGCCGCGCTCGCGGCCATGGCGCACGTCAAGAGAGCGGCAGCCAGGCCGCGCATTTTCTTATACATATATGTCTCCGGTATCGAATTATTGTGAGAACGCCAGCCGATGGATGGCCGGCGTTTACCGCCCGCGCTCAATCGTCGAACGCGGCGTCGATTTCCTCGACCTGCATTTGCGCGTAAATCGATGCCGCGCCGCTCAGCTCCCATACTGGCGCGCCGGCGCGAACCTGCTCGGCGGCGCCCTCTTCCTTGCTCATCCTGGCGACGGCGCCTTCCACGACTGCGGCGGCCGCGTCGCGCGGCACGCAGATCACGCCGTCGCCATCCGCCACGATCAGGTCGCCTGGCCGGATCTCCACCCCTTCGCAGACCACCGGCGCATTGACGAACCCATGCCCGTTCTTGTCGGGATGGATGGGCCAGATATGCGTCGACCACACCGGCAGCCCCAGTTCGCGCACTTCATCGACGTCGCGCACGCACCCTTGCACGATGACCCCCGCCAGCCCCTTCTGCAGCGCATAGCGGGTGGCCAGGTCGCCCCATTGCGCGCCGGACAGCTCGGCCTGGCACACCACCACCAGCACGTCGCCCGGCTGGGCCAGGTACAAGGCCCGGTGCATCATCAGGTTGTCCCCCGGCCAGCAGAAGGCGGTTACGGCAGGCCCGGCGACGCGAGGCTGGCATTCACGCAGGGGCCGCATGCGCGCCCCCAGCAATGCGGCCCGTCCGGCCACTCCCATCGACTCGTGCATATCGGCCACGGTGACCGCCTGCGCCCTGGCCACGGTGGCGGCATCCACCCGGCGTACTTTCAGATAAACCTTGGATGTATTCATGGATAGATCTTCCTGTCAGGCATGCGGCACGCAGTAGTCATCGGCGGACAGCCGGAACGTGGTGCGCTTCATCAAGCGGGGCTGTTCCAGGGACATGGCATCGCGCCGGTGCATGGTGCAGCCGTTGTCCCACATCATCACGTCGCCGTTGCGCACCTTGTGCCCATACACCAGCGACGCATGGCCGCCCGCCTCGAACAGCACGGGCAGCACCCGCGCGTTCTCCTCGTCGGTCAGGCCCTCGATGGACACCAGCGTCGTCGGGTCGGCATACAAGGCCTTGCGGTCCGTGTGGGGATGGGTCAGCACCACCGGATGGCGCGCATCGGGCAGGTTGAGCATGGCGTTGGCCTTGCTTTTTTCTTTCAGTTCCAGCGCATTGAGCCTGGCGTAGCGCTTGGCGTA
The DNA here is from genome assembly GCF_020991325.1 of Bordetella petrii. Taxonomy (GTDB): domain Bacteria; phylum Pseudomonadota; class Gammaproteobacteria; order Burkholderiales; family Burkholderiaceae_B; genus Bordetella_A; species Bordetella_A petrii_E. Next base: position 13,542 of record NZ_JAJMLX010000042.1, on the reverse strand, counting down.
GCGGTAGATGCCCGTCCGCCCCTCGATCAGGCGTTGCACCTCGCCGGGCAGCCGTTCCCAGGCCTGGTACTGATTGGCCCAGTAAATATCGCCGCCATCGCGCGGCACTTCGGTGCCGTAAAGAATGGCTCCCGTGGCGGGCCGCACCTGGAAGGTCTGGTCAGAATGCCATTCCACGTCGTCTCCGCCGGCGAATCCGCCCACGAAGCGCCCATCGGCATACTTCAGCGTGCTGAAATAGATGATCTGCTCGTGATACGGCGACTGGATGTCGCGGCGCACCGTCGTATCGCAAATACCAAAATGCTCACTGAAACGGATCAATTCCGTCTCGTCCAGCGCCTGGCGCCGAAAGATCATTACCGGCGACTGCCGCCAAATGGCTTTCAGGTCCGCCATGGCCCCGGGGTCGTCGAGCACATCCGGAATATCGGCATGGACTTCCACCGCGAAATCCGAATGCAAGGGGGTCGCTTGAATATGGGACATGGTCAATGTTTCGTGCTCCAATCCGGTCACGGGGCACAATACAAAGGCCGTGCCACCGTCCCTAGCACCATAAGCGCGCATGCCGGGGGCGCGAAGGCCCCGGGCGCCTGCCGTTTCACATATTGAAAATACGGATGGCAGGCTGCCACATGGCATACCCTGCGCACATCGCCCCGGAGCCCAGCATGCAAGTCCAGCGTATCGTCGCCAACATCCACACCACCGACACCGCCGCCGCCCGGCGCTTCTATGGCGACGCATTGGGCCTGGACATCCTGATGGACCACGGCTGGCTTGCCACCTATGGCGCGCAGCGGAACATGACGGTGCAGATTGCCGTGGCCACGCAGGGCGGCTCGGACACGCCCACCCCCGACCTGTCCATCGAGGTCGACGACCTGGACGAAGCGCTGCGGCGCATGCGCGCCGGCGGTTTCGCCATCGAATACGGCCCCGTGGAAGAACCCTGGGGCGTGCGCCGCTTTTACGTGCGCGACCCGTTCGGCAAGCTGGTGAACGTGCTGGTGCACCTCTGACGCGGCCGCCCGGCGCACACGCGGGGCCCTGACATCCCGAAGGAAAAAGATACAACGTCCGCCCCGCCGCGCACGCTAAGATCGCCGCTTCCACCGAAGGGAAACCGGACATGCAGGGTTCGATCGCCGCGCCGTTCGTGCTGACGTTCCGCCTGTGGCTGCGCTTCTGGCCGCAATTGATGGCATTGGTGCTGGCCGGCGTACTGGCGCAGGGGCTGTTGCTGGAACTGGCGGTGCGCACCGGGTTCGCCAACCACCTGGCCGGGCTGGGCGTGCTGACCCTGGTAGCCCTGGCGCACCTGGTAGTGACAGTCACCATGTTCCAGGTGCTGCTGCCCGGCTTGCCGGCCCTGCGCGCCGCCCAGGCCGCGGCACGCGGCGGCAAATCTCCTGATTCCGGCGAACAGGGTACCCGACGGCTGCTGTCGGCCGTTACCGTGGCGCTGCTGCCCTTCTTTGCCTATTACGCCGCCTGGGGCTTTCTGGGCAATACGGTGCGGCAGTATTCGCGCCTGGCGCTCGACCTGGACCCTTTCGGCCAGCACGGCAATATCCTGGATGCCCTGGACTCGCGCTGGCTGCTAGTGTCGGTGGCCGTTTCCTGGGCGATACGCAAGGTCGCCAAGCGCTTGCGCGAGAAAACCGGCCGCCCCATCTGGCAAGTGGTGGTGGTGCTGTGCGAAACCAACTGGATTCTTGTCGGCCTGTACGTCATCAGCCGCTGGAAGGGCCACTTGTGGGAATGGATCGCCAACCATCCCCTGTGGGAAAACCTGCATGCCCTGTTGAACACGCTGGCCGCGCCCATTGCCATGGCCTGGGCCGCGCCCATGGTGCCGGCCGAATCGCTGGTGGACACCCCGGGCACGCTGCTGGTGAACCTGTTCTTCTATGCCCTGCTGCCGGTGGTGTGGCTGGTGATGGCGGCCCTGGTCTATGGCTATGACGTGCGCAGCGACCAGGAACTGCTGCGCATGCATCGCCGCGTCGAACGCTTCGGCGAGCGCTACCAAGCCATTCCCAAGTTCCTGCGCGACTTCATCGCGCATTTCATCGGCGGCTACCGGTCGCGCTACCTGCCCGTGGCCAACGGCGTGCGGTTGACGCTGAACGCCGGGGTGCTGCTGCTGGTGACGCTCATCATCGGCTATCGCCTGATCGAATGGGGCAGCGCCTGGCTGTGGCTGGGCGCCACCCGCCTGATCGGACCACACGACCTGGATACCTGGCAGGTACTGGCCCATGGCCTCACCCTGCTGTTCGGCAGCCCGTTCCGCGATTCTTCCACTGGCATCCTGATCGAGCCGCTGCGCATCTGCTTCCTGGCCGCCATCCTGGAAACCGCCTTCCGCCAGCCTAGCCGGCAACGCACCCCGGAGACCTCCGCGGCCCAAGGCGCCTGATCCGCCTGCCGGCCGCCTCCGCCCATGGCGGTATCGGCTGTTATTGCACCTGCACCCGCTCGGGATGCTGCGCGAAACGCAGATAGCGAGGCTGCTGCGGTGTCATCGTCAGCGTGGGCTGCAAGGTTTCGGCCGCATCACGCGGCACCAGGAAGGCCTGGCGTATACGCAGCGTATCGCCGGCCTTCGCGCCCGAATACATGGCCGCCACGCACTCTTGCGCATCCGAGCGCGGCAGGCGCAGCGCCTGGGTGGGCCGCCAGCGGCGGCCCTGCGGGTCTTCCAGCGAAATCAGGCAGCCGCGCCAGTTGGTGGCCAGGTCGGCGTCCAGCACTTCCACCCTGAAATCGGCCACCACGCCCATGGCGTTTTCGGGAATGGAGCGGCCCGGCGGCAGCGGCGCCATGCGCAATGCGTGCAGGCGCCAGCGCCCTCCGCCGAAGTCATGGCTGGCGCCCTGGGGCACTTCATGCACGATCAGATCGCGCCCGTGCCACCACTGCCAGACGCTCTGGCGGGCCATCAAGGCCGACACCAGCAACAGCAGCACCACCCCCAGCACCAGGCTGCGCCGCCGCCACAGGCGTTCTTCGGCAAGGTCATCATGTACCGGGTTCATGGCGACCTCTTGGGCGGCATCAGGCTATAGGTGTCCAGGATGCGCACCGAACCGTCCGCCGCGCGCGGCAACTGGTCCAGCGCGATACGGGCTTCGGAATCCAGGCGGACAAACATGTTCTCGGACAGCAACAGCGTGGCATCGCCCACCTGGTCGGGGCGGATCTCGAATACCAGCTGCACGCGCCGCGGCAGGCCGGGGTCCAGCATGGGCGCCTGGTCGGGCGCCAGGGCCAGGCGGTCGGACAGCAAGTATTGCAGCCCCTGGGGCCCCACCCAGCCGGCCTGGCGCACATTCACCGAATGCGAGCGTGCCGCCAGTTCGACGGTCACGATGGCCCACAGGCCGGAGGTGGTGCGCACGTGTTCGCGGGCGATGCTGCGGTAGGTCAGTTGCCGCGCGAACTCCACGCGCTCGACCCTGGCATCGAACAAGCGGGTGCGCACGGTCTCGCCCATGCGCCCCGCCACGGGTATGGGCCCGGTCAATTCGTCGTAGCGCGGGCTGTTGCGCTGCATGGCGAACAAGATGGCGGCGGCGGCCGCCAGCACCAGCAATGAACCCAGCGCTCGCTTCACAAGCCCTGCCCCGCCGCGGGCGGCCGTGGCTCGGCCGCCCCCTGGACCGGCAATTCCACTTGCCCCACCACTTTGGGATTGAACCATCCCGGCGTGCCGTACAGATTGTCGATGGGCTTGAACGTCTGGGCCACCACGTCCAGTTCCAGCGTGGCGGGCGATGCGGCGGTATCGGGCATCATCCAGACGAATGCCACGCGCTCGCCCAGCCCGGGGTGCATCAGGGGCCCGATCTGCGGATCGCGCAATTGCGTCACCACGGGGGGTTCGAGTTTCACGCCGGGCTTGGGGTGGGGGTTGAACAGCTTCGCGTAGTCGCGGCTGGATACGCGCGTGCGATTGCTGAGATCGGCCTCGAGCACCAGGGCCTTCTGTCCGGGACGCGGCGTTACGCCGTAGACTTTTTCCGTGCTGATCCAGGCGCGCTGCGCGGCCACCTGCCATTGGCCCGCTTCGATGGGGGCGCCCGCGTCGTACTGCGCCACGGGCGCCGACGCCCCGGCACCCATGATGGTATAGACGGTGGCGGTACCTACCGCGATCGTCGAACCTATCCCGGTTGCCAGCCGGGCCTTGGCCTTGCCGAATGCAGCGCGCATGTGCGCTCCCGTATCAACGTAGAGTGGGCAATGCTAGACAGTCGGGCATCGTAGCCGCCCGCTCCCGCAGGGACAATCGCCGGAATGTTTCGATACGTACATGCCTGCGTGCCCGTGCTTTGCGGGCCGCCGCGGATTCGGGTACCGTTGCTTGCAAATTCCACCCCGGGACCCGCCCATGCCCTTCCCTGCCCACCCTCGTGGCCTTCCCGCGTACGCCACGGGCGCCTGAATCATGCGGCGCGGCCATTTTGCCCATGTGCCATGCGCGATCGAAGGCGTGGAAGCCGTCGAGGCGAATTCGCGCCATGCGTTCGGACGCCACATGCACGACCAGTTCGGCATAGGCCTGATCGTGCGCGGGGCGCAGAAATCGCATAGCGGGCGCGGCATGGTCGAGGCGGGCGCGGGCGACATCATTACCGTGAACCCCGGCGAAGTGCATGATGGCGCCCCTATCGGCGACCATGGCCGCCAGTGGATGATTCTGTATATCGACCCCGCTGTCGCGGCCCGGGCCAGCGCCGATATCGGCGCTGCCCGCCACGGCTGGCGCGAATTCGCGCAACCCGTCATCCGCGACACGCGCCTGGCCCTGCGGTTCCGCAAGCTGTACATGGCGGCCACCGCGGCAGGCGCGGGCGCCGGCGCGCTGGCTCAGGAATCGCTGCTGCTCGCGCTATTGGCCGGCACCCTGGACTTTCCTGCGCCCACCGTTGAATCGCCTGCCGTGCCTGCGGCCGTTGCCCGCGCCCGCGCACTGATCGACGATGCCCCCGCGGCCCAGGTATTGCTGGCCGACCTGGCGGGCGCCAGCGGCTTGAGCCGCTTCCAGATACTGCGGGCCTTCTCCCGCGCCACCGGCCTGACCCCGCACGCCTACCAGATGCAGCGCCGCGCCGGGCTGGCGCGCCGGCTGATACGCCAGGGCCACGGGCTGGCCGACACCGCCGCCGCCAGCGGCTTCGCCGACCAAAGCCACCTGAACCGTGTCTTCGTGCGCCTGTACGGATTGACGCCGGGAGCGTACGCCAATCGGGCGGAGCAACGGATCATCAAGACGGTGCCTGACACACAAAGTGTCAGGCACCCGGACGCAGCCTCGCCAGGTACCTGAGCGCCGGAAGATCTCCCGCAGGGGTCTGACACCTTGTGTGTCAGACCCCGAACCCAACGGCACACGCTCGCGCGGCCTGCGCAATAACGTCCAAGACACCGTCCCGGCCACCCCCTAAGCTGCCGCATCGCCAATACATTCCCGCACCCATGACTTCACGCCCGCAAGGCTATCTTTGCCTGACACTGGCCATGATCACCGTGGGCAGCACGGTGGTGGCCAGCAAGCTCATCGCGGCCGGCCTGTCGCCCTTCACCGCCACGGCGCTGCGCTTCGCCGTCGCCCTGCCGCTGTTCCTGGCGTTGATGCGGTTGACGCGCACCGCATGGCCCCGGCCCAGCCGGCACGACGCCTGGATCCTGTTGATCCAGGCGGGCGCCGGCAGCGTGGGCTACACCGCCCTGCTCATCCTGGGACTGCGCCATACCTCGGCCGCCGATGCCGGCATTATCGTCGGCACCTTGCCCATGGTGTCGGGCGCGGTCGCCATCATGGTGCTGGGTGAACGCCCACGGCCAGCCGCGTTGGCCGCCATCGGGCTGGCGGCGGGCGGCGTGCTGTTGATTGCTTTCCAGGCCGGCCCCGGCCCGTCGCGGTCATTGCTGGGCAACGCCCTGGTCTTTGGCGCCGTCGTCTGCGAAAGCCTGTTCATCTTGCTGAACAAGCGCTTGCGCCAGCCACTGCGCCCGCTGGCGCAATCCACCTGCATGACGGCGCTGGGCCTGGGTATTGCAGCCGCCGCGGCGCTATTCGAAGCACCCTGGGCGGCGGCCTGGCCGCCCGGCGCCATGCTGGCCGTGGCCTACTATGCGGCGGTGCCCACGGTGGCAGGCTTCCTGCTGTGGTACGCGGGCGCGGAACGTGTCAGCGGCACCGAGGCCGCGCTGTTCACGGCAGTGGCGCCCGTGGCGGCACTGCTGCTGGCCGCCGGCCTGGCGGTACGGGCCAGCGGGCCGCCATGGCGCGTGGCGGCGGGCCATGCCTTGTTCATCATCCTGGCCATCGGCCTGAGCCTGCACCTGCTGCCGGGGTTCCACAACGCGCAGGCGATCGACGGCGCGCGCTTCAGCGTGGAATCCTCTCCGTTCAGCATGTACTTGAACCTGGACAAACCCCTGGTGGCGTTCTGGGTAGTGCTGGCGCTGGCTCCCGCCATGTCGGGCCGCACCCGCGCCGCCACCCTGAAGGCGGCGCTGGGGGCCTGCGCCGTTGCCGTGCTTGCCTGCCTGGGCCTGGCGCTGGCGCTGGGCCTGGTGGGCTGGGCCCCGAAATGGCCGGCCCAGGGCTGGCTGTGGTTGGCCAATAATGCGCTGTTGGTCGCCTTGGCCGAGGAAGCGCTGTTCCGCGGCTATCTGCAACAGCAACTGGCGGCGCGCTGGCAACACCGGCGCGGCGGCGCCGCGTGGGCCATCGTCATCGCGGCCCTGGTGTTCGGGCTGGCCCATGCGGCGGGCGGCATACAGTGGGTGGCGCTGGCCGGGCTGGCGGGGCTGGCCTACGGCGTGGCCTACCGCTACGGCGGCTTGGCCGCCGCGGTACTGGCCCACCTGGGGTTGAACACCGTGCACTTCGTGGCGTTCACGTATCCCATGCGTGCCGCGATGGGCTGACCAGTTGCGCGTCAGGCGGGGCGGCGGCCGGGCTTCAGGCTGTCGGCCCATTCGCGCGCCAGGTCGCGATTCGTGCCGCGATTGGCCACGGCGGTTATCAGCATGGCCAGGCATGCGCCCAACCCGGCCAGCGCCATGTCTTTATGGGCGTCCCAGATATCGCCCTGCGTGCCCAGATAGGCGGCCCCCAGGTCGCCGCCGAACATTGTCGCTGCGCCCCATTCGATCAGCTCATACAAGGCCGACGTCGACAGCGCGACATCCAGCGGCAGCAGGTAACCCCAGAAGCCGCGTACCTCGACGACACGCAGGAAAATCTCGCGGATGGGGTACGCCAGCAACAGGCCATAGGAAAAGTGCACCAGCCGGTCGAAGTGGTTGCGTTGCCACCCCAATGCCTCATTCAGGCCATGCCCGGCCAGGGCGCGCCACCAGTCGTCGTAGGGAACATTCGAATAGGTATAGTGCGCGCCGACCGCGTGCAGGCACAGGAACAGGAATATCAAGGTATAGGACACGCGCGAAAACACGAACCACCGCCGCGTCACGGCCAGCGCCACGCCGAACAACAGCACCAGCGCGTTTTCCAGCAGCCAGTCGGAACGGTCCGCCGGATTGATGGCCAGCGCCGTCCACAACGCCGCATACACGCCGGCCAGCGACCACAAGTACACGTGTCGGCTGGGTGCCTGCATGGTTCAATCGTCGTGGATCTTGCCGCGCAGCCGCTTGATTTCCCCGTGCAGCACTTTACGCTGCACGCGGCGGCGCTGCGATGCGCGGGTCGGGCGCGTGGGCCGGCGCGCCTTGGCCGGCTGCGCCACCCCGCGCACCATCTCGGCCAGGCGCTCGAGCGCTTCGCCACGGTTCTTTTCCTGGCTGCGAAACGCCTGCGACTTGATGACGATGACCCCCTCTTTGGACACGCGGCGGTCGGGCAGCGCGCACAGGGCGTCCTTGATGTGCCCGGGCAGGCTGGATGCCCGCACATCGAAGCGCAAGTGGACGGCGCTGGATACCTTGTTGACGTTCTGGCCGCCCGCCCCTTGGGCGCGGATCATGCCGAATTCGATATCGCGCTCGTCCAGATACAGATTGTCCTGGACGTGATACATAGGCCGCAAGTCTACGCCAGTCGGCCGGGCGCCGCGACTGTCCTGCCGCGTACCGCTAAAATACCGGTTTGGACAGGGCCGGCCGCGGGGCCGCCGCCATTGCATGACATATTCCGCCAAAGAAATCTTCAAGACGCTGCAGGGCGAAGGCGCCCAGGCTGGCCGCGCCGCGGTATTCTGCCGCTTCGCCGGCTGTAACCTGTGGTCGGGCCGCGAGGCCGACCGCGCCAATGCCGCCTGCACCTTCTGCGACACCGACTTCATCGGCACCAACGGCCCGGGTGGCGGCAAGTTCGCCACCGCCGCGCTGCTGGCCGATGCCATCGCCGCTGCCTGGGGCCCCGGCACGCAAGACCGCTACGTGGTGTTCACCGGCGGCGAACCCTTGCTGCAACTGGACGCGGCCCTGCTGCAGGCCGTGCACGCGCACGGCTTCACCGTGGCCATCGAAACCAACGGCACCCTGCCGCCGCCCGACGGCATCGACTGGATCTGTGTCAGCCCCAAGGGCAGCGCGCCCGTGGTGGTTGAGCGCGGCCATGAACTGAAGCTGGTGTACCCGCAGGCCCAGGCCCGCCCGGAAGCCTACGCGCACCTGGATTTCCAGCACTTTTTCCTGCAGCCCATGGACGGCCCGGCGCGCGCCGCCAATACCGAACAGGCGGTGCAGTACTGTCTGCAGCACCCGCAATGGCGGCTGAGCCTGCAAACCCACAAATACATAGGCATTCCATGATTACCCCCCACGCCACGCGGGGCCCCCGATGATCTCGGTGACCCGCAGGCTGGAATTCGACGCCGGCCATCGCATTCCCGACCACCGCAGCCAATGCCGCAACCTGCACGGCCATCGCTATGTGCTTGAAATCACACTGGCGGGCGACGTCGTCGACGCGCCCGGCGCGTCCGACAACGGCATGGTGATGGATTTTTCCGACATCAAGGCAATCGCCAAGCGCCATATCGTCGACCCCTGGGACCACGCCTTCCTGGTGTATCGCGACGACGGCGCCGTGCGCGGCTTCCTGGACAGCCTGCCCGACCACAAGACCGTGGTACTGGACTGCATTCCCACCGCCGAAAACCTGGCGGCCGTCATTTTCCGCACCCTGGCCCCGCACTACCAGGGCCATTACGGCGGGCAGTTGCGGCTGGCGCGGGTGCGCCTGTACGAAACGCCCAACTGCTGGGCCGATTGCCACGCCTGAAGCTGCCGGCCCGCGGGGCGGCGCCCACCGGCGCCCGCGGGCAGCATGGCCGGCCGGCTACAGGCCCTTTTCGCGCGTGGCCATCAGGTAGTTTTCCGCCGCCCCGTCGTTCACGCCGGCCCACAGCAACTGGTCGCCACGGAACGCACGCCACGACGCCAGCACCTTGGCAAAGGCCGGGTCCCTGGCGGCGTATTCTTCCAGCACCTCGCGCGTGGCCTGCTGCATCGCATGCATCACCTCGGGCGGCCAGGCCTTCAGCTTCACGCCCTGCCCCACCAGGCGCTTGAGGGCCGGAATATTGTTGGCATCGTATTTGGCCAGCAAGTCATCGGCGGCCATGGCGCTGGCCGCGCGCAGGGCTTCCTGGTAGCGCGGCGGCAGCTTGGCCCAACTGTCGCGATTGATGGCCAGGCACAGGTTGGCGCCCAGTTCCAGCACGCCCGGCCCGTAGTAATAGCTCGCCACCTTGGCAAAACCCAGTTTCTCGTCGTCGTACGGCCCGACGAATTCCACCGCGTCCAGCGCGCCTTTTTCCAGCGCCGGATAGATATCGCTGCCCGCCACCTGCTGGGGAATGGCGCCCAGTTTTTCGTACACCATACTCAACAAGCCGGGCGTGCGGATGCGCAGGCCCTTCAGGTCGTCGGCCGAGTTGATTTCCTTGCGGAACCAGCCGCCCATCTGCGCGCCGGTATTGCCGCAGGGTATGGCCAGCGCGTTGTATCGGGCGTACTGTTCTTCGATCAGGGCACCGCCCCCGCCATGCAGCAGCCATGCCGAATGCTGGCGCGGCGTCAGGCCGAACGGCACGCCGGTATCGAATACCAGTGCGGGCGCCTTGCCCACGTAGTAGAACCCGGCGGTGTGGCCGCATTCGGTGGTGCCGTTCTGCACCGCGTCCAGAACCTGCAGGGGAGGCACCAGCTCGCCGGCAGAAAAAGGCCGGATGGTGAACTTGCCATCGGTCAGCGCGGCCACCCGCGCGGCCAGGTATTCGGCCGCGCCCCATACCGTGTCCAGCGAGCGCGGAAAACTGCTGGGCATGCGCCAGTTCACGGTGGGCGCTTCTTGCGCCACGGCCGGCGCGGCCAGTGCGGCGCCACCCGCGCCGGCCAGGGTCAGGAATCGACGGCGTTGCATGGCATGGCTCCTTAATCGATGCAGTCCGGCGCTTCGCGCAGGACACGGCGGGCGAAGTAGGCGAAGGTCAGCCCCAGGATCTTGGGCTTGACCAGGAAATCGTGCGATTCGCGCGCCAATTCGGCGGGAACAGGCTTGACGGGACCGATGGCCCGCGCACGCAATTGCAGCGCCGCCACCTGTTCCAGCCAGATGGCCATGACCGTGGCTTCTTCGATCGATTTGCCGGCCGTCAGCATGCCGTGATTGGCCAGCAGGATGGCGCGCTTGCCGCCCAGCGCGGCCGAGATGATTTCGCCTTCGTCGTCGCCGATGGGCAGGCCGGGCCATTCCGGCAGGTACGCGCAGTCGTCGAAGAACGGGGTGGCGTCCATGTGCGCCACCACCAGCGGTTCACCCACCATGGACAGCGCCGACACGGCCGGCGGATGCGTGTGCACGATGCACTGCACTTCGGGGCGGTGCCGATACACCCAGGCGTGAAAGCGATTGGCCGGGTTGGGCAAAGATTTCCCGTCCAGCGGTTTGATGTCCTCGTCGATCAGGATCAGTTCGCTGGCGCGCGCCTCGTCGGCTCCCATGCCGAACGGCAGGGTCAGGATCGTGGCCGGGTCTTCGCCGCGCGCGGTGATCTGGCCGGCCAGGCCGCCATGCCAGTGGCCTTGCGCGGCCAGCATGCGGCACGCCAGCGCCATTTTCTGTGCGGGGGTCCAGGCCGCCGTCGGCTCGGCGCGCTCTTCGATCTCTCGATCGACGCGGCGGCGCAAGGCATCCTTGTCTTGGGAAGCGTAATTCGACATGGTGAGCATCTCTTGGTAATGACAATGGCAATGTTGTTTTATTTGTTGCCCTTAAGGCAACTTGTTGCCCAAAGTACAAATAATTGCCTGCACTTTCAACGCGGGGAAACCCGCAGGCCGCCGCTGCCGGGTTTCGCCAAAAGTGGCATCATGCAGCCTTCGCCCGACTCGACAGCCTTGCGTTCATGCCGTCCAAACGTACGCTTCCGCCCGCCGCCGCCCCCGATGCCCAGCAAGTGGGCCTGCGGATGCGGGCCACCCGGCGGCGCCGCAAACTGACACTGGCACAGCTGTCGGCCCAGACGGGCCTGGACAAAGGTTTTCTGTCGCGCCTGGAACGCGGCGAGAAATTCGCCTCGGTGGGCAGCCTGCACACGGTGGCGGTAGCCCTGGGCACCTCGCTGTCCGCCCTGCTGGGCGAGGCCGATCCACAAGACGAGATCCACATCGTGCGCGCCGGCGAACGGCACCGCATGGCTACGCCGGACAGCAATCCTGGCGAACACGCCTACGAAGCCATCACCATGGGCGGCGCCAATGGCGGGCTGTCGGTCATGGTGGTGCAGGTCGGCACGCATGGCGAACGCACCGTGGCCCACCACGGCGGCGACGAACTCATCTTCGTGCTGGAAGGCAAGGTGCGCGTGCATTTCGGCGAGCACACCGTGCTGCTCGAGCGCGACGACAGCGTGCGCTTTCCCGGCTACCTGCCCCACAGCTTGCGGGCCGAAGGCCGCAAGACGGCGCGCGCCCTGATCATCATCGCCAGCGACCAGGGCTGAAACCACCCTCTTCAGTGGTGTTTGGTTCCCATGGCACTACCTTGGCGCCGTGGCGAATTTCGCGGGTACGGCCGGATGCACGGCCGGTTTCTGGCTCCCGCCAGGGTGCCTGACACCGTTGCGTGCCACGACGGCCTCAGTTGAACGGTGTCAGGCACCCTGACGGGAGCCAGACACCCAGTTGCCTTGCCAGGACACTCATATTGATAGGATGCTAATAAATAGGATACAATTAAAATCATGAACACGCCGTCCGACTCCCGCCTCATGGCCGCCACCGCCAGCATGATGGTGCTGTCGCGCGCCTATCGCAGCGCCGCTGACAACGCCCTGGCGGAATACGCCCTGTCGCAGGCAACGGCCTGGCCCGTCATCCTGGCCGGCCGCCTGGGCGACGGGGTCCGCCAGGGGGCTCTGGCCGAAGCGCTGGGCGTGGAAGGCCCTTCCCTGGTCCGCGTGCTGGACCACCTGGTGGCGGCCGGCCTGATCGAACGCCGCGAAGATCCCAACGACCGCCGCGCCCGCACGCTGCACCTCACCGCCGACGGACAGGCCCTGCGAGAACGCGTCGAATGTGTGCTGGCCGACCTGCGCCGGCAATTGTTCAAAGACGTCAGCGACTCCGACCTGGAAGCTTTCCTACGCGTCTTCGACACCCTCAAGGGCACGCTGGGCCGCAAATCGGCGCTGGCCACCGAAGCGGACACGCGGCCATGAAACTGCCCGACCGCGACGAACTCGTCTTCTCCATCAAGTGCTACCTGGGCGCCATCACGGCGCTTTATCTTTCGTACACCATCGGGCTGTCGCGCCCCTTCTGGGCCATGACCACCGCCTACGTCGTATCGCAGCCCTGGGCGGGCGCGGTGCGCTCCAAGGCCGTGTTCCGGCTGGGCGGTACGTTTTTCGGCAGCGCGGCCATGGTGTTCCTGGTACCGCGGCTGTCCAACGCGCCCGAACTCATGATCCTGGCCATGGTGCTGTGGGTGGGCCTGTGCCTGTATATCGCCGTGCTGGACCGCACGCCGCGTTCCTACTTGTTCATGCTGGCAGGCTATACCGCCGCCATGATCGGCTTTCCCAGCGTCACCGACCCCACCACGGTGTTCGACACCGCCCTGGCGCGAGTCGAAGAAATCAGCCTGGGCATCGTCTGCGCCACCCTGGCGCACAGCCTGATCCTGCCGCGCGGCATCGCCGGGCCGCTGATGGCGCGCCTGGACGCCACGGTGCGCGATGGCCGCAACTGGATCCACGACGTGCTGATCAATCGCGACACCGCGCCGCGCGGCAAAGAGCGGCGCGTGCTGGCCGAAGACATCACGCTGCTGCGCATGCTGTCGACGCACGTGCCGTTCGACACTGGCAATATCCGCTGGACAGCCGGCGCCGTGCGTGCCATGCAAGACCAGATCGCCGCGCTGACGCCGCTGGTGTCGGCCGTGGACGACCGCCTGCGGGCCCTGCAGGACGGCGGCCGGGAACTGCCCGAATCCGTCGCGTCCGTGCTGCGCGACATCGCCGCCTGGATCGACGCCGGCCC
>NZ_JAJMLX010000419.1 GCF_020991325.1 Bordetella petrii | reverse complement strand
CCAGGATGGCCACCGGATGGCGGCTGCGGGGGTCGCGTCCGGCCAGGGCCTGCCGCACCAGTTGTACCGTCAGCGTTTCGGCGGCGGCGTCGGCGGCCGCGCTGCCATCGGCGCTGAAGGCGGCATGGAAGCAAACCGGCTGGCCAGGCAAGGCCGGATTGAACGCCGCCGAATCGGTATAGGCAATGGCGCCCGCGCCCGCGTCGTTGCGTGCCGGCAGCAGGCCGCGGAACGTGGCGTTCACCCATTCCACCACCCCAGCCTGCGAGCGGAAATTGTCGGTCAGCCGCAGGAAACCGGGCCTGATTTCACCCACCCCCTCTTCTGCCGCCTGCAGGAACAGGCCCACCTCGGCCTTGCGGAACCGGTAGATGGATTGCATGGGATCGCCCACCAGGAACAGCGTGCGTCCGTCATCCGGCTGCCAGCCGGCGGTCAGGGTGGCCAGCAGGTGGATCTGGGTAAGGCTGGTGTCCTGGAATTCGTCGATCAGCAAGTGCCGGATCGAGGCGTCCAGTTTCAACAGCAATTCGCCGGGGTCGTCGCCGCTGCCCAGGGCATGCGTGGCGCGCTGGGCGATCTCGATGAAATCGACTTCGCGCGTCTCGGCAAAACGCAGGTGCAGTTGCGCCACGGCCAGCTTCAAGGTCATCAATTGCGCGCCCAACACGCGCCACTGGGCGTCGGTGAACTCGGCCGGCGGCACGTCTTTCACCGCATCCAGCATCCAGATCCAGGCCGCCTGCGGGTCGGCGGCGTCGAGCCATTGGGTGAAAGGATCTTTGTGATCGCACTTGGGCGGGAAACCCAGTTTCTTGTTGACCCCGCGCGCGCTGCGCAGTGCGCCGGCACCGGTCAGCAGCAGATGGCGCACGGATTTCCATTGGTCCAGCCAGGCCGCGTCGGGCTCGACGGGCGTATCCCAGTCGCGCAGCGCCGCCAGGGCATGGCCGGCGCCGTCTTCATCCAGCACGGCCGCCGCCATGCGCGCCGGCCAGCGCAAGGCCTCGTCCCAACCCAGCGGCATGGCGCGCGCCAGCGCCTGCAGATCTTCGCCTATGGCCTCGGCCAGCGCATCCTGCAGGGCCTCGCGGTCGGTGGCGCGGGCCAGCAAGGGCAGCCACTGGTCGCGCTGGCCCAGCATCGAGGCTATGGCCTCGGTGGCCGCCTGCGTGTCCACGTCCAGGTGGGCCAGCAGGATACGCACGGCCTCGAAGTCGTCGGCCAGGGCCAGCGTGGCACGCGCGGCGGCCTCATAGTGCGCCTGCGCATCGTCGGCGATATCGGGCATGCCGCCCAGTTCCGACAGCCAGGGCATGCCGCGCACCAGGCCGGCGCAGAAAGAATCGATAGTGCGGATCGACAGCCGCGCCGGGTGCTGCAGCAGCTTCCAGCCGCGTTCGTCGTTGCGCGCCAGCGCGGCGCGCGCCAATTCCCAACTGCGCCTGCCATGCTCGGTGTCCGGCGGCGGGCCTTCGCCGTCGCGCAGCTTGCCCAGCACGCGCGCATGCATTTCCGATGCGGCCTTGCGGGTGAAGGTGATGGCCACGATTTCCTCGGGCCGGCTCACCGTGGCCAGCAGGGCCAGGATGCGGTCGGTAAGCAGTTCGGTCTTGCCGGAGCCGGCGGGCGCCTGGACCAGGAACGAGCCGGCGGGATCCAGCGCGCGCGCGCGGGCGGCGTGGTCGGAGGGTTGGCGGGCGGATACGGTCATGCCGCGTCGTCCTCGTCTTCCAGGTGCAGCCGCAGGAACGGCATGGCATCGCAGTATTTCAGGTCATCGCGCCGGTAAACCAGGTTGGCGGCATAGCCGGAGGCGTATTCGTCGGCCAGGCCTTCGACCGCGGCGCGCCAGTGCCGCAGAATGCCGCCCCAGTCCTGGTTTTCAAAGGCCTTGCTGGCATCGGCCCGGGTAACGCCCGCGATGCCCAGGTCGGCATCGGCCAGGCCGCTGGCCGCGACCTGGCGCGCGTGGATCTGCGCCAGCACCAGGGCGGCCACGTCCGATTCGGGCGCATCGCCAGACAGCACGGCCGCGTAAAACGGCAATTGCAAGTTCACCGGCCGCGCGCGCGCCCAATCGGATTCGGGGTTGCCCGGCGCCATGCCGGTCTTGTAGTCGAGGATCACGGCGCGGCCGTCCGGCAGCCTGTCCAGGCGGTCGAGCCGCAGCGTCAGGGCCAGCGCGCCGCGCGACCAGCGATGGGTTTCCTCCACCTGCGCCACCTGGAAAGGCATGCGCTGCGCTTCCAGGTCGAACCAGTTTGCCAGCACGGCGCGCGCGCGGTCGCATTCCAGTTCGCGCAGGGCGTCGGGATAGGCCCGCAATTCTTCCTGCGCGGATTCCGCCACGGCCTGTTCGATCAGGCCGGCCAGCCGGCCAGCCTGCATGGCCTCGTGCAGGTGTTCCTGGTCGGGCAGCATGCGCCATACCAGTTCCAGCGCGCGGTGCAGGAATTGCCCGCGCACGTTCTGGTTGGCGGCGTCGGCGTAATCCGCCAGCGCCCTGCCCCCCAGCCGATGGCGCACAAAGGCCCACAAGGGATTGCGCGCCTGGGTGTCCAGCACATCCAGGCCGCCGCCGGCCCCGGCGGCGGCCCCATCGGGCGCGGGCGGCGGCAATGCCGGGCCGCGCTCGTCATTCAAGACTTGCTGCGGCAG
>NZ_JAJMLX010000418.1 GCF_020991325.1 Bordetella petrii | reverse complement strand
GCCTTGCTGGCCATGGTGCCGGCGGCGGGCGCGCAGGCCGCAGCGGCGGACCAGGCCCAGGGCGCGCAGCAGTTCGACATTCCCGCGGGACCCTTGAACCAGGTGCTGACGCGCCTGGTGAACGAAACCGGGATTCTGCTGGCGGCGGCGCCGGACCTGGTGGCCGGCCGTCACAGCGATGGTGTGCGGGGCCGCTATTCGCGCCCGGATGCCTTGGCGCGCGCGTTATCGGGCACCGGCCTGCGGGCCACTCGAGAGCGGCCCAACCAATACCGGCTGGACGCCGCGCCGCAAGGCGAGGTGACGCAACTGGAGCCAGTGGTGGTCAGCGCCGCGGCCGGCTTGCCTCCCGTGTATGCGGGCGGCCAGGTGGCCACCGGCGGACGCCTTGGATTGCTGGGCAACCGCAGCGATATGGACACGCCGTTCAGCGCCACGCAGTACACCTCGCAACTGATCGAAGACCAGCAGGCGCAGAACATCGGCGATGTGCTGGTCAACGATCCTTCGGTGCGCAATACCTATGCGCGCGGCGCGGGACGCGATGAGTTCAACGTCCGCGGCTTTACGCTGTTCAACTACGACGTGTCGTTCAATGGTCTTTACGGCGTATCGCCGCGCAATGCCACCTCGTTGATCGGTATCGAGCGGGTCGAGGTGCTGCGCGGTCCCAATGCCTTGCTAAACGGCATGACGCCGTACGGGTCGGTGGGCGGGTCGATCAACCTGGTGCCCAAGCGCGCCGGCGCCGACCCGCTTAACCGCGTGACGCTTTCCTATATAGGCGACAGCCAGTTCGGCGCGCATGCCGATCTGGGGCGCCGCTATGGCGACGACCAGGCATTCGGCGTGCGCCTGAACGTGGCGGGCAGCGGCGGCGACATGGCTGTTGACGGCGCCAAAGAAGATTTCGGCGCCGTGGCGCTGGGTCTGGACTACCAGGGCGACGGCTGGCGCATCGAAGGCGATATCAACTATCAGAACCGCGATACCAATGCGCGCAGCGGCCTGTTGTTCCCGCCGCCGTCGGGTGTGGACATTGGCGATACGCCCGACGCGCGGCGCAACTTCTTTCCTTCCTGGACATACTGGAGATCCCAGGAATGGTCGGGGGCCGTGCGCGCCGAGTATGACCTGAACCCCGACTGGACGGTGTACGGGGCGCTGGGCGCGCGCAAGCACGATTTCACCAGCTTGCAGACGACGTGGCTGATGCTGGACGGCGCCGGCAATATCGGTTCCATCCCCGCCCGCCTGGACGAAGCCTTGCTGAGCAAGACCGGCGAGATCGGCGTGCGGGGCCGCTTCCACACCGGGCCGCTCAGGCACGAGCCGGCGGTAAGCGCCAGTTTCCTGGACATCGACTACTCATCGGCGCGCATACGGTCGAGCACGATTTTTTCCAACATCTACGACCCGGCGGATCTGGCGCGGCCCGATATTCCCCGCCCGGGGGATCTGCCCCGCACCAGCGATACGCGGCTGTACAGCGTGGCCGTGGCCGATACGATCTCGGCGCTGGATGACCGGGTGCAGGTCATTGTGGGCCTGCGCAATCAACGGGTGCAGTCGATCAACTATGACGCGGCAACCGGGCAGCGTGCGTCCGACTACGGCGAATCCCGGCTGACACCGGCCTTTGCCCTGACGGTGCGCCCAACGCAGCACCTGAGCCTTTACGGTAACTACATCGAAGGCCTGAGCCAGGGGGGCACCGCGCCTGTCGGCGCGGTCAACGCCGGCGAAGTGTTCGCGCCCGCCGTGTCCAAACAGATGGAAGTCGGCGCCAAGTACGATTTCGGCAGTTTCTCCACCACCTTCAGCGCATTCCAGATCGAACGCCCCAGCAACTATCTGGACCCGGATACCTTGCGCTACGTGGCCGACGGCCGGCAGCGCAATCGCGGCCTGGAACTGCTGGGCCAGGGCGAGATCGCTCGCGGCGTGCGCCTGCTGGGCGGCGTGGCGTATACCGATGGCCGCCTGACACGCACGCAGGGAGGCGTCCACGACGGCAACCATGCGCCCGCGGTGCCGCGCTACCAGTTCAACGCCGCGGTGGAATGGGATACCCCCTTCCTGCATGGCCTGACCCTTACCGCGCGCATGCTGCGAACCAGCCAGCAATACGTGGACGCGGCCAATACCCAGACCATTCCGGGCTGGACGCGTTTCGATGTGGGCGCGCGCTACGCCTTCAAGGCCGGGTCCACGCCCATGGTGCTGCGGGCCACCGTGGAGAATGTCCTCAACAAAGACTATTGGCAATCCGCCGCGCGCGAAGGCCTGACCGTGGGCGCGCCATTGACCGTGCTGGTGTCGGTTAGCGCGGAGTTCTGAGCCGGGGGGCGTCGGCCCCCCGAGCGATGGGCTATGGAATCAGGCCGCGGATACCCGCCACGCCGTGCGCGCCATGGCGGCGTGCATCGTTCATGGTCTGGTCGGATTGCCCGCCCAGCGCGAACACCGGCAGCCCGGCATCGCGGCTGCCCGCCACGAAGCCGGGCCAGCCCATGCCCGGCTGCCCGGGGTGGCTGGGGGTTTCCAGCACCGGCCCCAGCACCGCGAAATCGGCGCCCAGTTCACGCGCGTGCACGACCTGCGTGTTGTCGTGGGCCGACACGCCCACCAGGCTGTCCGCGGGCAGTTCGGGCCGGGCCTGCAAGGCGGCGGCGTCGTCCCAGCGCAGGTGC
>NZ_JAJMLX010000417.1 GCF_020991325.1 Bordetella petrii | reverse complement strand
CCACCAGGTCTTCCGCCCCGGCGCCGGTGGCCTCCGCCCCTGCGCCCACGCAACCGGCGGTGCCGCAGGCGACGCATCCAGTGGTGCTAGCCGGCCAGGCACTGCAGGCCGGCACCCGGCTGGACGCCGGTATGCTGAAAGTGCAGCAATGGCCGGTGGCGCTGACCGGGGGCTATGCCAAGGCGGAAGACCTGGTGGGCGAAGTGGCGCGCCTGGATATTGCCGCGGGCGAGCCGGTTACCCGCCAGATGCTGGCCCAGGGCCTGGCCAAACAGCTGCATGAAGGCGAACGCGCGGTGGCGGTGCCCGTGGACGAAATCGTCGGCGCGGGCAACCGCGTCATGCCCGGCGACATGGTGGATGTGTTCTTCTCGCTGGCCAAAGGCCAGGAAGTGCAGGGCAGCCAGGTACGCCTGCTGCAGTCGCGCGTGCGGGTGCTGGCTTATGGCGTGCAATCCATAGACGGCCCTCCCGTGGAAACCGACAAGCCCGCGGTGCAGCGGCCCGCGGCCGCTCCGCCGGCCCGCTCGGCCCTGCTGGCCGTGCCGGTGGACCGTGTGAACGAACTGCTGCTGGCCAGCCGATCCGGCCACCTGCAATTGGCACTGCGCGCGCCCGATGACGAAACCGTGCCCGACCTGAATTTGTTCCAGCCGCGCCAGCCGGTCATGACAGCCCGAGCCGGCTTGTCGCCCGAAGAGCGGGCCGCCCTGGCCGAAGGCGCCAACCGCGCTTTCGCGGGCGACAGCCTGGCACAGCTGGACGGCCCGGCGCCGCAGCAGGTCAAGCGCGCCGCCGGCGGTTCGGGCGGCGGTTCAGGGCGTTCCATCGAGATCCTGCGCGGCGACAGCGCACAGCGCGTGCGCTATTGAAGGTGCCTGTCCCGATGACCCGCGACCCCTTGTTTCCTATGTCGATTCGGATGAAACCCAGTATGCGCGCTTCTTTGATCTGCACCGCGCTGGCCCTGGCCGGTGTTCTCTACGGCGCACCAGCGGCAGGCCAGGCCCAGGCGGCCCAGCCAGGCCAGGCAATCGCCGCTCCGCCCGCTGCCCGGGAAATCGCTCTGCCCGTGAAGGGGCAGGAATTGCTGCCGCTGCCGGGCACCCCCACGCGCATCGCGGTGGCCGATCCGGACGTGGCTGATGTGAAGATCCTGCCGGCCGCCGCGGGCCGGCCGGCGGCCGTCATGCTGATCGGCAAAAAGGCCGGCACTACCCAGGTACAGGTATGGGCGCGCGACAGCCGCCAGCCTATGGCCTGGACGGTGCGCGTCATGACGCCGGTGCAGGCCGAACTGGCCCGCCGCGGCCAGGCGGGCGGCGCCAACGTGGATGTCGCGGGCGCGCATGCGGTGGTGTCGGGCCAGGCTGCCTCGCCCCTGTCGCATCAGGGCTCGGTGGCCGCGGCTGCTTCGGCGGTGGGCGAGAAGAACGTGGTCGACGTGGCCACGGCTGGTACTGGCGGTGTGGTGCAGGTGGAAGTCAAGGTGGTCGAGGTCTCGCGCTCGGTGATGAAGCAGGTGGGCCTGTCCATGACGGGCAACACCGGGGGCTGGGGATTCGGCGTGCGCACCTCGCCCGACGGTTTCAGCGTACCCGGCAATATCGCGGGCCGCGGCTTGCTTAGCGACGGCTTCAGCCTGCTGTTCGATTCCAACAATTTCGGCGCAACTTTGCGCCTGCTGCAGAACAACGGCATGGCGCGCATCCTGGCCGAGCCCACGCTGGTGGCGCTTAGCGGGCAAAGCGCCAGTTTCCTGGCGGGCGGCGAGATTCCGGTGCCCGAGGCGGGCGGCCTGGGAACGCAGAGCGTCACGTTCAAGCCCTTCGGTATCGGCCTCACGGTAACCCCCACGGTGCTGTCGCGCGAGCGCATCGCCTTGAAGGTGGCGCCCGAGGCCAGCGAGCTGGACTACGTGAACGGCATTCCCATCCTGAACGGCGAGACCGCCACGCTGATTCCCGCCTTGCGCACCCGCCGCGCCGACACCATGGTGGAGCTGGGCGACGGTGAAAGCTTCATCATCAGCGGGCTGGTGTCGCGTGAAACCAAGGCGTCGGTGAACAAGGTGCCGTTCCTGGGCGAGCTGCCCATCATCGGCGCGTTCTTCCGCGGCATCGAGTATTCGCAGGAAGAGCGTGAGCTGGTCATTGTGGTCACGCCGCGGCTGGTGCGGCCGATCGCGCGCGGGGTGGCGCTGCCGTTGCCGGGCGAACGGCAGGAGCGCGCCGACACCATGGCCAATGCCTGGGGTTACTACTTGATGGGGCCTGCCGGCGGCCAGCAGGTGCCAGGTTTTTCGCGGTGAAAGATATGAAGGCGTATTCCACGGAACTGACCGGGCTGCAAAGCGGCATCCGGTTTCTATTCTGCTCGCAGGGCGATGGGGTGGCGGGCCAGTTGGTCGAGGCGTTGGGAACGCTGGGCGTGCTGACCCAGGAGTGCCCGCCGGTAGACCAGTTGGGCCGGCGGCTGCTGGACATCGACCCCAAGATCATCTTCCTGGATTTCACGCTGTCCAGTAACGACCCCGGCAAACTGCTGCGCTCGGCCGACCTGGCCCGCACGCTGGCGCGCGTGGCGCCCAATATTCCCCGCGTGGCGGTGGGCCTGCTGGGCCAGCCCGAAGGCGCCATCGCCGCCTTGCGCGCGGGCGTGACGGACTTTGTCGATCCGTCGATCGCGCCGCACGAGGTGCGCGACGTG
>NZ_JAJMLX010000416.1 GCF_020991325.1 Bordetella petrii | reverse complement strand
GCGGCTGCTGCCGCCGCCGCTTTGCCGGGCCTGGCGCGCGCCTGGCAGCCGGCCCAGGCCTATCCGGACCCGGCGGTCCAGGTGCTGGACCCGGCATTCGAACCGTATCGTCTGTTCAATGCCAGCCTGGAGCGCGTTGCCACCGGCATGCGCTGGGCCGAAGGCCCGGTCTGGTTCGGCGACGGCCGATACTTGCTGTGGAGCGATATCCCCAACAACCGCATCATGAAGTGGGAAGAGGAAACCGGGGCCGTCAGTGAATTCCGCAAGCCTTCGAACTATGCCAACGGCAACACGCGCGACCGCCAGGGCCGGCTGGTGACCTGCGAGCACCTGACGCGCAGCGTGACCCGCACGGAGTACGATGGGTCGGTGACCGTGCTGATGGACAGCTTCGAGGGCAAGCCGCTGAATTCGCCCAACGACGTCATCTGCCATTCGGATGGCTCGATCTGGTTTTCCGATCCGCCTTTCGGCATTGGCGGCAACTACGAGGGCCGCAAGGCCAAGGCGGAGCTGCCGCACACGGTGTATCGCATCGACGGCAAGTCCGGCCAGGGCAGGGCCATGATCACCGACCTGAAGGGCTCGAACGGGCTGTGCTTTTCGCCCGACGAATCCGTGCTGTACGTGGTGGAAGGGCGGGCCACCCCGAACCGCCTGATCCATGCCTACGACGTGGGCCAGGACGGCGCGCTGGGCAACAAGCGGGTGTTCCTGGATGCGCAGGGAGGCACCATCGATGGCTTGCGCTGCGACACCGATGGCAACCTGTGGTGCGGATGGGGCATGGGGGAAGGCAAGGACGGCGTAATGGTGGTGTCGCCGCAAGGCAGGCGGCTGGGGCATATCCACCTTCCGGAACGCTGCGCCAACCTGTGCTTTGGCGGGGCGCAACGCAACCGCCTGTTCATGGCGTCGTCGCATTCCATCTATGCCTTGTACGTCAATGCCCAGGGGGCGGCGGGCGGCTGAGACGGCGCAATGGTATATAAAGGTCTGGCCGCGTGCGGGCGCCGGGAACTCCGGCGCTGTATGGGGCAGGATGCAAACCGAGCAAAGGGGTTGAGGTGACACGCAAGAAAACGGCAGGCGCGCCGGCACCGTCCGCGGCCGCGGCGGAGGCCGGCACGCTGGTGCTGGAGCGCGGCCAGCGCGTGCGTCTGGCCGACCAACTGTATGGCCAGATTTTCGAACAGATCACCGACGGCAGCCTGAATGTGGGCGACAAGCTGCCATCGGAACACGAAATCTGCGAACGCTTCGGCGTGTCGCGGCCCGTGGTGCGGGAAGCCTTGCTGCGCCTGCGGGCCGACGGGCTGGTCACGGCCCATCAGGGCCTGGGCACCTTCGTCAGCCACCAGCCCGCCACGCGCCTGAAGACGTTCAGCGACGTCCAGAACGTGGGGGCTTATTTGCGGGCCCAGGAAGTGCGGATGGCGCTCGAGGGCGACGCGGCCCGCCTGGCCGCGCTGCGCCGCACCGATGACGAATTGCGCCACATTTCCGATGCGCACGCGGCGTTCGTCGATGAACTCGAGCGCGGCCATGTATCCCCCGAGGCGGACCTGGCCTTCCATGCCAGTATCGCGCAAGCCACGGGCAACGATTACTACCTGGGCGTGCTCGAGTCCATACACGAATCGATCAGCGGCTTCATGCGCCTGACGCTCAGCCTGACGCGCACCGGCTCGCGCCAGCGCGCGCAGCGCGTGGCCGACGAACACGCCGCCATTCTGGGCGCCATCCGCGAACAGGATGGCGAGCGGGCCCGCGTGGCCATGCAGTTCCACCTGGGACAGGCGCGCCATCGGCTGGTCGACCGGGAAAGGGATTGAGTACCCGCCCCGCAAGGGGCATCATTCATCAACCGATAAAAAAGGGGCGCGAGTCCCCAAGGAGACAGGCAGTGCAGGGCAGCAGTGTGCAAGATGGCAGGGCCAGCGCCGGCCAGGTGCGTGACCAGATTCTCCGGGTGTTGACGGCGTGGGGCATGGCTTCCGACCTGGCCGCCACCACGGCCGACCTGATGACCGAGACGGATCTGCTGGGTATCGATTCGCATGGTATTTCCATGCTGCCCTCGTACGAGGCCAAGTTGCGCGCCGGCACGCTGCGCATCGATGCCCGGCCGCGCGTGGTGCGCGACGCCGTGTCCACGGCCCTGCTCGACGGCATGGCCGGCCTGGGTTACCCGGCTGCCGCGCAGGCCATGCAGCTGGCGGTGGACAAGGCCCTGGAGCATGGCGTGGGGGCGGTGGCGGTGCGCAATTCGCATCATTTCGGCGCCGCGGGCGTATACGCGCGCATTGCGGTGCGGCGTGGTGTCGTGGGGCTGGTGACCAGCAGCGCCACCACATTGATCATGGTGCCTACTCACGGCGCGGCTCCGGTGCTGGGCACCAATCCCATCGCATTCGCGGCGCCGGCCGCGCAGAACGAGCCCTTTGTGCTGGACATGGCCACCACCACCGTGGCGGCCAACAAGGTGAAGGTGTACGACTTTCATCGCAAGCCCTTGCCTGCCGGCTGGGCGGTGGACGGGCAGGGCGGCAATGTGACCGATTCCGCGCTTGCCATGCAATATATTTTTGAACGCCCCGATGGCGGCCTGACGCCGCTGGGCGGCACGGCCGCCATGAGCAGCCACAAAGGCTACGGGCTGGCCGTCATGGCGCAGATCCTGGGCGGCACCCTCAGCGGCAGCGCCATGGCGGCGCGCCGGGCGGCG
>NZ_JAJMLX010000415.1 GCF_020991325.1 Bordetella petrii | reverse complement strand
CACGCCTGTCCACGGCCTGGGCGGCGCGCCTGCGCCGGCTGGTGGAAGGTGGCGCGGCGCTTTGCATCTTGCTGCTGGGCCTGGCCCTGCTGGGCGGGCAACTGGCGGCCGGCGCCTGAGCGCCATGGCGCTACCTTAGCCGCCGCGGCGGGTTTGCGCCGGCACTGCCGGGTGTCTGGCTCCCGTCAGGGTGCCAGACACCGTCTAACTGAGGCCGTCGTGACACCCAGCAGTACCCTTGCAAGGCGCTCTCTTTCGCCTTGCCCTCATCCCATATTGAAATGTTATATCATCTTTATTTTTCTGAAATGATATAACATTCATGGGACGGGAAATGATCATCAAACCAAAGCCGCTGGCCCTGGCGCTGTCTCTGGGCCTGTCTTGCGCTGTCCAGGCCCAGCAGGTGTCGGGCGACGCGGCGCAGGCCCCCACGCTGGCGCCTATTACCGTGTCGGCCAACCCCTTGGGTCTGGACCTGGACAGCATGGCGCTGCCGGCCGCAGTGCTGGACGGCGAAGCCCTGGTCGAACGCCGCCAGAGCACGCTGGGAGACACCCTGAACGGCCTGCCCGGCATTCATTCCGACACGTTCGGCGGCGGCGCCAGCCGCCCCGTGATACGCGGCCAGACCGCGCCACGCGTGAAGGTGCTGTCGGACGGCTCGGAACTGATGGACGCATCGAACATCTCGCCCGACCACGCCATCACCACCGAGCCCCTGCTGGCCGAGCGTATCGAAGTGCTGCGCGGCCCGGCCACGCTGCTGTATGGCGGCGGCGCGATCGGCGGGGTGGTCAATGTGCTGGACCGCAAGATTCCCACCGCCATTCCGGAACGCGGCGTCGAGGCGCAAGCCGAGGTGCGCGGCGCCACGGGTACCGGCGAACGCGCGGGCGCGGTGGGCATCACGGCGGGTACCGGGCAGTTCGCCGTGCGCGTGGAAGGCCTGAAGCGCCGCGCCGACGACTACAACGTGCCCGACTGGCCGGGCGGCGAGCTGGAAGGCTCATACAGCGAGTCCACGCAGGGCACGGTGGGCATGTCGTGGGTGACGCCGCGCGGCTATGTGGGCGTGGCCTATACCTACCTGGAAAGCGAATACGGCCTGCCGGGCCACAGCCACGAATACGAGGGCTGCCATCCGCATGGCACGCACCTGCATTGCGGCGGCCACGACCATGACCACGGCCATGGCGGCGAGGAAGATCATGATCACGACCATGACCATGAGCACGAAGACCCGCCTTATGTGAAGCTGCGCAGCGACCGCGTTGACCTGCGTGCCGAATACGCCGACCCCTTTGCCGGTTTCGAGAAAATCCGCTTTCGCGGCGGCCTGACCGATTACGAGCACCGGGAAATCGAAGGCGGCGAAACCGCCACCACGTTCAAGAACCGCGGCTACGACGCGCGCCTGGAACTCGAGCACAAGCCGCTGTATGGCTGGCACGGGGTGGTTGGCATCCAGAACGCGTACAGCGATTTCAGCGCGGAAGGCGAAGAGGCCTTCCTGCCGCGCAGCCAGACCCGTTCCACTGGCATCTTCCTGCTGGAAGAATACCGGCTGGGCGACTGGCGCTTCGAAGTGGGCGCGCGCCAGGACTGGCAGCGCATTTCCCCCGAGGGCGATAACGAGCGGTCCAGCCAGTCGGGTACGTCGCTGTCGGCGGCGGCTATCTGGGATTTTGCCCCGCAGTATTCGGTGGCCTTGTCGCTGTCGCGTTCGCAGCGCCTGCCCTCGGCCCAGGAACTGTATGCCGACGGCGTGCACCTGGCCACCAACACGTACGAGATCGGCAACCCCGACCTGGACAAGGAAACCTCGCACAACATCGACCTGACGCTGCGCAAGCATTCGGGTGACACCACGTTCAGCCTTAGCGCGTTCCACAACCGCGTCAAGAACTACATCTACGCCAATACGCTGGACCAGTACGAAGATTTCCGGCTGATCGAGTACACCCAGCGCGATGCCGAGTTCACGGGTATCGAGGGCGAGGTGCGCCACCAGTTCACCAAGGTGTTCTCGGCCGCCGTGTTCGGCGATTATGTGCGCGGCAAGCTGACCGGCGGCGACGGCAATCTGCCGCGCATCCCGGCCGCGCGCCTGGGCGTGCGCGCCGACGCGAAGTGGCGCCAGTGGTCGGGCGGGGTAGAGTACGCGCACGTGTTCCGCCAGAACGACATTGCGTCGTACGAATCCAGCACGCCGGGCTACGACATGGTGAACGCCATCGTCAGCTACCGTGGCGGCCTGGGGGCGGATGCCGCCTACGAGGTATATGTGCGCGGCAACAACCTGCTGGACAAGCTGGCATACAACCATGCGTCGTTCATTTCGCGCGTGGCGCCCCTGCCGGGCCGCAGCGTGATGCTGGGCGTGCGGGTCACGTACTGACGCGCGGCGCGCCGGGCGCTAGCTTTTGCGGCCGGCGCGCGGATGCGCCTGGTCGTAGGCCTTGGCCAGGTGCTGGAAATCCAGCCGCGTGTAGATCTGCGTGGTGGAAATATTGGCGTGGCCCAGCATTTCCTGCACCGCGCGCAGGTCTTGCGCGGATTGCAGCACGTGGCTGGCGAAGCTGTGCCGCAAGACGTGCGGATGGACATGCGCCGGCAGGCCGGCCGCCTGGGCCAGTTTGGCCAGTTGCAGCTGTATTACCCGGGGTGCAATGCGCCGGCCGCGCGCGCCCACGAACAGGGCTGCGGCGTCCGCTGTCGGGGCGGCGGCC
>NZ_JAJMLX010000414.1 GCF_020991325.1 Bordetella petrii | reverse complement strand
GGCGCGGCAGGTACGCCCGGTGCGGCAGGTACGCCCGGCGCGGCAGGTGCGCCCGGCGCGGCAGGCTCTCCGGGCGCTTCGGCTGGGTCAGAGGGTTCCGCGGGTGGCGGCGGTGCCGCCAATGCCAGCTCGGACAGCACCTCGTCCGGTTCCATGCCGGGTTGGCTGGCCGACAATCTGCTGGTGGTCGTTACCGCGGTGCTGGCTTTCATTGTGTTGGTCGTGGCGTGGTTGTTGCGCCGCGCCGGCGCCCGGCGGGCCGACGAAGACGAAGCCACGTACGGCTATGGCGAGCCTGCGCTGGACACCGCAGCCCTGAATCGCAAGCTCGACAATATCAGCCTGGATCTGGACCAGCCACCCACCGACGAACCCCGCCCCGGCAAGCCGCGCGTCTGATCATCATGGCGCGCATGGCTCTGGGGCTGGCATACGACGGCTCCTCCTGGCAAGGCTGGCAGACGCAGCCGCACCGGCAAACGGTGCAGGACACGCTGGAAGCCGCCCTGGGCAAGTTCGCCGGTATTCCGGATAGTGTCCCCACTGTCTGCGCTGGCCGTACCGATACCGGCGTGCACGCCGCGATGCAAGTGGTGCATCTCGATACGCATCTGGATCGCCGTCCCGAATCATGGGTGCGCGGCGTGAACGCGTTCCTGCCCCCCAGCATTGCCGTGCAATGGGCACAGCCTGTGCCAGAGGATTTCCACGCGCGGTTTTCTGCCCGCTCGCGCACGTATCTGTATGTGCTGTGGCGAGACCGCGTGCGCCCGCCGCTGTGGGCGGGCAGGGCGGGGTGGTGTTTCCAGCCGCTCGACGTCGGCGCCATGCGGCAGGCTGCCGCGGCGTTGCTGGGCGAGCATGATTTTTCCAGCTTCCGTTCGTCGCAATGCCAGGCCCGTCACCCCGTGCGCACCCTGCATCGGCTGGATATCGACGAGCGCGGCTCGTTCCTGGTTTTCACGTTGCGGGCCAACGCCTTCCTGCACCACATGGTGCGCAACCTGATGGGCGCGCTGCTGCAGGTCGGTCAGGGGCGCCAGAAGGCGGATTGGATGCGGGTATTGCTGGCTGCCCGTGATCGGCGGCTGGGCGCGGCGACGTTTTCGCCCGACGGGCTGTATCTTTCCTCCATTGAATACCCGCCTGAATTCCGGCTGAACGAACTGGATGGGGCCCCGCGTCTGCTGTCGCCTTTTACATTTACTTAAGGGTAATCAGCAGGAAGGCATTCATCGAGAATCCCTATATTATTGCGGACGAAAAAAAGCGGCAGCCTCTCACCCGGGCTGCCGTTTTCGCGGCCGTTTCACACGAACGGCTCGCGCCAGCATCTGTTCCAACCAGGAGACACTTGTAATGCAACGTCGTTCGTTCCTCAAAAAGGCTACTCTGGGTGCCGCCGCCGGTGGCGCCACTCTCGCAGCGCCGGTTCTGGCGCAAGAATCCCCCACGCTGAACTGGCGCCTGGCTTCCAGCTTCCCGCGCAGCGCCGATGCCATCTATACCGGCGGCGAGAACCTGGCCAAGTACGTGTCCGAGGCCACGGACGGCAAGTTCAACATCCGTGCCTTCCCGGCCGGTGAAATCGTGCCCGCGCTGCAAGTACTCGATGCCGTGCAGAACAACACCATCGAATGCGGCCACACGGCTTCGTATTACTACTTTGGCAAAGATCCGGCCCTGTGCTTTGACGGTGCCGTGCCCTTCGGCCTGAACACGCGCCAGATGAATTCCTGGATGCGCCATGGCAACGGCCTGAAACTGACCCGCGAATTGTTCCAGAAGTACAACGTGGTCAACTTCCCCTGCGGCTACACCGGCACGCAGATGGGCGGCTGGTTCCGCAAAGAAATCAAGACAGTCGAAGACCTGCAGGGCCTGAAGTTCCGCGCCAGCGCCTTCGCGGGCGCCGTGCTGTCGCGTCTGGGCGTGGTACCGCAGCAAATCGCCGGCGGCGACATCTATCCGTCGCTGGAAAAAGGCACCATCGATGCCGCCGAATGGATCGGCCCGTACGATGACGAGAAGCTGGGTTTCCACAAAGTGGCCAAGCATTACTACTTCCCGGGTTGGTGGGAGGGCACGCTGCAAGTGTCGCTGTACGTGAACCAGGACGTCTACAACAAGCTGCCCAAGCACTACCAGGCGGCGCTGGCGCAGGCCTCCGCCGCGGCCACCAACGACATGATCGCCAAGTACGACGCCGAGAATCCGGCGGCCCTGCGTCGCCTGGTGTCCCAGGGCGCGCAGCTCAAGGCCTTCCCGAAGGCTGTCATGGATGCGTGCTACGCCGAGGCGGTCAAGGTGTACGAGGAGTTCTCCGCCAAAGACCCCATGTTCAAGAAAATCTACGAAGACATGGTGGCTTTCCGCGATAACGCGATCCCGTGGTTCCGTGTTGCCGAAGGCAGCTTCGACGGCTTCATGGGCACCATTAAACGCGGCAAATAAGCAGGTAACAACGGGCCCGGCGGGCGGCGGACAGGCGCTACGATATAAAATCGTGCGATTCTGCCCGTCGCAGTGCCCGCCAAAAGCCGGTTCCGTGCGGGCTATGCATGCCGACGGCAGCCACCGGCCAACCCGGGAACCCCAGTATGCCCATGCCACGCGTCCTGTTTGGTGCGCGGCTTATTTTCCCTAGATTCTTATTCCCATCATGAAAGCATTACTCGCCTTATCGCGCGGCATAGACGCGCTGAATCTGCGGGTTGGCCGGGCCGTGACGTGGATCAC
>NZ_JAJMLX010000413.1 GCF_020991325.1 Bordetella petrii | reverse complement strand
AGTGCAAAGCCCTTGTCGGTCAAGGCCTGCTCGGTGCTGGTCAGCTGGCTGACATTGACCGCGTCGGTGGCGTTGACGCCCGCGGCCACGTTGGTGATGGTCTTGCCGCCGGCGTCGATGCCACCGCTGGTCATGCTGGGACCATTGGCGATGACCAGCCCGCTGTTGTTCAGCGCCACGTTCGGGCCCACTGCCACGCCGGCGTTGTTCACCAGTGTGTCGCCGGTCTTGACGCTGCCGGTCGCGCCCAGATCCAGGTTCTTCTTGAGCGCGTAGTCGATGACTGTCGTGCCATTGGACGAAGTGCGCGTCACCGTCAGGTTGTTCTCGCTGTCGGCCAAGCCGATATCCACCGTATTGCCTTGCCCGGTGCTGACGTGCGTGGCCGTATCGCCGTCGGTGCGGACGTTCCAGCCCGTGGCCTTGAGCTGCGCGACGTTGACAGCATCGGTGTCCGCGGCACCCGCGGCCACGCCGGTAATCTGCCGCCGCACGCCATTGCCGCCCACCGCCACCGCTCCGGTGGTACTGCGGGTGGCGGCGATCGCATTGTTCGCCGCCCCGCCATTGCCATTGGGTATGTAGCCGGCCACATTGGCGCCGGTGGTCGATGCGCTGCCGGTGCCCAGGGCCACACCGCCCGCCACGTTCACGCTGGCGCCATTACCCATGACGAAGGCATCGGGCACGCCCACGGTGTTGCCGTTGCCGATGACGCGGCTGCCGGTGGCGCCGGCGCCTAGCGAGTTGTCGTTGCCGAATACGCCCCCGTTATTGGCAGCGACCTGGTTGCCATTGCCTACCGCCTGTGTGTTGTTGCCATTGACCGTATTGCCGTTGCCGGTCGCGCTGGAACCCGCGCCGTTGACGGTGTTGACGGCGCCCAGGGCCAAGCCTTTTTCCGCCGTCACCGTGTTGCCTGCGCCCAGCGCGCTGCCCTGCAGGCCGCTGACCGCCGACCCGTCGCCCACGGCCAGTGCTTGTTCCGCGGTGGCATGGGCCGAGCGGCCCAGTGCGCTGGAATTCTTCGCTTCGGCCAAGGCCCCCGTGCCGATCGCCACGGCGTCGACGTTGTCGGCCACTTCGTCAGGCCGCGGATTGGCCTTGCCGGCCTGGGCGCCTTGGCCCATCGCGATGCCGCGGGCGGCATAGCTGTGCGCATCGGTACCCGAAGCCATCGCGCTGTCGCCGGAAGCGATCGCGCGCGTGCCGCTGGCCGTGGCGTTGACGCCCGAGGCCAGCGCATTGCTGCCTATCGCCGTGGCATCGCGTGCCGAGGCTTCCGCGTGGTAGCCCTGGGCGATGCCGCGCACACCGGAGACCAGCGCATTCTCGCCCACCGCGACGCCGTTGTCGGCGGTCGATTCCGCCCGGGTGCCGATCACCACTGAGTTGTGTACGGTCTGGTTCGGATCCTTGGGATCGGCCTGCGCCTGGGTACCGATGACAATGGAGTTGTCGCCCTGGCTGCGCGCCGTGTCGCCAATGGCCACGCTGCTCTTCCCGTAGGCAAACGAATGGTTGCCCACGACGGTGGAGTTGGCCCCCAGCGCATTGGTATTGTTGCCCAGGGCCAGCGCTTCGCCGGATTGCGCGAACGCCTGGTAGCCGACAGCCATCGAGGAGTCGCCGGTCGCGCTCGCTTCTGGCCCGACGGCCAGGGCATTGCTGCCCGTGGCATTCGAATTGGCCCTGTTGCCCGGCAAGGAGGAGTTCACGCTGTAGTAGCGCGCCGCATTGGCGTCGACCGTCTCGTTAAGCTGCTGCAGGTTGACCGCTTCGCCCGCCTGCGTCGCCGCCGACACATTGAGCGTGCCATCGGGGTTGTACTTGGCCGCTTCCGGCGGCAGGACACTGATTCCGCCGCTGGTGACGGCGCCCAGCGCATCCACCACGGTGTTGTACTGGTGCGTATCGCCATTGGTGTCGACCAGGCTGATAGTGCCAAACTTGCCGTTGGCATCGACGGCCACGCCGCCCCCCACCAGATTGGCCACCGACTGTTGTGCGCTCTTCAGCTGGCCCACGTTGACCGCATCATGCGTGGCCGAACCATCGGCAACATTCACGATGCGCCGCTGGTTGCCCGTCGAGGTGTTGCCGACCGAGACCACGCTGCCGCCGGCAAAGGAGCTGCCGGTCAGATAGCCGGCACCGTTCGCATCGCTGGCCAGCGCGGCGGCATTCGATCCCAGCGCCACGCCAGCTCCGTCCGAAACGGCGTTCTTGCCAATAGCGACGCCTTGGCCGCTGGTCACACGCGCCTGCGTGCCCAGCGCCACCGAACCGTCACTGCTCGCCTCGGACAGATAGCCCATGGCGACGGCATCGCGGCCCGCGTAAGTATTGGCACCCACGGCCGTGGCGTGATCGGCGAGGCCAGCATTGCGGTTGGCCTGGTAGCCGATCGCCACGTTCATATCGCCGTCGACGCCGCTGCCGGCTTGCGAACCGATGGCGATATTCTGGTCGCCCGTCACTTGCGACCCCGCCTCGAACCCCATGGCAATGGTTTGATTGCCCACCACGCCCTGGCCCGCACGGGTCCCGACGGCGATGTGCGACGTGCGGTCATTGCCGGCTGTACCTAGTGTGTTCACCCCCGCGCCGGTGCCCAGGGCGATGTCGTTCGCCGCATTGGCCTGGGCGCCATTGCCCAACGCCAGCGCATTGCTGCCCTGCGCGCCGGCGGCGCCCAGGGCGACAGAGGCCGTACCGCTGGCCGACGCGCCAGCCCCCAGAGCCGT
>NZ_JAJMLX010000412.1 GCF_020991325.1 Bordetella petrii | reverse complement strand
ATGGAAACGACGATTTCCGCGCCGCGCACGGCCTCGGCGGCCGAGCCGGCCGCACGGGCGCCGGCGTCGGACAGGGCCTTGAGGGCGGCGGGCACCAGGTCGAACACCGTCAGGCTATGGCCCGCCTTGATCAGGTTCAGCGCCATGGGCGCGCCCATGTTGCCCAGGCCGATAAACGCGATACTGCTCATGTTGGTCTCCTCGTTATTGGGGTGTCGGGAATGGCTGGCTTGTCAGTCTTCGGGCGGCCCCAGGTCGGCCAGCGGATGCGCCTGCCCCTGGGGCCATGGCGGTTCGAAATACCTTTGCACCCAGGCTTCGGAAGCCGCGTCCAGCGTGGCCGGATTCCATTTTGGCTGCTTGTCTTTGTCGATGAGCAACGCGCGTATGCCTTCGGCGAAATCGCCCTGCACCGTGCAGGCCAGCGCGGCCACGTATTCGGTGCGAAAGACATCGGCCAGCGAGCGCAGCCGGGTGCGCTGCTGCAGGGCGAAGGCCAGCCGGGCTGAACCCGGCGAGCCGGCCAGCATGGTGGCCGCGGCCCGCGCCAGCCAGGGGTCGGGGTTGTCTTTCAATTCGGCCAGCGCGCCATGGATTTCGGCCAGGTCGTTGCCGCTGCACAGATTGTTGATCTGGAACGAATGCTGGCGCAGCGGCCCGGGATTCAGCGGCGCGGCCGGCTCGTGCGCCAGCAAGGCGCGCCGCAGCAGGCCGTCGTTGATGGCGCGGGGGGGCAGTGAGCCATCGCCCGGGCCGCCGGCCTGGCCGGCCCAGGGGGTGTCGAGCAGCGCCTGCTCGAAGGCCGGCCAAGTGGCGGAGTCGAGGCGGAAATCGGCGATGCCGGCAAAAAAGGCATCGGACGTGTTCAGTTGCGCGCCCGTCAGGGCCAGGAACAGGCCGGTGCGGCCCGGCATGCGGTTGAGCAGCCAGCTGCCGCCCACGTCCGGAAACAGGCCGATGGAAATCTCGGGCATGGCAATGCGCGAAGTTTCGCTGACCACCCGGTGGCTGGCGCCCATCATCAGCCCCACGCCGCCGCCCATGACGATGCCGTGGCCCCAGCACAGAATGGGCTTGGGATACGTATGGATGAGGTAGTCGAGCCGGTATTCGTGTTCGAAGAAAGTGCGCGCGTGCGTGTTGGCCCAGGCGCCCTGCCCCTGGTGTTCCTGCATGCTGCGGTACAGGCCGTGCAGGTCGCCGCCGGCGCTGAAGGCCTTGCCGCCCGCCCCTTGCAGCACCACCAGCGCCAAGCCGGCGTCATGTGTCCAGGCTTCCAGGCGCTGGGCCAGCAGGTCGACCATCTCGAGCGACAGCCCATTGAGCGTTTGCGGTGAATTCAGGGTGGCGAAACCCAGCCGCATGCCATTGGCGGCGGTTTTTTCTTCGAACAGCACGGGGGCGTTCATCGGATGTCGGCTCCTTTCTCGAGCAGTTGGCGGGCCACGATCACGCGCATGATTTCGTTCGTGCCCTCGAGTATCTGGTGTACGCGAGTATCGCGCACCAGGCGCTCCAGCGGGTAGTCGCGCAAGTACCCATAGCCGCCATGGATCTGCTGGGCGTCAAGGCACACCTGGAAGCCCATGTCGGTGGCGAAGCGCTTGGCCATGGCGCAATAGGTGCCTGCGTCCGGCGACCCCGCATCGAGCTTGCAGGCAGCCAGGCGCACCATTTGGCGCGCCGCCACCAGGTGCGTGGCCATGTCGGCCAGCTTGAATTGCAGGGCCTGGAATTCGGCCAGGCGGCGGCCGAACTGGCGGCGCTCGTCCATGTAGCGCCGCGCCGCGTCCAACGCGCCCTGTCCGGCGCCCACCGAGCAGGTGCCGATGTTGATGCGGCCGCCGTCCAGCCCTTTCATGGCTATCTTGAAGCCTTCGCCTTCGCTGCCCAGCCTGTTGGCCGCGGGCACGCGCACGTTCTCGAACGTGATCGGCCGCGTAGACTGGCTGTTCCAGCCCATTTTTTCTTCCTTGCGGCCGTAACTGATGCCGGCGCTATCGGCCGGCACGGCAAAGGCGCTGACGCCCCCCGGCCCGTCGCCGCCGGTGCGCGCCATAACCACCAGCAGATCGGTATCGCCGCCGCCAGATATGAACGCCTTGGCCCCATTCAGGACGTAATCGTCGCCGTCGGGTTGGGCCCGCGTGGACAGCGAGCCCGCGTCCGAGCCCGCGCCGGGCTCGGTCAGGCAGTACGAGGCGAGTTTCTGGCCGCTGGCCAGCAAGGGCCCCCAGCTTTCGCGCAGCGCGGGCTGCCCCCATTGGCCCACCATCCAGGTGGCCATGTTGTGAATGGTGAGAAATGCCGTGGTGGAAGGGTCGACGGCCGCCATTTCCTCGAACACCAGGGTGGCGTCCAGCCGGGGCAGGCCCAGCCCGCCGATGTCTTCGGCGGCATAGATGGCGCAGAAACCCAGTTCACCCGCGCGCGCGAAGGCCTCGCGCGGAAAAATGCCTTCGGCGTCCCAGTGGGCGGCGTGCGGGGCCAGTTCACCCTGGGCGTAATCGCGCGCGGCCTGGGCGAAGGCGCGCTGCTCGTCGGTCAGTTCCAGATCCACGGCGTTGTCTCCTGTTGGTCGGTCTTGAAGGCGCCACGGCCGTCTTGTGAACCGCCGCGCCCGCCATGCGCCGATTTTGCATGACGTTAACGTAAACGTAAACCTGCGTCCGCCATCTTACGCCGGATTCATGGCGCCATTTTGTCCTGCCGGCGACAATGCCGGCCCCGGCCGCCGTGCCCCGCCTTTACAGCAGCCCTGGCGGCCTTTCGCGGCCGGCACGGGCCGCCTTGGCCCGGCGGT
>NZ_JAJMLX010000411.1 GCF_020991325.1 Bordetella petrii | reverse complement strand
AGAAACCCGATCGTAGTCCGGATCGCAGTCTGCAACTCGACTGCGTGAAGTCGGAATCGCTAGTAATCGCGGATCAGCATGTCGCGGTGAATACGTTCCCGGGTCTTGTACACACCGCCCGTCACACCATGGGAGTGGGTTTTACCAGAAGTAGTTAGCCTAACCGCAAGGGGGGCGATTACCACGGTAGGATTCATGACTGGGGTGAAGTCGTAACAAGGTAGCCGTATCGGAAGGTGCGGCTGGATCACCTCCTTTAAGAGCTTAGCTGTATTGCTTAAGTGTCCACGCTTATCGGTTGTTTGTATGTGTAGCCGGGATCGGTTGTGAGCGCGGGTTGAGGGGGCAGACACCTCCCTGGGCTGCGATCGGTAGACTGCTGATCCGAAGAGGGTTTTTGGGTCTGTAGCTCAGTCGGTTAGAGCACCGTCTTGATAAGGCGGGGGTCGTTGGTTCGAATCCAACCAGACCCACCAGGTATCGCGATGCGGGGGGTTGTTGCCGTGTTGGGGTATGGGGGTGTAGCTCAGCTGGGAGAGCGCCTGCTTTGCAAGCAGGATGTCATCGGTTCGATCCCGTTCACCTCCACCATTGAAGCAGAAGTCAGTGCATAGGGCTGAGTGGTTCAGTCTTATGCATTGGGTTTTGTCCCGATGAAGCTATACATGTTCTTTAACAATTAGGAAGAAGCACAACGAAAGTGTGCATGAAGTAGTCGGCTGCGGCCGATGAACCATGGGCACGGGTTGTGATTGCATTAGATTTGTTCCAAGTCTCAAGGTCTGATCAAGGAATTGATTGGGCTGCTTTGAAACTTATGAACGGCACAAACGCGAAACATATCAGCGTCCTATAAGACGGTAGTGTTATAGGATCAAGCGACTAAGTGCATATGGTGGATGCCTTGGCGATCACAGGCGAAGAAGGACGTGGTAGCCTGCGAAAAGCTGCGGGGAGCTGGCAAACAAGCTTTGATCCGCAGATGTCCGAATGGGGAAACCCACCGCTGTAAGGCGGTATCCCTGGCTGAATACATAGGCCAGAGGAAGCGAACCGGGTGAACTGAAACATCTCAGTAACTCGAGGAAAAGACATCAACCGAGATTCCGAAAGTAGTGGCGAGCGAAATCGGAAGAGCCTTTACGATTTAGCAGATCAGGTAGTCGAACGGAATGGAAAGTCCGGCCGTAGCAGGTGATAGCCCTGTAGACGAAATCTGGTTTGTGGAACTAGGCGTAAGAGAAGTAGGGCGGGACACGTGAAATCCTGTCTGAAGATGGGGGGACCATCCTCCAAGGCTAAATACTCGTGATCGACCGATAGTGAACCAGTACCGTGAGGGAAAGGCGAAAAGAACCCCGGAAGGGGAGTGAAATAGATCCTGAAACCGTATGCATACAAACAGTCGGAGCCTCTTTATGGGGTGACGGCGTACCTTTTGTATAATGGGTCAGCGACTTACATTCAGTGGCGAGCTTAACCGAATAGGGAAGGCGTAGCGAAAGCGAGTCCGAATAGGGCGAATCAGTCGCTGGGTGTAGACCCGAAACCAGATGATCTACCCATGGCCAGGTTGAAGGCACGGTAACACGTGCTGGAGGACCGAACCCACTAGTGTTGAAAAACTAGGGGATGAGCTGTGGATAGGGGTGAAAGGCTAAACAAATCTGGAAATAGCTGGTTCTCTCCGAAAACTATTTAGGTAGTGCCTCAAGTATGACTGCGGGGGGTAGAGCACTGTTATGGCTAGGGGGTCATGGCGACTTACCAAACCATGGCAAACTCCGAATACCCGCAAGTCCAGCTTGGGAGACAGAGCACCGGGTGCTAACGTCCGGACTCAAGAGGGAAACAACCCAGACCGCCAGCTAAGGTCCCGAATTATCGCTAAGTGGGAAACGAAGTGGGAAGGCATAGACAGTCAGGAGGTTGGCTTAGAAGCAGCCATCCTTTAAAGAAAGCGTAATAGCTCACTGATCGAGTCGTCCTGCGCGGAAGATGTAACGGGGCTCAAGCGATAAACCGAAGCTGCGGGTGTGTACTTTGTACACGCGGTAGGAGAGCGTTCTGTAAGCCTGCGAAGGTGGCTTGTAAAGGCTGCTGGAGGTATCAGAAGTGCGAATGCTGACATGAGTAGCGATAAAGGGGGTGAAAAGCCCCCTCGCCGTAAGTCCAAGGTTTCCTGCGCAACGTTCATCGGCGCAGGGTGAGTCGGCCCCTAAGGCGAGGCAGAGATGCGTAGCTGATGGGAAGCGGGTTAATATTCCCGCACCGTCGTACAGTGCGATGGGGGGACGGATCGCGGAAGGTCATCAGGGTGTTGGAAGTCCCTGTTGCTGCATTAGAGAAGGCGCTTTAGGCAAATCCGGGCGCGTGATTCAAGGGTGCGGCACGAGCAGACATGTTCTGCGAAGTGATTGGAAGTGGTTCCAAGAAAAGCCTCTAAGCTTCAGCTGTACGAGACCGTACCGCAAACCGACACAGGTGGACGGGATGAATATTCCAAGGCGCTTGAGAGAACTCAGGAGAAGGAACTCGGCAAATTGATACCGTAACTTCGGGAGAAGGTATACCCCGGTAGGGTGAGGCGCCTGCGCGCCGAGCTCGATGGGGTCGCAGAGAATCGGTGGCTGCGACTGTTTATTAAAAACACAGCACTCTGCCAAGACGAAAGTCGACGTATAGGGTGTGACGCCTGCCCGGTGCCGGAAGGTTAAGTGATGGGGTGCAAGCTCTTGATCGAAGCCCCGGTAAACGGCGGCCGTAACTATAACGGTCCTAAGGTAGCGAAATTCCTTGTCGGGTAAGTTCCGACCTGCACGA
>NZ_JAJMLX010000410.1 GCF_020991325.1 Bordetella petrii | reverse complement strand
GGGCGCGGCGGACACCCCCTGCTCTTGCAGCCACTGCAGCGCCTGCGCGGCGTCGGGGCCCGGCAAGGGCAGGCGCCGGCACCGGGACACCAGTGTGGGCAGCAGGCGGTCGGGCGCATCGGCCACCAGCAGGAACACCGTATTGGCGGGCGGCTCTTCCAGCACCTTGAGCAAGGCGTTGGCAGAGATCACATTCAAGGCCTGCGCGGGATACAGCAATGCCACGCGCCAGCCGCCGCGGTGCGTGGCGGTGTTGAACCAGGATTCCAGCGCCCGGATCTGGTCGATGCGTATTTCTTTCGAGGGCGCGCGCTTGGCCGTGCCGCCGCCGGACGGCTCGGCGTCGTCGGCGCCATCGGCCGCGTCAGCGCCTTCCTGCAACGCCACGGCTTCGGGACGGATGCGCCGCAAGTCGGGGTGATTGCCGCTGGCCACCCAGGCACAGGCGGGACACTGCCCGCAAGCCAGGTGGCCGCTCGGCGATTCGCACAGCAAACTCGCGGCGGCCGCCGATGCGAACTCCACCTTGCCTATGCCCGCCGTGCCATGCACCAGCCAGGCATGCGCGAAACGCTCGCGCCCGGCCAGCCAGGTACGCGCGATGTCGTGCTGCCAGGGCAGGAACCCGGCCGCGCTCATGGTGCGCTCCGGGCCATGGCCTGCAGTTCGGCGTACAACTGGGCGCGCACCTGTTCCATGGGCTGGCTGGAATCCACGATGTGGATGCGCCCAGGCTGCGCCGCCGCCCGCGCATGGTAGGCGGCGCGGGTGCGCTCGAAGAACGCGGCCTCTTCTCTTTCGAAACGGTCGGGCTGCCGGGCATCGGCCAGGCGGGCGCGCGCCAGTTCCAGCGGCACGTCGAACAACCACGTGCGGTCCGGTTGCAGCGCCGGTTGCATCCATTGTTCGAGCACGGCAACGCGATCGGCGCCCAATTGCCGGCCTCCGCCCTGGTAAGCGTAGGTGGCATCGGTATAGCGGTCGCACACGACCCAGTCACCGCGCGCCAGGGCGGGCTCGATCACTTGCGCCAGGTGTTCGCTGCGCGCCGCGAACATCAGCAGGGTTTCCGTATCCAGTGTCATGGATTCGGACAGCACCAGGCCGCGCAAGGTTTCGCCTAGCGGCGTGCCGCCCGGTTCGCGCGTGGCAACCACGGTGTGCCCCATGGCGCGCAGCGTGTCGGCGATCCAGCCCGCATGGGTACTCTTGCCTGCGCCATCCACGCCTTCCAGGGTAATGAAGCGTCCGCGTGCGGTCATTGGTTACGGCCCAGAATGTAGCGCGCCACGTTGCGGTTGTGCTCGGTCAGGTTCGCCGAGAACTCGCTGGTGCCATTGCCGCGCGAAACAAAGTACAGGTATTTATGGTGTTCGGGCTGCACCGCCGCCAGTAGAGAAGCCCGGCCGGACGCCGCGATGGGCGTGGGCGGCAGGCCGGTGCGTGTGTAGGTGTTCCAGGGGGTGTCGGCTTGCAGGTCGGCGCGCCGGATGCGCCCCTGATAGCGTTCGCCCATGCCGTAGATCACGGTGGGATCGGTTTGCAGCAGCATGCCCAGCCGCAGCCGGTTGATGAATACGCCCGCCACCCGGTTGCGTTCGGGCCCATGGCCTGTTTCTTTCTCGACAATAGAAGCCAGCACCAGCGCCTGGTAGGGCGAATCCAGGGGCAGACCGGGCTGGCGTTCCGCCCAGACGTCGGCCAGCACCTGCTGCCCTTGCTGGTAGGCGCGGCGCAACAAGTCGAAATCGGTCGTGCCGGGCGTGAAGACATAGGTGTCCGGAAAGAACAGGCCTTCGGGCTGCTTGATATCGGACCCCAGCCGGGCCATCAGGGCTTCGTCGCTGATATCGCCCAGCGTCTGCTTGATATCGGGGTTGCCGCGCACGGCCTCGCGCATCTGCCGGAAAGTCCAGCCCTCGAGCAAGGTGATTTGCCGCTGCACCATGTCGCCGCGCGCCAGGCGGTCGAGCAATTGCCAGGGGGAATCGCCCGTGCGCGCTTCGTAGCCGCCCGCCTTGATCAGCTTGTCGCGTTCGGACAGCCGCGCCATCCAGGTGAAGCCTTCTTCCCAGATGGGAATGCCGGCATCGGACATGGCGCGCGCCACCGCGCGCGGAGTACTGCCCGGCGCGACGATGAATTCCACTTTGTCGGCCGGAAGCTCCAGCGAGCGGTTCATCCAGGCCCAGGCGCCGCCGGCCGCCAGGGCCGCCAGCAGCACGGCCATCAGGCAGGCCAACAGAAAATAGAAGCTGAACTTTTTCATAAGAGAGCGCAGTTTAATGGATCGCGGCCGATCGAGCCGGCCCTGTTGCGGGTGCGGAATTGCGCCGGGCCGCCGGCCATGCCGGGTATCATGGCTGGATCGGGCGCCGCGTCGGCGCCCCACTCTATGCGCACCGCTTCTGCCATGCACGCTTTCTTTGATTCGATTCCCGCCCGGACCGAAGGTTCGGCGTTCTGTGCCGCCCTGCCCGACTATGCCGTCATTGCGGCATCCGGGGCCGATGCCCTGCCGTTCCTGCATGGGCAGTTGACGCAGGATGTTACCGGCCTGCCGCCCGATGCCGCCCGCCTGGGCGGCTACTGCACGGCCAAGGGCCGCTTGCTGGCCACCCTGGTGCTATGGCGCGCCCTGCCCGTCGCGGCCCCGCACAGCGCCGCCGACGCGCCCCAGTTGTATGGCCT
Source organism: Bordetella petrii (assembly GCF_020991325.1). Classification (GTDB taxonomy): domain Bacteria; phylum Pseudomonadota; class Gammaproteobacteria; order Burkholderiales; family Burkholderiaceae_B; genus Bordetella_A; species Bordetella_A petrii_E. The sequence continues at coordinate 145 of NZ_JAJMLX010000410.1, read as the reverse complement.
GGTGCGCCGCGACCTGGCCGATGCCCTGGCGAAACGCTTGTCCATGTTCATTCTGCGGGCCAAGGCCAAAGTAGCCGCCGCGCCGCTGCGGGTGGCCGGCGTCTGGTGCGACCCCGCGGCCTTGGCAAGCCTGGAGGCGGCCGCC